>JBJTWK010000068.1:0-5841 GCA_046081705.1 Actinomycetes bacterium | reverse complement strand
GCTGGCCGCCGCGAGTGAGGCGTCGATCCCGGGCGCCGCCCGGAGTCCGATGACGGCGATCACCGCAGCCGCCGCGACGGCGGTGAGGGGCACGGGCAGCGGGAATGCCAGCACACCGGCCATCGACCCACGGCGGTCGGGCCCGCGGTAGCGGTCCTCGGCTCCCGCGGCGAACGGCCGCAGCGCGGGGAGTTCCTGCTCGTGCACCTGCCCCTCCTTCCGATCATCATCATGCCCGGCACCGCCGGGTCGGATGACCTATCGGTCGCCGGGGCCGCCGGGTTGAATACGGATCCGAGGGTGGCCTCTCCGGCGTCCGGGGCCGACAGGGGCCGCTGCTACTGTCCCGGGCCCGCGGGCGATTAGCTCAGAGGTAGAGCACTTCCTTGACACGGAAGGGGTCAGAGGTTCAAGTCCTCTATCGCCCACCGCGGAGACCTGCTCGGCTGGAGGGTCTCCATGAGGGCCCGGCCGCGAGGCCGGGCCTCGGCACGCCGGTACCCCGGCGGACCCGACGGTCAGGACATCAGGTCGGTCAGATCGCGGAAGTTAGGTCGGTCAGATCGCGGAAGTTGCGTTCAGTGGCCAGGCCCAGCAGGCCGACGGCGCCGATGATCACCGCCGCGATGAGCGAGGCGATGATGGCGTACTCGACCGAGGTCGCCCCGGCTTCGCCGCCGGAACGCAGGGCGATGTGGGCGCGGAGCAGGGCTCGGGCGATTCGCTGCTGCATCTGCTCCATGTGAAACCTCGTCTCCCGTGTCCGGTCCGGTGGCAGCGTAAGACCCACGTACGGCCCGGGATACGCCAATCCTGATGAGATCGATCCGTCAGGGCATCGGCGGGTTGATGCTCTGGACGAGGTGGACGACCTGGGGACCGCCGACTGCGGCCGCGAAGGCGATCCCGGCGATCATGACGGCGAAGAGCAGCCCGGCCTCGGTGGCGCGGGGTTCCGAGAGGTCGCGGGTGCGTCGGTTGCGCATGGTCTCGACTCCTGAGGGATTCGGGGCCCGGTGTGGGCCGGTTCTTCCATCGGCGTGGGAATCGACCGACCTGAGCGGTTCGTGCACATCGACGCCCCGGCGGCAGAGGTGCGGCGCGGATCGTGGGCCCTCGGGCCTAGCCTCCGGTGGAGGAGGATCTTCGATGGATCGCGACGACTTCGTGCACCAGTTGCCGGACCCCGATCCGGAGGAGACGGCCGAGTGGGTGGAGTCGCTCGAGGCCGTGGTGGCCGGTCGGGGTCCGGGCCGGGCCCGCTACCTGCTCCACCGCCTGCTCGACCGGGCGAACGACCTCGCGGTGGGCCTCGGTCCGATGCGGGTCACGCCGTACGTGAACACGATCCCGGTCGACGATGAGCTCCCGTTCCCCGGGGATCCCGGACTGGAGCGCCGGATCCGGTGCGCGGTCCGCTGGAACGCCGTGGCGATGGTCGATCGGGCGAACCTGCTCCACGAGGGGATCGGCGGGCACCTGTCGACCTACTCCTCGGCGGCTGCGCTCTACGAGGTGGGCTTCAACCACTTCTTCCGGGGTCCGGAGGCTCCGGGCGGCGGCGATCAGGTCTACTTCCAGGGCCACTCCGCCCCGGGCATCTACGCGCGGGCGTTCGTCGAGGGCCGGTTCGACGAGGCCCGCCTCGACGCGTTCCGCCGGCAGCTCTCCGGGACCGGGTTGCCCTCCTACCCGCATCCCCGCCGGATGCCGGAGTTCTGGCAGTTCCCGACGGTGTCCATGGGGCTCGGGCCGCTCAATGCGGTGGCGCAGGCGCGCTGCAACCGCTACCTCGCGCACCGGGGCATCCTCGACACCTCGGCGGCCCACGTGTGGTGCTTCGTGGGTGACGGCGAGATGGACGAACCGGAGTCGCTCGCGGGCCTCGCCATCGCCGCACGAGAGCGCCTCGACAACCTCACGTTCGTCGTGAACTGCAACCTGCAACGCCTCGACGGACCGGTGCGCGGCAACGCCAAGATCATCCAGGAGCACGAGGCGATCTTCGGCGGTGCGGGCTGGAACGTCATCAAGGTGATCTGGGGTGCCGGGTGGGACCCGCTGCTCGCCGCCGACGTCGACGGGTTGCTCGTCGACCGCATGAACGAGATCGTCGACGGCGAGTTCCAGAAGTACTCGGTGGAGAGCGGGGCCTACATCCGGGAGCACTTCTTCGGGAGCGACCCCCGGCTCGCCGCGCTCGTTGAGCACCTCGATGACGACGCGCTGCAGCGCCTGCCGCGGGGTGGGCACGACGACGTGAAGGTCTACAACGCGTTCGCCGCGGCGATCGCCCATCGGGGCCAGCCGACCGTGATCCTCGCCAAGACGGTGAAGGGTTGGGCCCTCGGCCGTGACATCGAGGCCCGCAACGCCACGCACCAGATCAAGCGGATGTCGACGCCCGAACTCCACTCCTTCCGGGACCGGATGCGGCTCCCGATCCCGGACGCCGACCTCGCCGACGGCGTGCCGCCGTTCTTCCGATTCCCGGCCGGGAGCGAGGAGTTCGAGTACCTGCAGGCCCGGCGTCGTGCCCTCGGCGGACCGCTCCCGTCCCGTCGAAGCGCCGCCCCCGCGCTGCCCGCGCCGGCCCCGGCCGTCTTCGACGAGTTCGCCGCCGGTTCGGGCGGACGGCCCGGCGCGAGCACGACGACCGCCTTCACGCGCCTGCTGCGCAGCCTGCTCGCGGATCCGACGATCGGCGATCGGGTCGTCCCGATCATCCCCGACGAGGCGCGCACCTTCGGGATGGACGCGCTCTTCCGCGAGTACCGCATCTACGCGCCCGGTGGGCAGCGTTACGAGCCGGTCGACGCGAGCCTGCTCCTGGCCTACCGCGAGGCGACCGACGGTCAGGTGCTCGAGGAGGGCATCAACGAGGCGGGGGCGCTCGCCATGTTCACCGCCGCCGGGACCGCCTACTCGACCTGGGGCGAACCGCTCATCCCGTTCTTCACCTTCTACTCGATGTTCGGGTTCCAGCGGGTCGGCGATCTCATCTGGGCGTTCGGGGATCAACTCGGCCGTGGGTTCCTGCTCGGCGCGACCGCGGGTCGGACCACCCTTGCGGGGGAGGGTCTGCAGCACAACGACGGGCACAGTCACGTGCTCGCGTCGGTCGTCCCCAACCTTCGTGCCTACGACCCGGCCTTCGCCTTCGAGACCGCGGTGATCGTGCGCGACGGCATCGAGCGGATGTACGGCCCGGCACCCGAGGACTGCTTCTACTACCTGACCCTCTACAACGAGAACATCGTCATGCCGGCTGCGCCGACCGGGGTCGATGACGGCATCGTCCACGGCCTCTACCCGTTCGCGGCGCCGCCCGCCGGGGAACGGGCCGACGTGTCGATCCTCGCGAGCGGTTCGGCGATGGGGGCCGCGCTCGAGGCCCGAGACCTCCTCGCCGAGCGCTTCGGCGTCGAGGCCGAGGTGTGGAGCGCCACCTCGTGGAAGGCACTCCGGGACGATGCGCTCGATGTGGCGCGGTGGAACCGGCTGCATCCCGATCGCCCGGCGCGCGAGCCCTACGTCACCGAGTGTCTGGGCGCATCCGACGCACCCGTCGTGGCGGTGAGCGACTTCATGGTCTCGGTGGCCGACCAGATCGCACGGTGGGTGCGTCGGCCGTTCGTCGCGCTCGGCACCGACGGCTACGGGTTCTCGGACACCCGTGCGGCGCTCCGACGCCACTTCGAGGTGGACGCGGCCCACATCTGCGTGGCGGCACTGGCGGAACTCGCGGCCACGGGTCGGATGGACCCGATGGTGGTGCGTGGCGCGATCGACGGGTTCGGGATCGACCCGGAGGCGCCGCCCCCGCGGTCGGCCTGAACGGTCAGGTCGGCAGGATCAACCCTCGGCGCGCTCGTCGGGGTCCCACGGCTCGGGTTCGGCCGCATCGTCCTCGTCGTCGAGGTACACCACGCCGGCGTCGTCGTCGTCGACGTCGGCGAGGGACCGTCCCTCCTCGCGGAACAGGCCGTCGTCGAATCCCTGCTTCAGCTCGCGGGCCTCACGGAACCGCCGTGCTCGACCTTTTCTGGGCACCTGGCCACCTGACCTCGACCGGTCCGCACGGATGGGGTGCGGGCCGGTGATTATCCCCCACGGGCGGACCTCCGTGCGGAACCGTTTCGGGTCCGGACTCCGCCCGGGCCCCGGCCCGGGGTGCCCGGGCGCCCGGGATGTACGCTCTCGGCCCTCGGGCGATTGGCTCAGTCGGTTAGAGCGCTGCCTTCACACGGCAGAGGTCGGGGGTTCGAGTCCCTCATCGCCCACGAGCACCCGTGCGGAGTTGCGCCCCTCGAGCGCGAGCTCAGGGTGACGTAGAAGGCCTCTGTGCCACATCTGTGCCACAAACGAGGTCAGCGGTGCAGCGCGATCACGTTGCTGGACTGCTCACGCCCTGCGCGCAGGCGGGCGAAGAGCCGCTCGTCCTCGCGGCGGCGCAGCGGTCAGAGATGCTCGAGGTCGCCAGACGCCGGCACGAGCGCACGGGGTCGCACGCCACAAGGGGTGCGGTCGTTGCGCTGCGGACGTCCTACCGTCGGTCGCTTCGCTTCCTTGGCTTCACATAAAGAACGGGTTTTCGCCCTGGTAGTCGATCGTCACGGCGGCGCAGTATGCGTACGCCACCAAAATCCCTGGATCGGGACTGTTGTTTGTTACGACCACTTCCCAAAATTGCCCGCCGCCTGTCGGACCGTTCTTTACGATGTCGTAATCTCGGTAACCATCGAGCTTGAACCCTCCTGAGATCGCGCGATAGCCGTCTGGGCATACCACGAAGGCCGATTGGGTGCCGCCGGGTACCACGGTGATCTCTTTGTCCTTCACGATGAGCTGGCCGAGGAGCCCGGTCGCACCGGTCGGTCCGGTAGCGCCCGTCTCACCTTGAACGCCGGTAGCTCCCGTCGGTCCGGTGGAGCCCGGTGCCCCCGTCGGTCCGGTTGCGCCCGTAGAACCCGTAGGACCAGCCACACCCTGAGGACCTGTCGGGCCCGCTGGCCCGGTAGCGCCGATGGTGCCCTGAGCACCGGTAGCGCCGGTGACTCCTCCAGTACCTGTGGACCCGGTCGTTCCGGTTGCGCCCGTAGGACCCTTCGCATTCCATGCGCGGATCCTGTCGGTCGCTCGCGGGCATTCGGCCGGAGGGTTGTTGAGGCGAAGGGTGTCTTCTCGCACTTGGCCGGTGTTGCTGACGCACGCATACCAGCGATCGCCGGCACTTGGTTCAACGATTCCGACGGTGTAGCCCGCGTAGGCGACCCCTCCGACGAGGAGACCGGCGATCAGACCTGCGAGAACCCACCTGAAGCGCTTGATCATGGGTGGGAGCCTTGCGCGCTGAGCGTGACCGACGCAAGGGGGCAATCTGACGGGTGAACGCCTAGCGCCTCGGGATCGATGCTCCCCGGACGCCACCGGTCATCCATAGGCCGTCCGACCCAGGCCAGGTAGCGAACCTCGGCCCACACTCGGCCCACAACTCATCGCGAAACGGCGCGAACTATCGCGAGCAGTCGCGAGCGTTACCGCAGGTCAGAGGCAATGTCGGGGTCGATACCCGCCTCCCGTAAGGGTGCCCGCGTGCCTTCACACGGCAGAGGTCGGGGGTTCGCGTCCCTCATCGCCCAACCAGCGAACGATCCGTCGCGGTCGGACGGCCACGCAGGTGCCGATCCCAGCCTCCTTCGGTCAGCTGGCGCGAAAGGTCCCGACGCCGGTCCGCGGCGATCTGCGCCGGTGGCGGGCCCGTGACGAGGGCCGAGGACATCGACGACCCGGGCGGAACCGGGCCGGTCCGGTGGCCGAGGCGATTGGCAGCGCGGCGTG
>JBJTWK010000067.1:0-10301 GCA_046081705.1 Actinomycetes bacterium | reverse complement strand
GTCTCGGTGGCGGCCTGGTTGATGGCCCGCGTCGCGGTGGAGTGATTGCGCTTGATGGTCGAGATGCGCTTCAACGCCGTCGTTGCCTCTTCGATGAGCGCCTGCGCTGTCTCGACGTCGAACGCCGCCGAGTCTCCGGCGGTCGCAGCGACCTTGCGGCGAGCGACCCAACGCGCCCACATGTACGCGAGGCGCAGTGCCGAGTCGTCGCCGGTCGACGGGTCGTACACGGCGTACGCAAGGTCGCCGCTGTAGTGGAACGGCACCTTGAACGGTGAGTTCGCCTGCGAGTCGAACACCGCGACGGCGACGAGCGCCTCACGGTTGTCGAGGGCGCGGATGAGCTCGTCCTCGATGGTCCGAAGTGACATCTTCTTCCGCTTGGCCTCCACGACAATGCGTGCCTCGTACCCGACGGTGTCGTCCGCGTTGATCTCGATGACGAGGTCGCCGACCTTCTCCGACGTCGCGCCGAGGAGGCTTCCCGTCTGCTCGCAGGAGTCGCCGTGCACGGAGGTGTACGGCGCGAGTGCCTCGTCGAGGATGTCCTCGAATTCGACGCCCTTCGCCGTCGACTTCGCGTGCTGCTCCTCGACGGCTCCGGCGATGCCGAGCGCAGCGCGGAACTCGTGCAGCTCCTTCGCGACCTTCTCGGTGCTCTCCTGGACCTCCTTCGCGAGCGCGAGGCGCAGCTGGCCGAGGGGGCTCTCGTCTCCCTTCGGGTCGACGAGGTCGCCCACCTGTCGAACGGCAGCGGTGACGACGTCCTGGACAAGCTGCTCGATGCTGGTGACCACGCTCGACTTCGACTCGGGGTCGAAGGTCTCGCCGAGCAGCCCGGCGAGACGCTCGTGGAAACCGTCCAGGGCCGCGGGGAGGCTGCCCTCCTCAGCGTCGAGCAGCGCCGTTGCCGACTGCGCGATCTGGTTCACAGCCTCCTCGACCTTCGAGTCGAACCGCGTCGCCATCGCGTCGAAGGACTGCTCCACGACGGCGACGTCGACGGCGGTGCCGGCGGCGCGCAGCGCCTTGGCGCCCACCTGCAGGCAGGTGTGCACGGCGGCGGCGGGGTCGGGTGCGTCGGCAACGACCCGGAGCACGTCGCCGTCGTACTCGGTCAGGTCGGAGATGATCACGGCCGCGTCGGTCGTGGTCACCTGCTCTGCGTGGATCGGTGTGGTGAGTGCGGTCATGGGTCGGCCCCCTGCCAGTCGGTCCGGACTCCCTCCGCCGGACGATGGGGTCCAGTATGCAGAGGGGTCGGACATTCTCCGCAGGTCCGCTGTCGGGACCCTGCGCCGGGAGCGGCTCCGGGGGCCCGGCGGGCCCATCGGGCCCGGATCAGGCCGTCGGGGTCACGATCGTGAGGCAGGCCGGGTGGTGCTCGAGGCGGAGGCGGGTGGCCTCGCCGAGGTACTCGCCGTCGGCCTGGTGGGGGATCGGGTCGGCTGCGGTGATCGTGACGCCCGCAACCCCGTCCCGCACGACGGCGGCGTGCGATCGCCCCATGCCGTGCTGGCCGATGATCGCCCGAGCGGCCAGCCCCAGCATCGGGGCGGCCCGGTGGGCCTTGAGCACGGCGAGGGAGAGCGGGGTGTCGAGGCCGACCCGGGGGGTCACCACGATCGGCCGGTTCCCGACGAACGTGTACGGGCTCGTCTTCGCCACGATCGCCATGGTGCCGCCGGCGATCGTCGTGCCGTCGTCGAGTTCGACCACGAACCGCCCGGCCCGGTGGTCGTACGTGCGCAGCCACGAGTCGAACGCGGTCGCTGCGAACACGGGGTGCGGCGCGAGTCGCTTGAGGTTGCGACGGGCCTCGACCCGTTCGACGACGGCCGCGTCGAAGCCGATGCCGCAGTGGAACAGGAAGAAGCGGTCCTCCACCTTGCCGAGGCCGACCCGTCGGAACGACTCGCGCTCGAGCGACGCGAGCAGCTGGCCGGTGGCCTCGACCGCGTCGTTCGTCACGCCGATCGTGCGGGCGTAGACGTTCGTCGATCCTCCGGGGAGGGGAGCGAGCGCGGCGTCGGTGCCGACGAGGCCGTTGGCCGCCTCGTTGAGCGTGCCGTCGCCGCCGAGCACGGCCACCACCTCGACGCCCTCGTGCGCCGCGGCCCGGGCGAGGCGTGAGGCGTGCCCGCCGCGCACGGTCTCGACGACCTCGACCTCGTGGTCCGACCCGAGGGCCTTCTGGATCACGACCCGCTTGCGGGCCGAGAACGATGAGGCCGCGGTGTTCACGATGAGGAGGATGCGCATGCTCGCTCAGCCCCGCACGAGGGCGACGACGTTGCCGGCCGCGTACACCACCGAGACCAGGCCGAGGAACACGCCGACGGCCCGGCGGAGCAGGTTCTCGGCGCTCGTGATCGCGAGGTGCGCGCCGAGGCGCGCGCCCGGGATCACGGCGACGCACAGCGGCGCCGCGTACAGCCAGTTGATGTTGCCCTCGAGTTGGTGCACGACCGCGCTCGGCACCGCGAAGATCCCGACGCAGGCGAGCGAGGTGCCGATCGCGTTCTTGATCGGCATGTGCAGCCACTGCACGAACAGCGGCACCATGAGGATCCCGCCGCCGATGCCGAGCAGGCCGGAGAGCGTGCCGGCAGCGAGGCCGATGAGCCCGAGGCGCCACCAGGAGTCGCGGCGGACCGCGGCGGCGTCGAGGTTCCGGTTCGCATCCGATCCGCGGGCGGTCTGCCAGCCGCTGTACCCGACGAGCAGCGCGGTGGCGATCATGAGGAGGTGGCCGTCGCCCGGCACGACCCGGGTGAGGAGCGCACCGGTGATGGTGGCGGCGACCCCGGGGACGGCCACCCAGGCCACCGAGTCGAGGTGCACGTAGCCCTCGCGCAGGTACCGCAGCGTGCCGCTGATCGCACCGGGCACGATCGCAGGCACGGTTGAGCCGACCGCCTCGTAGGGCGTCGCGCCGAGGGCCTGGATCGACGGCGTGGAGATCACGGCGCCGCCGACGCCGAACATCCCGGAGAGGACGCCGGTCCCGAACCCGATGCCGATCCCGAGGACGACGATGAGCCAATCCGGCATGGTTCGGCAGGCTAGCCGTGGGGTGCGGCGGGTACGGTGAGCGCCGTGCCGAGCCCCCTCGAACTCCGCGGCGTCCACGTCCCGCTCATCACCCCGTTCGCAGCCGATGGCTCGGTGGCACTCGACGCGGTGGCCTCGCTCTCGCACCACTACCTCGACGCCGGTGCGACCGGCATCGTTGCGCTCGGCACGACTGGCGAGTCGGCCGCGCTCGACGCCGACGAGCAGCGCGCGGTCATCGAGGTCTGCTCGCAGGTCTGCTCCGAGCGTTCCGCACCGCTCATGGTCGGCGTCGGGACGAACAGCACCCGCACGACGATCGCGAAGGCCGAGTCGCTGCGGGGCAACGCCGCGGTGACCTCGGTGCTCGTCGTCACCCCGTACTACGTGCGTCCGAGCGAGGCCGGCGTCGTCGCCCACATGCGGGCGGTCGCTGACGCCAGCCCGGTGCCGGTCGTGCTCTACAACATCCCGTACCGCACGGGCCGCGGCCTCGGGGCGGCGTCGATCCTCGAACTCGCGGCGCACCCGAACATTGCCGGCATCAAGCAGTCGGTCGGTGGCATCGACGGCGACACCGCCCAGGTGCTCGCCGAGAAGCCGGCCGCCTTCGACGTGCTCTGCGGTGAGGACCCCTTCATGCTCCCGATGATCGTGCTCGGCGGGACCGGGGTGATCGCGGCGTCCGCGCACGTGTGCACGGCACGCTTCGTCGCCCTCGTCGAGGACGCGCTCGCCGGCCGCATCGCCGAGAGCCGGGTCCACCACGAGGCGCTGCTGCCGGTGGTGCAGGCCTGCTTCACCGAGCCGAACCCGGCGATCTTCAAGGGCGTGCTCCACGCGCAGGGGCTCATCCCGACGCCCGATCTGCGCCTGCCGATGACGAACGCGAGCGACGGGGCCGTGGCCCGCGCCCTCGCCGCCATAGACGCCGCGTCCTGACGACTCGGCCCGAGGTCAGAGGTCCTGCGTGCCGATGGCACCGGGGGTCGTCACTACGCTGAGGAGCCCTCGGCGCTGCGCCGTCCCCCTCTCCGGGAGCCCCTCTCCATGGTCATGCCCACCGCGCCCTCGCAGCACGAGCTGCATGTCCAGCAGGAGGCGTACCACCGGCGCTGGCTGATCCTCGCGGTGCTGTGCTTCAGCCTGCTCGTGATCGTGCTCGACAACTCGATCCTCAACGTCGCGATCCCGACGATCGTGCGCGACCTGGATGCGAGCACGAGCCAGATCCAGTGGATCGTTGACTCCTACACCCTCGTGTTCGCGGGCCTGCTGCTCGTCGCCGGCGCGCTCGGTGACCGGTTCGGTCGGCGGGGCGCGCTGCAGTTCGGCCTCATCGTGTTCGGCCTCGGGTCGCTGGCGGCCTGGTTCGTGAACTCGGCCTCCACCCTCATCGGGGTGCGGGCGTTCATGGGGATCGGCGGCGCCTTCATCATGCCGGCGACGCTCTCGATCATCACGAACGTCTTCCCGGCCCACGAGCGGGGCAAGGCGATCGGCATCTGGGCGGGAGCGTCCGGGGTCGGTGGCTCGCTCGGCCCGCTCCTCGGCGGTCTGCTGCTTGCGCACTTCTCGTGGCAGTCGGTGTTCCTCGTGAACGTGCCGATCGTGGCGATCGGCGTGATCGCCGGCCTCTCGATCATCCCGACCTCGAAGGACCCCTCGGCGTCGAAGCTCGATCCGCTCGGGGCGATGCTGTCCATCGCCGGACTCGCCGTGCTGCTCTGGGGTCTCATCGAGGCGCCGGGCAAGGGCTGGACCGACCCGGCGGTGCTCGGCGCGATCGGCGCGGGCCTGGCGCTCATCGGCGTGTTCATTGCGTGGGAACTCCACACCGAGCACCCGATGCTCGACATGCGCTTCTTCAAGAACCCACGGTTCAGCGCCGCGAGCGGCTCGATCACGTTCGTGTTCTTCGCGATGTTCGGCTCGATGTTCCTCATCGGCCAGTACCTGCAGTTCGTGCTCGGCTACACGCCGCTGCAGACCGGAGTGCGGTTCGTGCCGTTCTCGCTCGTCATGCTCCTCATCGCCCCGAACAGCGCGCGCATCGTCGCGAGGCTCGGCACGAAGATCACGGTGGCCGCCGGGCTGACCGTGGTGACGATCGGGTTGTTCCTGCTGGCCACGATGACCGTCGACACCCCGTACCTCTGGATCATGCTGCGCATGATGTGCCTCGCCGGCGGCATGGCCCTCGTGATGGCCCCCGCCACCGAGAGCGTCATGAGCGCGCTGCCGCTCGCCAAGGCGGGGGTGGGTTCGGCGGTGAACGACACGACCCGACAGGTGGGCGGCGCGCTCGGCGTGGCCGTCATCGGGTCGCTGCTCGCCTCCGGCTACACCTCGAGCCTGCGCCCGTGGATCACCGGCACCCGCATCCCGGCGCCGCTCCAAGGTCTCGCGCTCGACGGCGTCGGCACCGCGGGCATCGTGGCCGAGCAGCTCGCCAAGGGCCCGGCCTTCGCCCAGCGCCTCGCCGCCGAACTCGTCACGAAGTCGCACCTCGCGTACGTGCACGGCATGCGCACGGGCTTCATCGTCGCCGGCGCCGTCTCGGCGGTCGGCATCCTCGTGGCGTTGCTGTTCCTCCCGGCCCACGCCACCCCGGACGCCGAGGCCCGGGTCGTGGCCGACCTCGAGGACGAGTACGCCGAGATGGGCATCGACCCGAAGCTCGCCGACTGACCCGGCCCGACGCGGGCGGTTCGGCGCGACCGGCCCCGGCGGCGCCGGTCAGCCGCGGAGGAGTTCGGCGACCTGGAAGGCGAGGTCGAGCGACTGGCGCGCGTTGAGGCGCGGGTCGCACATGGTCTCGTAGCGCTCCTCGAGCTGCTCGCCGAGCACCTCGCCCGAGCCGCCGAGGCACTCGGTGACGTCCTCGCCGGTGAGCTCGATGTGCACGCCACCCGGCCAGACGCCGGAGCCCTTGCACGCGTCGAAGAAGCCGCGCAGTTCCCGCATCACGGCGGTGAAGTCGCGGGTCTTGTACCCGGAGGCGTGCTGGTAGGTGTTGCCGTGCATCGGGTCGCACGTCCACACGACCGGGTGGCCGGATGCCTTCACGGCGTCGAGCAGGCGGGGGAGCGCGTCGGTGACGGTGTCGGCGCCCATGCGCGAGATGAGGGTGAGGCGCCCCGGGGTGTGGTCGGGGTCGAGCACGTCGCAGAGCGCGAGCACGTCGTCGGTCGAGGCCCTCGGGCCGACCTTCACGCCGAGCGGGTTGCCGACGCCGCGCAGGAACTCGACGTGCGCGCCGTCGACCTGCCGGGTGCGCTCGCCGATCCAGAGCATGTGGGCCGAGGTGTCGTACCAGTCGCCGGTGAGGGAGTCCTGCCGGGTGAGGGCCTCCTCGTAGCTGAGTAGGAGCGCCTCGTGCGAGGTGAACACGTCGACCTCGTGGAGGGCGAGCTCGCCGTTGAGGTCGATGCCGCAGGCCTTCATGAAGGTGAGGGCCCGCTCGATCTCAGCCGCCATCTCCTCGTAGCGCCGGCCCTCGCCGCTGGCCGCCGCGAACTCCTGGTTCCACGCATGCACCCGGGCGAGGTCGGCGAAGCCGCCCTTGGCCAGGGCGCGCACGAGGTTGAGGGTGGCCGCCGACTGGTAGTAGCCGCGCACCATGCGCTGGGGGTCGGGCACGCGGGCCGCGGCGTCGAACGCGATGTCGTTCACCATGTCGCCGCGGAACGAGGGCAGTTCGATGCCGTCGCGCGTCTCGACATCGGACGACCGGGGCTTCGCGTACTGCCCGGCGATGCGGGCGAGCTTCACCACCGGCACGCCGGTCGAGTACATGAGCACGACCGACATCTGGAGGATGACCTTGAGCTTGTCGCGGATCGAGTTCGCACTGAACGCCTCGAAGGACTCGGCGCAGTCGCCGGCCTGGAGCACGAAGGCGCGTCCGGCTGCGGCCTCGGCGAGGAGGGCGGTGAGCGTGCGGGCCTCGCCCGCGAACACGAGCGGCGGCATGGCGGCGAGCTCGTCGAGCGCGCCCCGCAGTGCGGCCGGGTCGGTGTAGGTGGGCTGCTGGGCCGCGGGGCGGTCGTGCCAGGACGCGGGGGACCAGTCGGTCGTCGTCACGGGGAAGTCCTCGGGTCTAGAGGTAGGCGCCGGGGGGACGCTCGTCGGGGCCGCCGCCCATGGCGAGGGGGCGCTGGGTGCGCATCTCCTCGATCTGCTGCTGGGCCATGGCCTGCTGGGTGAAGAGGGTCGCCTGAATGCCGTGGAAGAGGCCCTCGAGCCAGCCGACGAGTTGGGCCTGGGCGATGCGCAGCTCGGACTCGGTGGGGGTGTCCGAGGAGAACGGCAGCACCATCGTCTCGAGCTCGTCGCGCAGGTCGGGGGAGAGCACGCTCTCGAGTTCGCCGACCGCCCGTTCGTGGATCTCGCGCAGGGCCCGGCGGCCCTCGTCGTCGAGCGGGGCTCGGCGCACCTCGTCGAGCATGGTGCGCACCATCGTGGCGATGCGGATGAGCTTGGTGGGTCGGGTGACCTGCTCGGCGGCCGCGGCCGCGCCGTCGCCCTCGACCACCTCGGGGACGAGGGAGTCGGCGGTCACGGCGGGCGGCTCGGTCTGGCTCATGGACCGCTGATGCTACGGCCTCGGGCCGCGGCGCCGGAACTCGATTCGCCCCGGGTCAGCGCTCGCCCCGGCCGGTGGCCCAGTCGCGCAGGCCGTTCGGCGGGACCCTTCCGGCGGCCTCGCCCCGTGGGCCGGGCACCTGCCCGAACCGGTACGGGGTGGCCTCACGGCCCGGCTGGCACACCCAGCACTCCCCGTGGCGTCCGGCCTCGAGGATGTCGACGATGGCCTGGGCGATCTGCTCCGCGGGCATGAGCGGGAAGTCGATCGAGGCGAAGAAGTCCTTGGTCTCCGCGTTGAGGATGTTCGTATCCGTCATGCCCGGGTTCACCGTGTTGGCCATGATGCCGCGTGGCGCGAGGGTCTCGGCGACCGAGCGGATGAAGCCGACGACCGCGTGCTTCGTGGCGTCGTAGACCGGGTCCGGCGGGAACGGGATGATGCCGGCGAGCGAGGCGGTCGCGACGATCGCCCCGCCGCCCCGACGCTCGAGTGCGCGGATCGCGGCGCGGGTGCCGTACACCACGCCGTCGACGTTCACGCGCATGATGCGCGTGTAGTCCTCGTCGGTGAGCTCCTCGATCTTCGCCACACCGATCGCGATACCGGCGTTGAGGAACACGATGTCGAGGCCGCCGAGCGTCTCGTCGGCCGCGCCGAACACCCGGTCGATCTCGGTCGGGTCGCCGCAGTCGGCGCGGAATGCGTGGCCCCCGACCTCGGCGGCCACCGCCGTCGCACCGTCGAGGTCCCAGTCGACGCAGGCCACCGTGACGCCCTCGGCCGCGAGGCGGATCGCCGTCGCCCGACCGATGCCCGAGGCCGCCCCGGTGATGAGCGCGTGCTTGCCCTTGAGTTCCATGGGTTCCCCTGTCGTGGCGAGTCGCGGGTCGCGGCTCAGAGTTGGATGACGACCATCCGTTCCTCGGTCATCTCCCGCACCGACCAGTGCGGGCCCTCCTTCGTGTTGCCGGAGTCGCGCACGCCGCCGTACGGCATCTGGTCCGTGCGGAAGGTGGGCATCTCGTTCACGAGCACCCCGCCGAAGTCGAGGGTGTGCGCAGCCCGCATCGCCGTGCGCAGGTCGTTCGTGAAGATCGAGGCCTGGAGGCCGTAGCGGGAGTCGTTCGCCCGGGCGATCGCGTCGTCGAGGTCGGCATAGGTCTGGACGCCGACGACCGGACCGAACACCTCCTGGGAGCAGACCTTCATGTCGTCGCGCACGTCGGTGAGGATCGTGGGGGCGAGGATGCCGTTCTCCACCCGCCCGCCGGTCGCCGCCGTCGCGCCGGCCGCGGTGGCCTCGGCGATCCAGCCCGCGATGCGGTCCCGCTCCGAGGTGTTGATGAGCGAGGTCACATCGGTGGCGTCGTCCCACGGATCGCCGACCACGAGGGCCTCGACCGCCCTCGTGACCTCGGCGGTGAGGGCGGTGGCGATCTCCTCGTGCGCGTACACCCGCTGCACCGAGATGCAGGTCTGGCCCGAGTAGGCGAAGCCTCCGGACACGATCTTGGCGGCGGCGAGGGCGAGGTCGGCATCGGGCTCGACGATCACCGGCGCGTTGTTGCCGAGTTCGAGGCCCACCCGCTTCTTGGGGGCGCGGGCCTTGATGCCCCAGCCGACCTCGGGCGAACCGGTGAACGTGATGAGTGCGACGTCGTCGTGGTCGACGAGCGCGTTACCCACCGTGCCGCCGCCGCCGGTGACCACGCTGAGCCGCTCGGCGGGCAGGCCGGCAGCGTGGATGGTCTCGGCGAGGAGGATCGCGGTGAGCGGGGTCTGCGACGCGGGCTTGAGCACCACGGGGCAGTCCGCTGCGATCGCCGGGGCGAGCTTGTGGGCCACGAGGTTGAGCGGGAAGTTGAACGGGCTGATCGCCCCGATCACCCCGACCGGGACACGCAGCGTGAAGCCGAACTTGCCCGTGCCTGCGGGGTGGGCGTCCATCGGTACGACCTCGCCGGTGAGGGTGCGGGCCTCGACCGCAGCGAAGCGGAAGGTCTCGACGGCTCGGGCGACCTCGATGCGGGCCATGCGGATGGGCTTGGCCGCCTCGCCGCAGATGGTCTGGGCGAACTCCTCCGAGCGGAGGACGAGCGCGTCGGCCACGGCGTCGAGGATGCGGGCCCGCTCGTGGGCCGGAATCGGGGTGGCGAGGGCAGCCCGGGCGGCGGCGACGGCTTCCTCGACCTCGGCGGCGGTGCAGGCCGGGACGGTGCCGAGGAGCCGGTCGTCGAAGGGGGAGCGGACCTCGAAGGTGTCGGGGAGGGTGACGGCCCTCCCGGCGATCGGCAGGGCTCGGGTCTCGGGCATGGTCTGACCCTCCGGGGGTCTCGGCCGGCATGGATCGTGGAGCGCCCCCGGCAGGACTCGAACCTGCGCACACGGCTCCGGAGGCCGATGCTCTATCCGCTGAGCTACGGGGGCTTCAGGGGAGGGGAGGGTAGCAGGGGGCGTGCAGCCCCGGTCCCTCGTCGCATCGGGCACGGGTCCCAACATCGACATCGCCGGGTCGGCGGCAGATCCGGATCACGCCATCCGAGCGATCACAGCATGTTCCAATCGCCGGTGGCCAAACGCCCCGCGATTCGTCGAGCATCTCGACGGGGGACACGGTGCTCCTCGGGCGCGACCCAGGAGCGTCGGTCGAGCCCGG
>JBJTWK010000066.1:0-60792 GCA_046081705.1 Actinomycetes bacterium | reverse complement strand
GTGGTGCTGGGGCGGGAACGCAGTCGGGCAACTCGGCATCGGCTCGACGACGACGGCCCTGGTCCCGACCCAGGTCGGCACCGGCATCGGCTGGGGCAGCGTGTCGGTAGCGGACACCCAGACGCTGGCGCTGCGCGCCTCGTGACCGGTTCGGGGGTTTCGCCTCAGGCCGGGCGAGACACCCCGACGCCGCCGATCGTGTCGCGGCCGAAGCGTTCGATGTCGGCGGCGAGGCGCAGCGGTGCGGTGCGCGCGAAGTCGGCGTCGGTGATGAGGGTGGCGGGGACGACCCAGACCACCTCGAACTCGAGCCCATCCGGATCGTGCGCGTAGAGGGATCGGGTCACGCCGTGGTCGGAGGCGCCGATGAGCGCGCCGGCCTCGCTGAGGCGACGGCCGTACTCCTCGAGGTCGCCGAGGGTGTCGACCTCCCAGGCCACGTGGTACATGCCGACCGAACCGCGTCCGGCGAAGGACGGGTGCGCCTCCTCGCCGACGGTGAAGAGCGCGAGGTCGTGGTCGTTGGTCGATCCGGGCGCGCGCAGGAACACCCCACCGGGGAACACCTTGTAGGCCTCGACCCGGGTGAACCCGAGGAGCTCGGTGTAGAAGGCGGCGGTCGCCTCGGCGTCGCGCACGTAGAGGACGACGTGGTTGAGCCCGGTGATCGCCATGGTGGTCATGCTCCTGTGCCGCGCCGGGGGACGACGTCGGTCCGTTGGTCCGGATCGGGTGGACGCCGTAACGTTGCGCCGACCGTCCGGCGAATGTACCCGCCCCCCACGACGGCTCGGACCGGGATTGGATGCAGATGGACGACGTGACGGCCGATCTCCGGACCCAGCACCGACGCGCCGGCCGCGACCTGCGCAAGGTCGTGAGCAGGTCGGCGCACGGCTCGTGGGAACCCGCCGGGGACCGCCCGGATCCCGTAGGGGTGCTCCACGACCAGGATGCCGATCGCGTCCCGCACCTCGTCCCGATCCGGTACGGGCGGATGGCGGCGTCGCCGTTCGCGTTCTACCGGGGGGCCGCGGCGGTCATGGCCGCGGACCTCGCCGACACCCCGGTCACGGGCATCGAGGTGCAGGCCTGTGGCGATGCCCACCTCGCCAACTTCGGCATGTACGCGACCCCGGAGCGTCGGCTGGTCTTCGACCTCAACGACTTCGACGAGACCCTCCCCGGCCCGTGGGAGTGGGACGTCAAGCGCCTCGCGGCGTCCTTCGAGATCGCGGGTCGATCCAACGGGTACGCACCGGGGGCCATCAGCGCGGCCGTCACCGAGGTCGGTCGTTCCTACCGGGAGGCGACCGCCGCGCTCACGCGCCTCTCCACCCTCGAGGAGTGGTACTTCCACATCGACCTCGACACCGTGGTCGCCGAGGTCGATGCGGTCATCCGGGGTGAGGACCGCAGCGGTTCGATGGTGCTGACGCTCCTCGGGCTCGAGGTCGCCCGGGACCGCAAGATGATCGAACGGGCACGACGCCAGATCGCGAAGGCCCGGCGTCGCACGAGCGAGCGAGCGCTCACCCGTCTCACCGAGGTCGGCCCCGACGGGGGACTGCGCATCATCGACCAGCCGCCGCTCGTGGAGCCGCTCCCGCTCGACGACGTGACCCGCCGCCGGTACGACCAGGCCTTCGCCGACTACCTCGACACGCTCAACCACGATCGTCGGCACCTCCTCCAGCGATTCCGGTTCGTGGCCCTCGGGCGCAAGGTGGTCGGCGTGGGGAGCGTGGGGACCCAGGCCCTCTTCGCCGTCTACGTCGACGACGGTGGCGCGCCGCTGCTGCTGCAGTTCAAGCAGGCGCTCGCCTCCGTGCTCGAGTCGTACGTGGGCCCGAGCGAGTTCCCGACCCACGGCGAGCGGGTCGTCGCCGGGCAGCGACTCATGCAGGCCGCCAGCGATCCGTTCCTCGGGTGGGCTCGGGTCGCCGACATCGGGGTCGACTACTACTTCCGGCAACTGCGTGACATGAAGGGCTCCTTCGACCTCGCGTTCATGAGCCCGTCGGGCTTCGTGCACTACGCGCGCCTGTGCGGCATCACCCTCGCCCGGGCCCACGTCCGCAGCGGCGACGGGGACGCGATCGCCGGCTACCTCGGCGATGGTGACGTGTTCGACCGGGCGATCGCGTCCTTCGCGGCCGGCTACGCCGATCAGGCCGAACGGGACCACGCGGCGCTGCGGCGCGCGATCGATGACGGGCGCGTGCCCGTGGCCTACGCCTGAGGCGACTCAGGTGGAGCCGTCGCGGACGATGCCGGCGACGAGGCGCATCATGAGGACCGAGGCCGCGACGAGGCCGACGTAGCCGAGCACCTCGTTGATCGACACCGAGGTGCCGAGGTTCGGACCGGTGCGCACGTTGAGCAGCATCACCGAGCCGAGGCCGACCGAGGCCGCGATGATCGCGAGGACGACCCGGTTGAAGATCCGGCTCAGCACCTGCTCGTTACGTGGATCGCTGAACAGGTGCAGGCGGAACCCGAGCTTGTTCTCCGCGGCCTGGCCGAGGATCGCATCGAGGCGATCGGGCAGCCGCCGCAGCCGGGGCAGTTGGCGCATCGCCTCGTGCTCGAGTGCGGCCCGGAACCCGCCCTCACCGCCGGCGATGATGTCGCCGGCGTGACGCCGGGCGCCGTCGACCAGCGAGAACTCGGGGTCGATGGTCGTGAGGGTCCCCTCGAGGGTGACCATCGTGCGGGTGAGGGTCGCCAGCCAGTCAGGGAACCGCATGCCGTACTGACCGGTGACCAAGGCGAGGTCGGCGAACGCCTCGGCCGAGATGCCGCCGCCCGGCCGCACGTGCTTGGCCACCATTCGGTCGATGACGCGATCCAGGGTCCGGGCGTCCGCGCGCTCGTCCATGTCCACGATCTCGACGAGTGCCTGACGGATCGCCGCGCTGTCCATCGACGCCGCGGCGACGAGCAGGTTGAGCGTGGCCGCCCGTTGGTTCGGACCGAGGCGGCCGACCGCTCCGAGGTCGATGAGCACGATGGTGCCGTCGGGCTCCACGAGGATGTTGCCGGGGTGGGGGTCGGCGTGGAACACCCCGACGTCGAAGATCTGGGTCAGGAAGGCGCGCAGCAACCGATCGGCGAGGAGCCGCTGGTCGAGGCCGTAGGCGGCGATGGCATCGCCGTCCGCGATGCTCACCCCGGTCACCCGCTCCTCGGTGAGGACGCGCTTGGTGCTCGCGTCCCCGTCGATGCTTGGGATCCGGAGTCCCTCGAAGCCGGCGAGACCCTCGCGCAGCGCGGTGGCGTTGGAGGCCTCGATCGAGAAGTCGAGTTCCTCGGCGACGTTGTTGAGGAACTCCGTGGCGAGGTCGATCGGGCGCACGGAGAGGCCGAGGGCGGTGTGTCGCTCGATGAGCCCGGCGAGTTGGAGGACCGCGCCCCGGTCGACGTCCATCCGGTCGTCGAGCCCGGGACGCTGCACCTTCACCACGACCTCGCTGCCGTCGTGCAGGGTGGCCGCGTAGACCTGAGCGATCGACGCGCTGGCGATCGGGGTCCAGTCGAAGGCCGCGTACACGTCCTCGACCCGTCCACCGATCTCGGCCTCGATGAGGGGCCGGATGAGCGCCTCGGGCGCGGGCTCGGCGCTGCTGCGGAGCTTGGCGAGCTCGGTGCACCACGCCTCGGGGAGCACGTCGGACCGGGTCGATGCGACCTGGCCCATCTTCACGAAGATGCCCCCGGCCTGCTCGAGGGTGCGGCGCACGCCGTCGGGGAGCGCGTCGTGGTCGACGTGACGGGTCACGACCCCGTTCACGCGGGCCAGGTGCACGACCTCGCGGTACCGCCGGACGATGGCCCGCCGACGGCCCATCGCGGCGACGGGGTTCGTGATCCGGACGAGCCCGGCCTCGTCACCCCGCTTGAGGGTGCCGACCGGCGCGAGGAGGTCGATGGCGATTGCGATGAGCATCGTGAAGAGGGTGCCGAGCACGATCGAGACGACGACCATGTCGATCGTCGACCAGCGCCACGCAGTGATCTCGCCGGCGATGATGAGACCGGACAGCCAGCCGCCGAGTCCGGCGACAGCGAGCGCGACCCATCCGCGCTTCGCGCCGAGGAGACGACCGCCGAGGAACGTCACGAGCAAGATCGTGGGCAGTCCGAGGACCACCCAGCCGAACGCGGTCAGGATGCCCATCAGATCGCCTCCTGTCGTTGCAGCGCCCGGAGCGCCAGCCAGCCCGGGAGGATCGGCAGCCAGAAGGTGGCCAGTCGGAACAGGAACACCGACGGGAGCCCGACCTCGTTCGGGAGTCCGAGGACCGAGAGACCGGCGAGCAGTGCCGCCTCGGTGGCGCCGAGCCCACCCGGGGTCGGCGCGGCCACGGCGACCGCGGATCCGGCGAGGTAGGCGAACCCGACCTGGGCGAACGACAGGCCGCCGCCGAAGGCCTGGACGGCCACGAACATCGCGACCGTGTAGCTCATCGTCACGATGAACGACCCGGTGAGGAGGGCGAGGACCTTGCCCGGTCGGCGCACGATCTCGCCGAGTCCGGCGACCGCTTGGCGCAGTGGAGGGACGAGCCGCTTGCGCACGAACCTCCGCACAGCTGGGATCGCGAGCATCACGGCGCTCAGGGCCACGAACCCGAGGGCGACGTAGAGGAAGATGCGGGTGTCCGGGAGCGCGAACGGGAACCCGTCGGTGCCGGCCCAGACGAAGAAGACGAAGATGAGCGGGATGTGGACGATGGCCCCGCCGAGGGTGTTGATGCCGACTCCGGTGACCGCGACCGGCGTGTCGACCCCGGCCCGTTGCAGGTACCGGATGTTCAGCGCGTAGCCACCGGCCTGCGCCGGGGTGATGCGGTTCGTGAACGTCGAGGCGAGCTGGGCCAGGAACGTGGAGCCGAGCGGCAGCCGGTCCGGCACCGAACCCATCATCGAGAGCGTCGCGCCGATGTAACTGACCCCGGAGAGCAGGAGGGCGGCGAGGGCCCACCCCCACTCGGCGTCGCGCACCTCGCCCAACGACCGGGGCAGGTCGGCGAGCTGGGGCACGAGGAAGTAGAAGACGCCCACGAGCATCACCATCGTGAGGATCGTCTTCAGGCTCACCCGCTCGAGTTGCTCGAGTTGGATCTCCGGGGCACCCGATCGGGTCTGCGCCTCGGTCCGCAGCGCGTCGAGCGCATGCTTGTCGGTCTTGAACGCGGCCCGGGTCGCGCCGCTGAGCGCGTTCGGCTGGAGGCGGGGGATCGCCGAGGCCACGGCCTCGGCGCCGACCGCGGCGAGGGCGGCGTCGACCGCCCGCGCCGGTCCGACCACGGTCGCGGTGGACGCGAGCAGTTCGGCGACGTCACCCGCGAGTTGCTCGTCGCGGGCCGCGAGCTCGCTGAAGCCGAAGTCGATGATCCACGGGGTGCCGTCGGCCGCCAGGAACACGTTCGCGAGGCGCAGGTCACGGTGGGCGATGCGGCGGGACCGGAGCTCGGCGACCTGTCGCCAGATGCCGCGGAGCACCTCGTCGGAGAGTTCATCGGGCGTCGCCCGGTCGAGCGAGCGGCCGTCGATGCGCTCGTAGGCCAGCACCATGGCGTGGCCCCCCTGATCGATCGAGGCGATCGCCGAGAGGTGGGGCGTCTCGATGCCAGCGTCGCGGGCGGCCAGCGCGCACAGCGCCTCGTGCTCGACGGTGCGGCGCAACGAGGAGAACGGACGCTCGTCACCGAGGTGTCGGAACCGGGCCCAGCGGTACAGCCGGAACAGCAGGTCCGCCGAACGCTCGCGGTCGGTGAGCGCCTTCACGAACAGCGGCCGCCCGTCCTCGGTCTCGCCGAAGTACGGCGTGGACCCACGGGCGTCGACCGCGGCGGGCACGAGGGACCGCAGCGGACGCGCGGCCCGGGCGAGTGCGGCGGAGATCTCCTCGATGGTGAGCGCCACGTGTGGCGATCCGAACGCGACGAGCACGACGGATCCGATGAGCCACCCGAGGCCGAGGGTCATGATGAGGGTCGCCGGGAGTTCGGTCGCCGACAGGAGTCGGACGAACACCCCGATCCAGAGCAGGGCCCAGGCCGTGCGCTTCCAGGCCCGGTTCATCCACGGGGTGAGCACCGTGAGCACGGCGACCGCGCTGCACAGGTAGGGCGAGTCCGGGAAGGCGGCATCGCCGATCCAGCCCTTGGCCTGTGCGATCCGGGCGAAGGCCGAGGGCTCGAGGCTGTGGATGAGCGACAGCACGCCGCGGTCGATCCCGGCGGCGAGTCCACCGGCCAGCACGGCGTAGCCGAGGGCGCGGAACCGGCGGAGCAGCAGGAGCACGATCGCGCCGGCGATCGGGGCGACGATGACCGCGATCTGGACCACACCGATGAGGGTGCGGGTCAGCGGGTTCGGCAAGTCGGAGACGAACTGGACGAGGTCCCGCTCGAACCCGATGACCGAGTCCTCCACGACGATGGCGAGGAACAGGCCGAGGAGCGTGACGATGAGGGCCGCGGCCAGACGGAGGGCGTCGTTCGGACTCCGGTCGTAGGTGACCTGCTCGCCGGGTGATCGCTCGTTCATGGTGCCTCGTCGATCGTCATGCGGAACGGTGGGCCGCTCCAGGTCGGACCCGAGCGTGTCCGGGGGAGTGTACGTTCCGATTCGTCCGTTCGCTCCCCGGCCGGGGTGATCGAGGAGGTCTGCGATGACGGTGCTCGATGAGATGCGGACAGCACCGTTGCATCGCTCGCCCGCCGACCACCTCCTCGCCCTCGGCGTGGGTCTCGCGCTCCTCGCGGTCGCGTGGATCTACATCGCGGCCACGGACCGGTCGCTCCAACCGTGGGAGCGGGACCTGTTCACTGCGGTGAACGGGCTCCCCGACCTGCTCCGGCCCGTCCTGTGGTTCCCGATGCAACTCGGCAACTTCTGGATCTGGGTTCTGGCGGCCCCGGTCCTCTTCGGGATCTACCGCCGACCGGCCCCGGCCATCGCGGTCGCACTCGCCAGCGTGTCGGCCTGGGGGCTCGCCAAGGTCATCAAGCAACTCGCCGATCGGGGTCGGCCGGCCGTGTTCATCGACGGGGTCACCCTGCGGGAGTCCGGCATCCACGGGCTCGGCTTCGTCTCCGGCCACGTGGCCCTCGCCGCGGCCTTCGCCGCCGCGCTCTCGCCTTGGCTGCCGCGCCCGGCCCGGGTCGTGGCCTGGGTCCTCGTCGGCGTCGTCGGCTTCGCCCGCATCTACTTCGGTGCCCACCTACCGCTCGACGTCGTCGGTGGCCTCGGCATCGGCATCACCTGCGGCGCGATCGCCAGCGTGATCGTGGGGACGCCGGTCAGGTGACGGGGTCGTCGGCCCGGTCCGCGGGCACGGCGACGACGAGGTTCGCGAGCGCGCCGACGGTGAGGCCGAGACCGGTGCCGGCCACGACGTCGAGCGGGTTGTGCGCGCCCACGTACACGCGCATCGCGGCGTTCGCGCCCACGAGGACCCACGGGATCCAGCGGAACCGACGCGGCAGGTAGGGGACGATGATCGTCGCCAGCCCGGCGAGCAGCACGGCGTGACCGGACGGGAACGACCACCCGTGGTGCGGCACGTCGCCGCGCGCGGTGATGTCGCCGATCGAGGTCCAGGGGCGCTGGCGGTGCACGATCGACTTCAGGGCGCGCTCGGCGGCGAGCTTCCCGACCGTCACGATGATCGCCGCGCCGGCGAGGCGCCACCGGCGGAACCCGGCGGCGACGAGCGCGACCACGCCGCCGAACACGAGGTTGCCCATCTGCATGAACGGCCAACCGATCGGGTACAAGAACCCGGGGAGGTCGTTCAGGCGACGGAACACCCACTCCTCGGGACCACTCACCGTGCCGGACCGGGCGATGATCGCGGCGGCGAGGACCACCGCGAGGCCGACTGCGGCGAGGACGGCGTCGACACGCCGGCGGGTGTAGGTCACGGTGCGGTGCATCCCTCGCGAGCGGTCCGGAGTCGGGCGTCGATGATGGCACGGTCCGCGGCCACGGTGCGCGGAGTGACCCCGGCCTCGATGGCGTCGACCTCCGCCGCGAGAGCGCCCCGGACGGTCTCGCTGGTGACGACGGGAGCGGTGCGGGCGACCATCTCGAGCAGGCGGATGGTCACGGCCGCATTGTCGGTCGCGGCCTGACGGATCTGCTGGATCGCCGCGACCGCGATCCGGTCCGGTGCCACGCCGACGACGCCGACCCGGGCCCGTCCGTCGCGTCCCGTGTGCACGGTCGGGCCGAGCCCGGCCGCATCGACGAGGACGAGCGCGTCCCCGATCCAGTCGATGCAGGCCAGCGCGGTGAAGGTGTCGTTCACCGCCGGCGACAGGGCGCGGATCGCGATCTCCACGAGTTCGAGGACCGCGAACTCCGGGTCCTGGCGCACGGTGCGGTACGGCCCGACCCGCACGGCACGGGCGACGGCCTCGCACACTGCGGCGACGTCGTTCCCGGTCACCCGGGCGATGGGCTCACCCGCCCGGATGAACCGGCCCGGCCGAGCGTCGATCACCACGGTCGCGTCCTCCCGCTGTGCGGCGTCGGCGACTGCCGCCGTCCGCACCTCGATCACGTATCCGGTCGAGGGTGCGACCACGACCCGACCATCGGTGGTGTGCGACTCGAGGTCCGCGAACTGCGCCGGGTCGGCGGCCGGTCCGGCGTCGGCGATCGCGCCGCGCAGGTCGCGGTCCACCCCGGCGATGACGTACTGCACCTGGATCGCGGTCGCGGTTCGGTGCAGGTACGTGACGAGGAGACCGAGCGTGATCGCGGCGACGAGGACCGCGAGTGTCGGCGTGAGGGGCTGCACCTTGCCCGTGCTCGGGTCGGTCCGCAGCGACAGCAGCGCGAGTGTGGCGAGCCCGATGCCCACGACGAATGCGGCGATCGTGCACTGGGTGATCGGGTCGCGCATGAAACGGCGGATCAGGCGCGGTCCCATCTGCCCGGCCGCCGTCTGCAGCACCAGCATCGTCACCGAGAACACGACGGCCAGCACCGTCGCCTCCGCACCGAGGATCGCGCCCAACACGACCCGCCAGTCCGCAGTCGACAGGTTCGGCAGGACCGTGAGGTCGGCGTTGGCCCGATCGAGCAGGGCGACGGCGACGAACAGCAGCAGGCCGATCACGACCGCGACGGCCGGCGCGAACCAGAGACTGGTCCGCAAGGGGATGCTGCGGCGGCGCGTGCGCACATTCACGGGCGGCATCCTGCCAGACGCCACCTTCATCCCGAAACCCGCGACTCGTTCGACCGACGTGTCCGACCCCGCTGCTACAACGGTCCCGTGGGATGTGGTGGATGTCGACCGGAGGATGTGCACCGATCGCTGCGGCGGGATGCCCACACCGCGCAACGAGAACTCGAGCGGCGCGTACCGGATCACCGCTTCGGGGGCCCGGCGCTCGAGCGGTGGCTCCGATTCCTGATCCGCCATGGCGAGACCGTCGGGCGCGCCGCGGCCGATGAGGCGCGGTCGCTCATCGTCGGGATGTACGGCGTGCACGTGTGGAACGCGTTGATCGAGGCCGGAGCCCGGGACGACATCTGCGCGCGTCACCGCGAGGCGATGGCCGCGCTCCTCGTGCTCCAGCGCGAGGGGATCGAGAACCCCTGGACATCACGCACGATCCGACGCGTCGCGTTCGACGTACTGTTCGAACGCGCAGTCCTCGGCGAATGGCAGGGAGAAGCATGAGCGACCACGGCTTGAGGGCGGTATCCGTCAATCTCGGCGGCGCATTCCGGAAGCATCACGACGGTGCGATCGGCCCGGACGCGTGGGCGGAGCGCCACGCGACTGAATACGACATCGTCTTCGCGCAGGAGGTTCCCGATGAGGACTGGCTGCGCAGGTGGCCCGGACTCACCGTGGTGCGCCACACGGCTGGTGAGACGTATCGCACGAAGTCGGCGTTGCTCGTCCGTCGCGGTGAGGTCCCGGACGTTGCGCAGCCTGAGGTGGTCACGGCCGCGTACCACGGTTCGTACGTTGCGACCGCGGTCACCGATCTATCGGGCATCGGGTCAGTCCGACTCATGAGCATCCACGCATCTCCGAACCGAGTGAGTGCGGACTGGCAGCAACAGTGGACCGCGTGCGGCGTCGAACTCCCGGACGAGCGGACGTGCGGGCGCTGGGACGCGGACCTGCTCCTCGAGACCGTTCGGATCGCCGCGATCGACGTGGGTGGGGTGATTGCCGCTGGCGATTGGAACGAGGCGCGCGCCTGGGATCGCAAGTATCTGGATGGTGGCGGTGTGGAGTTCTTCGAGAAGGTCGAAGCGGTAGGAGCGGCAAGACTCGTCGACGTGTGCTGCCCGGGTGGCACGGACGGCGCGCCGACCCGTGGCGATCTCCGTATCGACCACGTGTTCGCCAGCCCTTCCGTCAGCGACATGATCGAGGTCACCGGGCTCTGCGCCGATCGCCCCGCCGATCACCACCCCGTGGAGTTCACGATCCGGCTGTGACCACCGTCGTCCCGATATCGGCCTGCCGACCGCTACCGTGGTGCGCGGGTCGCTAGCTCAACTGGCAGAGCATCGGGCTTTTAACCCGCAGGTTCAGGGTTCGAGTCCCTGGCGGCCCACTGCGCGGCTCGTCGGCCATGTCCGAGATGCGCGTACCTTGCGGCCATGCTGACCCTCGTCAGCGTCGTCGATCTCGAGCCGCTCGAGGGCTTGTCGTCGCGCGTGCGGTTCTCCGACGGCGTCGAGAGCGATCTCGATCTCGATCCGATGCTGACGTCCGGCGTCCTCGAGGCGCTCCGCGACCCGGCCGTGTGCAGCGCGGTCAGCGTCGATCCGATGGCCGGCACCGTGGTGTGGCCGAATGCGATCGACCTCGACCCCGACGTGTTGCACGGCGATGCAGCGCCGCGGCACGGCGCCGGCCCGCGGCTGATCGCGGAGCGGCGGCGGACCGACTGACCTCGGGGGACAGGTCGTCCAGTGGTGGTGACCGTCGTCGGGTCGCTTCGGCGCGCCGACCCCGAAGCGCTCACGCACCTCGGCGAGCGGTCGATCCGCGATCTCGAAGTGATCCACGAACGCGAACGACGCGGTGCAGCGCGCGCCGCGGGCGAGGTCCTCGGCCATGAGCGTGATCGCCCCCGGTCGGGAGAGCGTGCTCTCGGTGGCGGTGAGGTTGTCGAGGTTGGTGAACCCGGCCTCGTGCACGATGAGTGCCGACAGGAACGCGAACGTGCTCGTCGGTGTGTCGTCCATCGCGGACTGGAACGCACCGAGCGCGATCTCGCCCTCGCCGGTCGGCTCGATCCCCGCGATCACGTGGATCATGTCGTGGTCGATGTAGAGGTGGTTCACCTTCGTCGCGCGCGACCCGGGCGTCTCGAGGTGGTTCCGACGGTAGAAGTCGATGAGCGACCGACCGAGCGTGCCCTCCGGGAGGTCGCCGAGTGCCTCGATCCGGGCGACGAGTTCGGGTTCGGGCGCATCGTCCTGGATCGGAACGTCCCGCATGCTCGGTTCGCTGCGGGCCTCGATGCGGGCTTCGAAGCAGCGCTGGAAGTCGGCGGCCGCCCGTTTCGCACCGACGTCCACGAGGTCACGCAGGATCGTCAGTTCCTCCATCGGGACGGCGAGTGCTCGCGAGTACTCCTCCACCCGATCCACCTGGTTCGCGGAGAGCGGGTGACGGCACATCTCCACCGCGACGAGCATCTCCTGGAACCGCCGTCGGGCATCCGGCTCGGCGATCGCCCGGGCGAGTTCATCGGGGCCGAGCCCGCCGATCGCACCCGGGTCGAGGTCGTCGCGACCCCACACCTCGGTCAAGATGGCGCGAAGTACTGCGAGTTGCTCCTCGGTCGGTCCACCGTCGACATCGGTGGCCCCGACCAACCCGCAGGCGAACGGCTCGACCAGTTCGGGAGCCACGTGGATCGCCATGCGGTGAGGGTACGCGGCCCCGATGCGGTGACCCCCGGCCGGCTCGCACGCCCGGGGTGCACGCGTCCCTGTCCGGTGCCGCCCGTAGGATCGGGGTCCCGGTCAGGACGCACCCCCACGGACGGAGCCCACCATGCTCGTACTCACCCGGCGCGAACAGGAAGCGATCATGATCGGCGACTCGATCGTCGTGCGGGTCCTCGAGGTTCGGGGCGATCAGGTCCGCCTCGGCATCGAGGCGCCTCGTGACGTCGTCGTGCACCGTGAGGAGGTCTACGAGGCGGTGCAGGGGGATGACGACAGGGACGCGTGACGCGCCGTTCACACGGTCGCACCCGAGCGGCAACGTCGGCCGTCCATGCTGTCGCCAATGACGGCACGGGTCGGCGGTCGGTACCCGCCAGACGTTCTCCCCCCGGGCGGGTGCCGCCCGCCGGCCCCGACCGTCGTCAGGCCGTGAGCGCTCCGTCGAGGTCCGTGACCTCGACGCCGAGCGCGGTGGCGACCGTGGGGTGCACCACACCGCCGCCGGCCGTGTTCACTCCGGCCCGCAGCATCGGATCGGACGCCGCTGCGCCGGCCACACCCCGGGTCGCGAGCGTCACCGCGTAGGGGAGCGTCGCGTTCGTCAGTGCGTACGTCGACGTGAACGGGACGGCGGCCGGCATGTTCCCGACGGCGTAGTGGATGACCCCGTGACGCTCGTACACCGGGTCGTCGTGCGAGGTCTCGTGGGTCGTCTCGATGCACCCGCCCTGATCGACGGCGACGTCGACGAGCACGGCACCCGGCTTCATCGTCCGGACCATGTCCTCGGTCACGACGATGGGTGCACGACCGGCCGGGACGAGCACGGCGCCGATCACGAGATCCGCGTCGGCGACCGCGCGGGCGACGGCCCCCCGATTCGATGCGAGGGTGACGATGCGACCCTGGTGGATCTGGTCCACGAACCGCAGGCGGTCGATGTTGCGGTCGAGGAGCAGGACCTCGGCCTCCATGCCCTGGGCGATCCACGCGGCGTTCCAGCCCACGTTGCCGGCACCGAGCACGACGACCCGGGCCGGCCGTACCCCGGGGACGCCGCCGAGCAGCACGCCGCGCCCGCCGGCCGCGCGCTCGAGGAAGTGCGCGCCGACCTGGGTGGCCATGCGCCCGGCGACCTCGCTCATCGGTGCGAGCAACGGGAGCGACCCGTCGGCGGCCTGCACGGTCTCGTACGCGACCCCCGTCACCCGGTGCTCCCGCAGGACGTCGGCGACCCGCGGGTACGCGGCGAGGTGCAGGTACGTGAAGAGGACGAGGCCGGGGCGCAGGAACGCGAACTCGTCGGCCTGGGGCTCCTTCACCTTCACGACCATCGCGGCGCGTTCCCACACCTCGGCGGCGGTGTCGGCGATGCGCGCGCCCGCGGCGCAGTACTCGAGGTCGGTGATCGCGGAGTCGGCACCCGCGTCGTGCTCGATGAGGACCTCGACGCCGTGCGCGACGAGTTCGGCGACGCCGTCCGGGGTGATCGCGACCCGGTGCTCCCCGGGCTTGGTCTCCCGAGGGACACCGACGACCTGGAGCGCCGGGGTCGGGCTCATCCCTGCATCCGCTTCCACGCCTCGGTCAGGCAGGTGCGCAGGGTCGTCTCGATGAAGTCGAACTCCGCCTCGCCGGCGATGAGCGGCGGCGAGAGCTGGACGACGGGGTCGCCGCGGTCGTCGGTGCGGCACACGAGGCCGGCCTCGAGGAGGCGGTTCGAGAGGAAGTTCCGCAGCAGGTCCTCGCCCTGCTCCTTCGTGAAGTGCAGGTCGGCCCGATCCTTGTCGGGGACGAGTTCGAGGGCGAGGAAGTACCCGTCGCCCCGCACGTCGCCGACGATCGGGAGGTCGAGCAGCGAGTCGATGCGTTCGCGGAACTGCGGCGCGTTGCGGCGGACGTTGCCGAGGATGTCCTCGTCCTCGAACACCTGCAGGTTGCGCAGACCGACGGCGCAGGACACCGGGTGTCCTCCGAAGGTGAGGCCGTGGGTGAACGCCGCCTTGGGCTCGAGGAACGGCTCGATGAGGCGGTCGCTGGCGATGAGGGCACCGAGCGGGGAGTAGCCGCTCGTGAGACCCTTCGCGCTCGTGATCATGTCCGGTTGGTACCCGAAGCGCGTCGCACCGAACATCTCACCGAGCCGGCCGTACGCGCAGATCACCTCGTCCGAGACGAGCAGCACGCCGTAGCGGTCGCAGATCTCCCGCACCCGCTGGAAGTACCCGGCCGGCGGGGTGAAGCAGCCGCCCGCGTTCTGCACGGGCTCGAGGAACACGGCGGCCACGGTCTCGGGACCCTCGGCGAGGATGCGCTGCTCGATCGCGTCGGTCGCCCAGACCATGAAGGCCGCCTCGTCATCGGCGAACTCGTGGCGGTAGCGGTTGGTGTTCGGAACGTGGCTGGCGAGATCCGAGATGAGCGGGGCGAAGGGGTCGCGCAGCGCGGGCACGCCGGTGATCGCGAGGGCGCCGAGCGTGACACCGTGGTACGCGGTCTCCCGGGAGATGACCTTGACCCGTTCGGGCTGGCCGATCGCTCGGAAGTACTGGTGCGCGAGCTTCCAGGCCGACTCCACGGCCTCCGAGCCGCCGGTCGTGAAGAACACCCGGTTGAGGTCGCCGGGCGCGAGGGACGCGACCTTCGCCGCGAGTTCGATCGCCGGCGGGTGCGCATACGACCAGAGCGGGAAGAACTCGAGGGTCGAGGCCTGCTCGGCGGCGGCCTCCGCGAGGTCGCGACGGCCGTGGCCCGCCTGGACCACGAAGAGCCCGGAGAGCCCGTCGAGGTAGCGCTTGCCGTGGGCGTCCCAGACGTAGCAGCCCTCGCCCCGCACCATGATCGGCACCTCGTGGTGCTCGTAGGTCGCGTGACGGGTGAAGTGCATCCAGAGGTGGCGCTTGGCCAACTCGTTGAGGCGGTCGAGGTCGAGCGGTTCGGTCATCGGGTTCCCCATGCGAAGGTCTGCTTGTCGAGTCGGAGGTAGGTGAAGGTCTCGGTGCTGCGGATCCCCGGGATCGCGCGCACCTTGTCGTTGAGGATGGCGAGGAGGTGGCCGTCGTCCTCGCACACGACCTCCACGAGGAGGTCGAACGAGCCGCTCACGATCACGACGTACGACACGTCGGGGATCGCAGCGACGTCGGCGGCGACGGTGCGCAGGTCACCCTCGACCCTGAGGCCGACCATCGCCATACGGTTGAACCCGAGCATGAGCGGATCGGTGACCGCCACGATCTGGACGACCCCGGACTCCGTGAGCCGCTGCACCCGTTGGCGCACGGCGGCCTCGGACAGGCCGACCGTCGCGCCGAGCCGGGTGTAGGGCATCCGGCCGTCGGCCTGCAGGGCCTCGATGATCGCCTTGTCGGTGTCGTCGATCACGACCGTGGCGGTGCCGTCGCCGCCCCGGGTCCTCGTGCTGGCCATCGCCGCCTCCTCGCCGGTGATTCTGCCCGCTCGAGGGCCGTAGGGCAAGGGAATCCGTGGCCAGAACGCCCGAAGGCTGCGGAATCCGTCGTCGAATGCGGCGTCGGGTCGGCTCAGCGCAGCCGCTCGGCGGCGTCGGCGGGGTCGGTGGTCACGGCGAAGCCGTGCTCCTCGAGCCAGGCCAGGTTGCGGCGCTGGAGGTCGTCGGCGGGGTCGAACCGGTTGAGGGCCACGAGCACCGGGAACCCGCGCAGCGCCTCGACGCAGAGGCGCACGGCGTTGATGGTGCCGAGACCGGCGTCGGCGACGAGGAGCACCCGTTCGGCCCCGAGGGCCCGGGCCAGGTCGATCGAGTCGCCGTCGGTGGCGATGGGCGACCGGGGCCCGCCCGCGCCCTCCACGAGCGTGATGCCGTCGACGGGACCGGGCGCACACTCGGCGACGAGCTCGGCGACCGTGATCCCGGGGCGTCCGAGGACGGCCGCGGCCATCGGCGGGGCCATCGGCACCTCGTACCACCGGTGGTCCGGGCACACGGTGCGCGGGTCCTCGCCGCTGGCCGCCCCGAGCAGGTCCGCGTCCGTGGGACCCGTGCCGGGTTCGAACGACTGGGCGGGCTTGCGGGCCGCGACCGGCACGCCCCGGGCGACGAGTTCGGCGATGAGGCGTGACGCGAACCACGTCTTGCCGATCTCGGTACCGGTGCCGGTGACGAAGAGCAGGCTCATGCGATCCCCAGGGTGGTGAGTGCGGCCTCCAAGGTGGCGACCTCGTCGGCGGTGTGGGCGGCCGAGAGCGCGATCCGGAGGCGCGAGGAGCCCGGGGCCACCGTCGGCGGTCGGATCGCCGGGACGAGCATCCCCTGCTCGAGCAGCGCGGCCGCCGCGTCGAGCGCGGCGCGTTCCTCCCCGCAGATGATCGGCACGATCGGTGACGGGTGACCGGGTCGGAGCACGTCGATGTTCTCCCGGAGCCGGGCGCGCAGGGCCGCCCCCTCGGCCGACCGGACAACGCCGATCGCCGCGAGGGCGGCGGCGGAGTCGGCCGGGCTCGAGGCGGTCGTGAAGATGTACGAGCGGGCCCGGTTGATCACGAGGTCGGTGAAGCGGCGAGGGCCGGCGACGAATCCCCCGAGCGCGCCGAGCGTCTTCGACAGCGTGCCGACCCGCACGACGTCGTCGTCCCCTGCGTCGATGTCGGGCCCGAGCACGGCGTGCGCCTCGTCGAGCACGAGCAGCGCACCGTGGTCGGCGCAGACGGCACGCAGGCCGGCGACGTCGGCGAGGTCGCCGTCCATCGAGAACACCGTGTCGCTTGCGACCACGGCGCGTCGGCCGGCGGCGCGGGCGAGGAGTGCGTCGAGCGCGTCGAGGTCCCCGTGCGGGTACACGGCGGTCTCGGATCGACTCAGGCGGGTGCCGTCGATGATCGACGCGTGGTTGAGTTCGTCCGAGCAGATGAAGGCGTCGCGTGAGGCGAGCGCCTCGAACACCCCGAGGTTCGCGGCGAACCCGGTGGGGAAGAGGACGGCGCCGTCGGCCCCCTTCCACTCGGCGATCGCGGTCTCGAGCTCGGTGTGCACGGGTCGGCTGCCCACGATGAGCCTCGCCGCCCCCGAACCCGCGCCCCACCGGTCGAGCGCGGCGTGGGCCGCCGCGACCACGTCGGGGTGCTGGGTGAGGCCGAGGTAGTCGTTCGACGCGTACGACACGACCCGCTCGCCGGTTGCCGTGATCGTGCCGTGAGGGCCCGCGGCGTCGAGGTCGCGCGGCGTGCGCCACTGCCCGGCCCGGCGGATGTCGTCGGCCCGGGCCGCCGTCCACTCCGACCAGGTCACGGAGCGGTGCCCTCGGTGATCGCCCGCTCGAGGGTCGCGACGATCCGCTCGATCTCCTCGGAGGTCGACGTGAGGATCGGCATGAGGACGACGACGTCGCCGAGCGGGCGCAGGAGCACACCGTGGCGCACGGAGGCGGCGCACACACGGCGGCCCCAGCGGAGTCCGTCTCGCGGCGGCGCGAGTTCGACGCCCACCATGAGGCCCTGCTGGCGGATGGTCCGGACCTCGGGCCGGGGCGCGATGCGCTCGGCGAGCAGGGCCCGCAACTGATCGCCGCGTGCTCGCACGTTCGCAAGCACGTCCCACTCCTCGAAGAGCTCGAGGTGGCGCAACGCGACCGCAGCGGCCAGGGCGTTCCCGCTGTAGGAGTGCCCGTGGTAGAGGGTGCGTTCGCTGAGGTCCGGTCCGAGGAACGCCTCGAACACGCGGTCGTTCGCCACGGTCGCCGCCATGGCGAGGTAGCCGCCCGTGATGCCCTTGCCGATCGCCATGATGTCGGGCCGCAGCCCGCACTGCTCCGAGGCGAACAGGGTGCCCGTCCGACCGAATCCGGTGGCGACCTCGTCGCAGATGAGCAGCACGTCGTGCTCCCGACAGGCGGCACCGAGGGCCGCGAACACCGGTGCCGGCAGCATCTCCATGCCGGCCGCGCCCTGCACGAGCGGCTCGATGACGACGGCCGCGAGTTCGTCGGCGTGTCGTGCCACGAGGTCGACCGCGGCGTCGATCGCCCGGGGGTCGTCGAACCCCGGAGCCCGCAGCACGGGGAAGCGCAGCGGGTCGAAGACGTCGGTGCCGAACCCGCCTGCGCCGAGGCTGATGCTGCCGATCGTGTCGCCGTGGTATGCGCCGCCGAACGCGAGGTACGTGGTGCGGCCCGTGATGCCACGGTTCGTCCAGTACTGGAACGCGAGCTTCAGGGCCTGCTCCACCGCGGCGGCGCCGTCCGAGGCGAACAGGAAGTGCGGCCCGTCGACGGGCACGACGCGGGCGAGGGCCTCGGCGAGCTCGATCGTCGTGCGGTTGCCGTTGCCGAGCAGGGTGGTGTGGGCCACCCGGTCGAGCTGCTCCCGCGCCGCGGCATCGAGTTCGGGGACGTGGTGGCCGAGCGTGGTCACCCAGAGCGACGAGATGGCGTCGAGGTACCGGTTCCCCTCGACGTCGATGATCTCGCGTCCCTCGGCCCGCTCTGCGATCACGGGCGCGTTGTCGGCGTACGCCGACATCTGGGTGAAGCCGTGCCAGACGACCGCCGCGTCCCGTTCGATCCAGTCCTCGAGGTCGGCCATGCTGAGGATGCTACGGGGTCGCCCGCCCGGCGTGCACCCGTGGCCGGGGCCGCGTCAGCCCTGCGACACGGTCGCGCAGAACTCGGCGAACTGCTCCACGTAGCGGTCGACATCCTCGGTCGTGTGCTGGACCGAGATCGTCCACTGCTCCTCGTCGCCAGGGGTCATGAAGATGCCCCGGTTGATCGCCCACGGGTACGAGGCGGCGTAGAGGTCGGTGTCGGTCTCGAGGAAGTCCCGGTAGTTCGTGAGGGGCTCGGGCCGGTAGGACACGCAGCCCTTGGCGCCGAGGTCGACCGCGTGTCCGGGGATGCCGTTCGCCGCGAGGGCGTCGGCGCACCCGGTGGCGAGCCGTGTGCCGAGGTCGGCGAGGTACGCGTAGGCGTCGTGGGTGAGGACCTCGGTGAGGGTCGCGAGGCCGGCCGCCGCCACGAGGGGGTTGCCGTTGAACGTGCCCTGCTGCGCCGCGCCGCGGCCGATGGTGTCCATGACGTCGGCCCGACCACCGAAGGCCGCCCCCGGGGTGCCGCCGCAGATCGCCTTCGCCCAGCAGGCGAGGTCGGGCACGACCCCGTAGCGCTCGACCGCCCCGCCGTACGCGACCGTTGCGCCGCTCTTGACCTCGTCGAAGATGAGGAGGGCGCCGAACTCGTGCAGCAGGTCCTTGAGACCCTGGAGGTACCCGGGCTGGGGCTGGCAGATGCCGATGTTCATCATCACCGGCTCGAGGATCAGGCACGCGATCGAGTCGCCGCGCTCCTCGAGCAGACGGCGCAGCACCGTGAGGTCGTTGAAGGGCACGACGTGGGTGTGCGCCGAGGTCGACTGCGGGATCCCGAGTGACATCGGCGTCGAGTGCGGTGCGTCGCGCCCGCCCATCATGTCGGCGTTCGGGACGACGCTGAACATCACCGGGTCGTGGTGGCCGTGGTACGAGCCCTCGATCTTCACGATGTCGTCGCGTCCGGTGGCCGCACGCGCGATCCGGATCGCCCCCATCGTCGCCTCGGTGCCGGAGTTCGCGAAGCGGACGGAGTCGCACGCGAACCGCTCGCAGAGCACCTCGGCGAACTCGACCGTGGCCGCGGTCGGCGCCGCGAAGTGGGTGCCGGTGCGGGCGGCCCGTTCGATGGCCTCGGCGACCTTCGGGTGCGCGTGGCCGACGATCATGCAGCCGAAGCCGTTGTGGAAGTCGAGGTACTCGTGCCCGTCGACGTCCCACACGTGGCTGCCCTGCCCGCGCTCGAGGTAGAGCGGGTACGGGTCGCCGGCCTGGAACGATGACCCGACGCCCTCGGGCAGGACCCGGGTCGCGCGGTCGTACAGCGCCTTGGAGTGCGGGGTCGCCGCGACCATGCGGGCGGTCTCGGCCGCGGCGAGGTCGGCCGCGTGTGTGCTCGTGACGTTGCTCACGGGTATCAACTCCCTCCGGCGGCGCCGGGTGTCAGTGCTTCACCATCACGTGCTTGAGCTCGGTGTAGTGCTCGATCGCATAGATCGACATGTCCTTGCCGTACCCGGACTGCTTGAAGCCGCCGTGCGGCATCTCGGACACGATCGGGATGTGGTCGTTGACCCACACGCACCCGAACTGCAGGGCCGAGCTCATGCGCATCGCCCGCCCGACGTCGGTGGTCCAGACGCTGGCCGACAGGCCGTAGTCGACGTCGTTCGCCCAGGCGAGGGCGGTGTCCTCGTCGCTGAACCGTTGCACGGAGATGACCGGACCGAAGACCTCGCGCTGGACGATCTCGCTGTCCTGCGCGGGCCCGGCGACCACGGTCGGGGCGTGGAAGAACCCCGGTCGGTCGAGCGCAGTGCCGCCGACGGTGATCTCGGCGCCAGCCGCGGCGGCGCGCTCCACCATGCCGGTGACGCGAGCGAGTTGATCGGCCGAGATGACCGGGCCCATGCCGGTGGCGTCGTCGAACGGATCACCGGTCACGATGCCGGCGACGGCGTCGGTGATGCCGGCGACGAAGTCCTCGTACACCCCGGGTCCGGTGAGGATGCGGCACGGCGCAGTGCAGTCCTGACCGGAGTTGTAGTACGACATCTCGACGAGGCAGGCCACGGCCGCCTCGATGTCTGCGTCGTCGAAGATGATCACCGGCGCCTTGCCGCCGAGCTCGAGGTGGACGCGCTTGAGCGTCTCGGCCGCCGTGCGGGCGATCACCTTCCCGGTCTCGACGCTGCCCGTGAGCGACACCATCGCGATCTTCGGGTGACGCACGAGTGCGTCGCCCGCGGTCTCGCCCTGGCCCGTGACCACGTTGAGCACGCCGGCCGGGAGGATGTCGTCGGTGATCTCGGCGAGGCGCAGCGCCGTGAATGGGGTCAGCTCCGAGGGCTTGAGCACCACGGTGTTGCCGGCGGCGAGCGCGGGGCCGAGCTTCCATGTCGCCATGTTGAGCGGGTAGTTCCAGGGTGCGATCGAGCCGATGACGCCGAGCGGGTCCCGGCGGAGGAACGAGGTGTGCTCGTCGAGGTACTCACCGCCCGCCCGGCCCTCGAGGAAGCGGGCCCCGCCGGCGAAGAACCGCCAGTTGTCGAGCGTGAGGTCCATCTCGAACTCGATGATCGAGGCGGGCTTCCCGCAGTTCTCCATCTCGAGCCGGGACAGGGTGGGGAGGTCCGCCTCGATGGCGTCGGCCACCTTGTGGAGGATCTCGCTGCGGGCCCGGGGGGTCATGCGACCCCAGGTCTCGAACGCGGTGGCCGCGGCCTCGACCGCGGCGTCGACGTCGGCGGCGCCGCTCGACGGGACGGCGCCGATCGATGCGCCGGTCGCGGGGTTGAGGACGTCGTCGGTCGCGCCGTCGGCGGCGTCGACCCAGTGTCCGTTGATGAGGTTCTGGTGGGGCATTGGGACTCCTCGATCGGTGGCGTGGGTTCCGGACCGGCCGGCGCGGCGGCGATGTCGGCAATGTTGCGTTGCGTGCAGGCTACGGCGCAAGGGATTCCGTCGTGCGGCACGCCTCGCACGGCGGTATCGTTCGCTCGGTCCGGTCGATCTCGCAGGATCTCGCAGGATCTCCCGGGCGGTCCCGTGTCCCCTCGGCGAGTGGGACGAAGTGGCCGCAGGTGCCAGACTCGGGCGCGGGCCCGTCGTCACGGCGTGGGGCCGGGATGATCGAGGTGGGGCCGGGTCGACCCGGTTGATTGGGGAGGCGATCGGCTGAACGAGCCCGGGACGCAGGGTGGGTCCGCACGAGGGGCCGACGACGTCGTCATCGAGATCCGCAACGTCTCGAAGCGCTTCGGCGACTTCGTCGCGGTCGACGACGCGGACTTCGGGATCGTCCGCGGTGAGTTCTTCTCGATGCTGGGGCCGTCGGGCTGCGGCAAGACGACCACCCTCCGGATGATCGCCGGGTTCGAGCAGCCGACCGAGGGCGAGGTCCGCCTCGACGGTCGGGACGTCTCGCGGGTCCCCCCGTACAAGCGCAACGTCAACACGGTGTTCCAGCGGTACGAACTGTTCCCGCACATGAGCGTGTTCGACAACGTGGCGTTCGGTCCCCGCAGCACGAAGGTGCCGAAGGCCGAGATCGCCGAGCGGGTCGGCACGATGCTCGAGGTCGTCCGGCTCGCGGACTTCGCGCACCGCAAGCCCGCCCAGCTCTCCGGCGGACAGCAGCAGCGGGTGGCGCTCGCCCGGGCCCTCGTCAACTACCCGAGCGCGTTGCTGCTCGATGAGCCCCTCGGCGCACTCGACCTCAAGCTCCGCCAGACGATGCAGATCGAGCTGAAGCGCATTCAGCGCGAGGTCGGGATCACCTTCGTGTTCGTCACCCACGATCAGGAGGAGGCGCTCACGATGAGCGACCGGATCGCGGTGATGAACGAGGGCCGGGTCGAGCAGATCGGCACGCCCGAGGAGATCTACCACCGGCCCGCCAGCGTGTTCGTGGCCGGATTCATCGGGGTCGCGAACCTCCTCCCGGCGGTCGTCGTTGCGGCGAGCGGTGCCACGGCGGAGGTCGACGCCGCGGGCCGGCGGCTCACGGTCCCGCGCACCGACGCCGACCTGCGCGCCGGCGACGTCGCGGTCGTGATGGTCCGGCCGGAGCGACTGCACCTCACGCCGTCGGCCCCCACGTCCGACGGCCCGGCGATCGAGGTCGCCGTCGCCGACCTCACCTTCCAGGGGCCGGTCGTGCGCACGACGCTGCGCACCGACGCCGGCACCGAACTCGTGGCCCACGTCGGGCCCGAGCAGGACCTCCCGATGCTCCGCCCGGGTGACCGGCTCTGGGCGTCGTGGGAACCCGATGCGGCCTGCCTCCTGCGCGCCGCGCCCCGCAACTACCCCGAGGAGTAGGAGAACGCCATGGCCCGTCCCAACCTCAGCCGTCGTCAGTTCATCACCCGCACCGGGTTGGTCGTGGGCGGCGTGGCCCTCGCGCCCTCGGTGCTCGCGGCGTGCGGGGACTCGGGCGGGGGTGGCGGTGACGCGAACGCCATCTCGCTCTCGAACTGGACCTCCTACATCGGGAAGGCGAGCATCAAGGACTTCGAGCGGGCGACCGGCATCAAGGTCACCTACACGGAGGACATCAACGACAACAACGAGTACTTCGCCAAGATCCAGCCCAACCTGCAGAAGGGCAAGAGCATCGGCCGGGACGGGTTCGTGCTCACCGACTGGATGGCGAACCGCATCATCAACCAGGTCGAGTGGGCCCAGCCCCTGGACGCGGCCAAGGCCACGAACAAGGGCAACATCCGGGCGGCGCTCGCGGCGCCCGGCTTCGACCCGACCCGCAGATTCAGCCTCCCGTGGGCCAGTGGGACCGCGGGCATCGCGTACAACTCGGAGCAGACCGGCGAGATCCGGACCATGGCGGACTTCTTCCGCGCCGATGGCACGAAGACCGTGCTCAGCGAGATGCGCGACACCATCGGCCTGCTCATGCGCGCCGACGGCAAGGACATCACGAAGCCGAGCTACGCGGACGCAGAGCCGTCGTTCGACCGGCTGCAGCGCGCGGTGGAGGACGGCGAGATCGCCGGCTTCAACGGGAACGAGTACGTGAACGATCTCGCGACCGGCAACCTCGCCGCGGCGATCGCCTGGTCGGGCGACGTGGCCCAGATCGCGCGCGACAACCCGAAGATCAGGTTCGTGATCCCCGAGAGCGGCGGCACGCTGTGGTCGGACAACTTCATGATCCCGGTGTCGAGCGAGAAGCCCGCGTTGGCCACGGAGTGGATCAACTACTGGTACGACCCGGTGAACGCGGCCCGTCTCACCGCCTTCATCCAGTACATCTCCCCGGTCGAGGGGACCGCGGACGAGTTGACGAAGCTCGGCGGCGATGCGGCCAAGCTCGTCGACGACCCCCTCGTGAACCCGGACGCGGCGGCCCTCGCGCAGGTGTCCATCTTCGGGCCGCTGTCGGCCGTCGAGGAGCAGCGGTTCGACGAGCGCTTCGCCGAGATCCAGGGCGCCGGGTGACCGATGGCATCTCGCGCCGGCGGTTCCTCGCGGGTGCTGCTGCACTCGGCGCGGGCGTCGGCGGCGCGGTGCTCCTCGCCGGGTGCGGCGGAGGGGACGGGTCCGACGGATCGCTCCAGGTCTCGAACTGGACCTCCTACATCGACCCGGGCGCGGTCCGACGCTTCGAGCGCGACACCGGGATCAGGGTCACCTACACCGAGGACATCAACGACAACAACGAGTGGTTCGCCAAGAACCGGGCGGTGCTCGCGAAGCGGGGCTGGATCGGTCGGGACTCGGTGGTCCTCGACGACTGGATCGCGAACCGCCTCATCAATCGCCTCGGCTGGGCGGAGCCGATGCGAGCCGACCGCCTCACCAACCGGGGGAACCTGCTCCCCGAGCTCGCGAACCCGCCGCACGATCCGCAGCGGCGCTTCAGCCTCCCGTGGCAGGTGGGGCTCACCGGCATCGCCTACAACCGCTCGATCACGGGTCGGGAGATCCGCACGTTCGACGAGTTCCTCGCCATCGACGGAACCACGGCGGTGCTCACCGAGATGCGCGACACCGTGGGTCTCGTGATGCGAGCCACGGGAGCCGATGTGACCCGGCCGTCCGCCGCGGCCGCGGAGCCCGCGTTCGAGACGCTCGAGCAGGCGGTGCAGGACGGTCGCATCGATGCGTTCACCGGGAACGACTACGTCAACGACCTGGCGACCGGCAACCTGGCGGCCGCGTTCGCATGGTCGGGTGATGTGGCCCAGATCACGCGCGACAACCCGGACGTCCGTTTCGTGCTCCCGGAGAGCGGGGGGCTCATCTGGGCGGACAACCACATCATCCCCCGGGGAGCTCGGCGACCCGCGGCGGCGACGGAGTGGATCGACTGGTTCTACGACCCGACGAACGCCGCCCGACTGACCGCCCACGTGCAGTACATCTCGCCGGTGCAGGGGGTGGCCGAGGAACTCGCGAAGCTCGGTGGTGCGGCGGCCCGACTGGTCGACGACCCGCTCGTGGTCCCGACCCCCGACCTCCTCGCCGAGGTCGCAGAGTTCGGCATCCTCACGGACGCCGACGCCGACTCGATGGACGCGCGCTTCGCCGCGTTGGCGGGGGCCTAGGTGAGCGGGACCACCGAGCGCGACGCGCAGGGCCGGCGGCGGGCGCGCTGGACGCCGTGGCTGCTGCTGGCGCCCGGGTTCCTGTGGCTCTTCTGGTTCTTCTACCTGCCGCTCTACTCGTTGTTCCGCATGTCGTTGAGCACCAAGCCGAGCCGGTTCGCGATCCCCGAGTTCTCCTGGGCCTGGTCGAACTACGAGCAGGCGTTCTCCGACTACGGCTCCCAGTTCACCCGTTCCTTCACCTACGCGCTCGCGGCGACCGTCCTCGCCCTTTTCATCGCGTACCCGGTCGCCTACGTGATCGCGTTCCGGGGCGGTCGATACCGGAACATCCTCCTCGGCCTCGTCGTCGTGCCGTTCTTCACGAACTTCCTCATCCGTACGCTCGCCTGGAAGACGATCCTCGGCGATCAGGGGACGGTCGTGAGCGTGCTGCGGTCCATCGGGCTGCTCGACGCGAACGAGGCCCTGCTCCGCACGCCGATCGCCGTGATCGGCGGCCTCACCTACAACTTCCTGCCGTTCATGGTGCTGCCGATCTACGTGTCGCTCGAGAAGATCGATCCCCGTCTGCTCGACGCGGCGCGTGACCTCTACTCGAACACCTGGCGCGCCTTCCGCAAGGTCGTCCTGCCGCTCTCGCTGCCCGGCGTGTTCGCGGGCAGCCTCCTCGTCTTCATCCCGGCGGCCGGTGACTTCGTGAACGCCTACTACCTCGGGAGCGCGAAGACCACGATGATCGGCAACGTCGTGCAGGACCAGTTCCTGGTCCAGAACAACTACCCGGTCGCGGCCGCGCTGTCGTTCGTCTTCATCGCGATCGTGATGGTCATCGTCGCGGTGTACTCGCGGCTCCTCGGCACGGAGGACCTGACGTGACCGCCCAGGTGTCGACCCGGCGCCGGCGGACGAAGCGGTCCCACGACGGCACGGTGATGTCGCCGGGCGGTCGGGCCGGCAGGACCGCGGTCAACGTCGCTGCGGCCGCGGGTCTGCTCTACCTCTTCCTGCCGATCTTCGTCATCGTGGCGTTCTCGTTCAACGCCCCGGTGGGGCGGTTCAACGCGGTGTGGAACCGGTTCACGCTCGATAACTGGCTCCACCCGTTCGCCGACGAGGCGCTCGTCGACGCGCTGCTCCTGAGCCTCCGGGTCGCCGCGATCTCCACGGTCGTCGCGACCATCCTCGGCACGCTGCTCGCGATCGCCCTCGTGCGCTACCGGTTCCGAGGTGGCGAGCCGATCAACTTCCTGCTCGTGCTCCCGCTGACGGCGCCTGAGATCGTCCTGGGTGCGTCGTTGCTGACGCTCTTCCTCTCGCCGACCCTGTGGTTGTTCAACATCTCGTTCGCGCTCGGCTTCGCCACGATCGTGATCGCCCACATCATGTTCCTCGTGTCGTACGTGGCCCTGACGGTGCGGGCGCGCCTGCGCGGCTTCGACTGGACGCTCGAGGACGCGGCGATGGACCTCGGGGCCACGCCGACGCGAACGTTCTGGAAGGTGACGCTCCCGCTCATCACGCCCGGGATCCTCGCGGCAGCCCTGCTGTCGTTCGCGCTGTCGATCGACGACTTCATCATCACGTACTTCGTGTCGGGTCCGAGCACGACGACCTTCCCCGTGCGGATCTTCGGGCAGTCGCGGACCGCGACCCCGCCGCAGATCAACGTGCTGTCGACGATGATCCTCATCGTCAGCGTGTCGATCCTCGCCGTGAGCACGTTCGCCGGCGAGCGCCGACGTCGGCGCACCGGCGCCTGAGCCCCGCTACCGGTTCGTCGGGAACCCGAGGTCGGGTCCGCGGGTGGCGGGGTCGGCCCAGCGGGTCGTGACCACCTTGCCGCGCGTGTAGAAGTGCACGCCCTCGGTGCCGTGCACGTGGGTGTCCCCGAAGAGGGACTGCCCCCACCCACCGAACGAGTAGTACGCCATCGGCACCGGGATCGGAACGTTGATGCCGACCATGCCCGCGTCGATCTCGTGGGCGAAGCGGCGTCCGGCCCCGCCGTCGCGGGTGAACACCGCCACGCCGTTGCCGTACGGGTTGCGGGCGACGAGGTCGACCGCCTCCTCGTACGTGTCGACGCGCACCACGCACAGGACGGGCCCGAAGATCTCGTCCTGGTACACGCGCATGTCGGTGGTCACGTGGTCGAGGAGCGTGGGCGCCACCCAGTAGCCGTCCGGTGCGCCGTCCACGACGGGGTCGCGGCCGTCGACCACGACCGTCGCACCCTCGGCCGCGCCCGCGTCGATGTACCCGCGGACCTTGTCACGGTGGGCGGCGGTGACGAGCGGGCCCATCTCCGCGGCCGGGTCGAGGCTCGGTCCCACCCGCACACGTCGGGTGCGCTCGGCGATCATCTCGACCAGGGCGTCCCCGGTCCGGCCCACCGCGACGACGACCGAGATGGCCATGCACCGCTCGCCCGCCGATCCGTACCCGGCGCTCACTGCGGCGTCCGCGGCGACCTCGAGATCGGCGTCGGGCAGTACGACCATGTGGTTCTTGGCGCCGCCGAGGGCCTGCACCCGCTTGCCGTGCGCCGTGCCCTGCTCGTAGACGTAGCGGGCGATCGGGGTGGACCCCACGAACGACACGGCGCGCACGTCGGGGTGGGTGAGCAGACCGTCCACCGCGCCCTTGTCGCCCTGCAGCACGTTGAACACACCGGCGGGGAGGCCGGCCTCGGCCCACAGCTCGGCGATGCGGATCGCGGCCGACGGGTCGCGTTCGCTGGGCTTGAGGATGAACGCGTTCCCGCAGGCGATGGCGATCGGGAACATCCACATCGGGACCATCGCTGGGAAGTTGAACGGCGTGACGCCGGCGACGACACCGAGGGGCTGGCGCATCGAGTGGACGTCGGTCTCGGTCGACACGCTCTCGGAGTGCGAGCCCTTGAGGAGGTGGGGAACGCCGCACGCGAACTCGATGACCTCGAGCCCGCGGGCGACCTCGCCCGCCGCGTCGCTCACGACCTTGCCGTGCTCGGTCGAGATGATGCGGGCGAGTTCGTCGGTCCGGGCCTCGACGAGGGCTCGGAACTCGAAGAGCAGCTTGGAGCGCCGGGCGAGGGAGGTCTCGCGCCACTCGGCCGCCGCCCGGACCGACGACGCGACGACGTGGTCGACGTCGGCCGGTCCGGCGAGGGCGACCTCGGCCTGGACGGTGCCGGTGGTCGGGTCGAAGACGGGGGCGGTCGGTCCGGCCGGCGCGTACGGAGCGCCGTCGGCCCAGTGGGTGATGGTGCGCATGCGGCGGAGCGTAGGACACGCCCGGGCGGGTCATGCCGCCGACGCTCAGCGGGCCAGCGCGTCGACGCTCGCCTGCAACCGGGTGAGCTGACCCGAGAGGCGCTCGACGATGTCCCGGATGTCGGCCTCGGTCGGGGGCCGGGCGAAGTCCTCGAGGTGGACCTCGACCTTGCCGGCGGGCAGCAGGGTGAGGGACTGCACGCTCCCGAGGTCGTCGACGTGCGCGAACTGGTCGAGTTCCTCCTCCCGGATGCCCGACCGCGCCAACTCGGCCCGGTCGAGGTGGCCGCCCCGGATGATCCGGGCCCGCCGGCCGGCGAGGAGGCCGCGGAACCGGGGCGAGCGGTTGGACAAGCGCACGACGACCTCGTTCACAGCGACGAGCGTGAGTGCGCCGATGACGCCTCCGGTCACCGAGTCGTCCGGGCCGATGACCGCGTTCTGCACCACGTTGGCGAGCAGCAGGAGCACGATGAGGTCGAACGGGTTGAGCTGGGCCAGCGTCCGCTTGCCGACGAACCGCAGCAGGAGGATGAGGGCCGCGTAGACGAGCACCGTGCGCACGAGCTTCTCGACGAGCGGCGTCTCGAGGTGGAACAGGTCGTGGGTCACCGAGGCCTGCGCGGCGAGGGTGGCGAGTGCGGGCATGACGACCTCCGTGGGTTCCGGGCGCGGTGCGCGTGACCGTAGCCCCGGGGTGCGAGGGCCCGGCGCGTACGGATGACCCGCAGCGGGTCAGTGGTCGTGCGGGCTCGCTGGTGCGGCGTGGGCGGGACGCGCGACCGAGGTCACGGCGAACGCCGCGATCGTCACGAGCACGATCGTGCCGCCCGGCGCGAGGCCCCACGCGCGGGCGGCACCGAGGCCGACGATCACCGCGAGCACCCCGACGCCGACCGCGACGAGCATCGTGGATCGGAACGACCGGGCGAGCAGCCGGGCCGTCGCGATCGGGAGCACGAGCAGCGCCGCCACGAGCAGGAGACCGACGACCCGCATCGCGGCGACGACGGTCACCGCGGTGAGCACGGCGAGGGCGGCGTTGAGCGCGTCGACGGGGAGACCCGCGACCCTCGCGGTCTCCTCGTCGACGACCACCGCGAGCAGCGCACGTCCGCAGACCGTGATCGTGGCGACGATGACGAACCCGATGATCGCCACCGCGATCGTGTCCCCGGTGGTGACGGTGAGGATGGAGCCGAAGAGGAAGGGCAGGACGTTGGCCGGCCGCCCGACGGCCGCCGCGCGACTCGCGATCACCGCGCCGGCGGCGATGCCGCCGTAGAAGAATACGGCGAGCGCGAGGTCGCCGGAGGTCCGGCCCCGGGAGCGGAGCCACTCGATGCCGAGCGCGGCGAGCACCGCCGCCACGAGGGCCGTCCACACCGGCCACACGCCGAGGAGCAGACCCGCGGCGACGCCGGCGAACGCGACGTGGCCGATGCCGTCGCCCAGCAGCGACATGCGGCGTTGCACGAGGAAGCCGCCGACCAGCGGTGCGCACGCGCCGACGACGAGCCCACCGACGAGGGCGAGTTGCATGTACTCGCGCTCGAACGGCCAGGGCAGCGGCAGGGCCATCAGTCGAGACCCTCGAGCCAGAGCGGGAGGTCGTCGGCATGGACCCCGAGGCTGACGCCGCGGGACCGCAGTTCCTGGGGCGGACCGTCGAACACCACGTGGTGCTTGAGCACGATCACCCGGTCGAGGTCGTCGGCCACCGCGCCGAGTTCGTGGGAGACGAGCAGCACCGCACCGTCGTGCGCCTCGATGAGGTGCACGAGGGAGTCGCGGAAGAGCCGCTGGGACTCCGCGTCGACCCCGGCGACCGGCTCGTCGAGCACGAGGAGTTCCGGATCGCTCGCGAGTGCCTTGGCGATCATCACCCGCTGCTGCTGACCACCCGAGAGCTCGCCGACCCGCCGATCCCGCCAGGGTCCGAGCGCGACGGCGTCGATCGCGTGGTCGATCGCGGCGCGGTCGGCGGCCCGGGGTGCGCGCCACCAGCCGCGGCGGCGCAGCCGACCGGTCGCGACGACCTCGGCGACCGTCGCGGGCAGGTCCGGTGCGAACCGCCCGCGTTGGGGCACGTACCCGAGCCGGGCCGGGTCGGCGAGGGAGCCGGGCCGGTCCCCGAGCAGCGAGACCTCGCCGGCGTCGGGGGTGAGCAGGCCGAGCAGCACCCGAAGCAGGGTGGACTTCCCGCTGCCGTTCGGGCCGACGAGCGCGACGAACTCACCCCGGTCGACCCGGGCCGAGACCCGGTCGAGGATCGGGCCGTGCCCGAAGCCGAGGGACACGTCGGTGGCAGAGAGGAGCGGATCGGGGATGGGGTCCTCCTGAGACTCGTTCCCATCTTACCGATGGTCCGTGTTAGGATCCATTCCCATGTGGAATGTCCAGCACCGCGATCGTGTCCTCGCCGCCGCCCTCGCCGCGGCGATCGCCGTCGGCCTGCTCGGGGCCTGCTCCCCGGGGTCGTCCTCGCCCGATGCCGACGGCGTCCGGGTGGCCGCTGCGGCCTACCCCTTCGCCGAGGCGGCCCGCTGGGTCGGGGGTGGCGCGGTGCGCGTCGACGACCTCACGCCGCCGGGCACCGAACCGCACGACCTCGAGGTCACCGCGGACGTCGCCGACGCCCTGCTCGACGCCGACCTCGGGGTCGTCGCCGGCGGCGCGTTCCAGCCCGCGCTCGAGGATGCCGCGGCTCGACGTGACGGTCCGACGCTCGTCGCGGTCGAGGTGCCGGGCATCGAGGGCGACGATCCGCACGTCTGGCTCGATCCCGTGACGATGGGTGCGGTGGTGCGGGCGACCCGTGACGCGCTCCTCGACGTGGACGGTGTCGACGCGGCCTCGGTCCGCCGGGGTTCGCGGCGCGCGCTCGACCGCCTGCGCTCGCTCGATGCCGAGTACCGCGTCGGCCTCGCCCAGTGCGATCGACGCACGCTCGTCACGGCCCACGACGCGTTCGGACGCCTTGCGGCGCGCTACGACCTGCGCGTCGAATCGATCGCCGGGCTGTCCCCGGAGGAGGAGCCGGAGCCGCGTCGGCTCGCGTCGCTGGCCCGGCTCGTCCGCGCCGAGGGGATCACGACCGTGTTCACCGAGGAGTTGGTGTCCCCGCGCGTGGCCGAGGTGCTCGCCCGGGACGCCGGCGTCCGCACCGAGGTCCTCAGCACCATCGAGTCGTTGACCCCGGCCCAGCGCCGGGCGGGTGCGGACTACGAGTCCCTCATGCGGCGGAACCTCACGCGCCTGCGGGCGGCGCTCGGGTGTGACTAGTCGCTGACGCCGCGGGCGCCGCGGGCCGCCAGCGCGTCGCGGATGGCCGCGGCCGCCGCATCCAGTGCGGCGGGATCGGGTTCGCGCTCGGCGTTGTCGAAGTCGAGGTCGTGCACGCCGTCTATGGGCACGACGTGCAGGTGCACGTGGGGCACCTCGAGCCCGGCGATCATGAGGCCGACGCGGGCCGGCGCGAAGGCGTCCATCTGGGCGCGGGCGATCTCCTGGGCGACCGCCATCAGGTGCGCGTTCGTCGCGGGGTCGAGATCGACCCAGTGGTCGACCTCGGCGCGCGGGACGACGAGCGCGTGACCCGTCCGCAACGGATTGATCGAGAGGAACACGACGCACCGGTCGTCCCGCCACACGAACCGACCGGGGAGCTCGCCCTCGATGATGCGGGTGAAGATGGTGGCCACGGTGGGTCAGCCTCCCACGGGAACGGGACCGGGTGCTGCGACGGTCGGGCGGAGGTGGCGCGCCGCGCCGACCGCGAGCCCGATCCCGCCGCCGAGCGCGACGGCGATCGTGAGCCGGGTCACGCTCGGATCGAGATCGCTCGGCACCACGGCGTGGGTGAGCGAGCCGAGGTCGGAGACGCCGCCGGCGATCGCGATGAAGAGGCCGGCGAGCAGGACGAACGGGGTCGCGGCGTCGGGGCGGTCGCGATGCGTCAGGAGGCGGATCAGCGCGAGGACCGCGAGCAGGATGGCGATGAGCGAGGGTGCGGCGCCGAACGCGCGTCCGCCGAGTCCCGCCGACGAGATTCCCCAGGCCCCCGCCGTGTGGACGGCCTCGCTCACGATCACCACCACGAGGCCGACGGCGAGCGCGGTGGGCCAGCGGCGGGTCCCGGCGAGCAGGCCGAGCGTGAGCGCGAGCCCCGCGGCGAGTCCGATCCAGGGCAGCGGCGACGGAGCAGGCCGGGTGTCGAGGGTCCCGACGATGCGCGCGTCCGCCCCGTCGACCCGTAACGGGATCGCCCACGGTTCGTCCCGCACCGCGCCCCGACCCATCCAGTGGGCGCGGTGGTCGTGCCACCGAGCGGTGGGCGAGGTCGAGGTGCGCTCCCACTCGGGCGGCACGTCGGCGTCGAGGTCGGCCGGTGGCGTCCCCTCCGGGGTGGCCGATCGGTTGAGGAACGTGGCCGGCGACCGACGGTTCTCCCACACGCCCCGCCGGTCGATCCGCAGGTACGGCTCGCCCCCGTACCCGAGCACGGTGATCGTCGACGTCCGGCGGTTCGTGAGCTCGATGCGCGCCCCGAGGTCGACGACGCGCACGGTCACACCGGGTACCGGCGGCCGGAGCCCGTCGACGGTGACGACCTCATCGGTCGGGGACGGCGCACCCAGCCCGTGCGCGGCCGCCGGGTCGGCGGTCACCGCGGCGACACCGAGCGACGCAACGCACGCGAGGACGAGGGCGGCGGTGCGGCGCACCGCCGTGCCGCGGGCGCATTGACGGCGGGGGGAACGGGCCACAGTGTCTGGATCGTACCGGCGACCATCGGCGACTCCCCGGCGCGGGCAGAATGGCCGCTCATGGGGGTGAGGGGACGGTTCCGCCGGATCGCCGCAGTCGCGTCGATGGCTTCGCTCGCGCTCGCGCTCGGCGCGGGTCCGGCGTTCGCCCACGCCGCGCTCGAGACCACCGCCCCGTCCGCCGGCGCCATCGTGCCGACCTCCCCGCCCGCCGTGGAGCTCCGGTTCACCGAGGAGGTCTCGATCGGTCTCGGTGGGGTGCGGGTGATCGCCGCCGGGGGCGAGACCGTCCGCACGGGGGAGCCGGCGACCGTGCCCGGGCGGCCGTCGGTCGTGCGTGCAACCCTCCCCGACCTCGACGACGGCACCTACGTCGTCACCTGGCGCGTGCTCTCCGGCGACTCGCACCCGGTCCGGGGTGCGTTCACCTTCTCGGTCGGGGCGGCGACGGCGGGCGCCGCAGCGGACCGCATCGCCGGCGACTACCTCGCGGGCGGCACCTCCGACGGCGCGGTCGACGCGACCTACACGGTGCTGCGGTTCCTGGTGTTCGCCGCGATGGCCCTCGTCATCGGCCTGCTCGTCGGCGCCACCTTCGTCTGGCGCAGCGCGCTCGCGCTCGATCGAGTCCGGCGCGTCCTGTGGACCGCGTGGGGCGTGCTGCTCGCGGGCACCCTGCTGTCGTTCCTCGTGCAGGGTCCGTACGCGGGCGGGCTGGGTCTCGCCGACGCGTTCCGACCGTCGCTCTGGGTCGACGTCGCCGGCACCCGCCTCGGTGCGGTGCTGCTCGTGCGCGTCGGGCTCGTCCTGGCCCTCCTCCCCGTGCTGCTCACCGTCCGGCGCGAGCCGCGCCCGGGCTGGTCGACCGGGCTCACGCTCGCCGCGCTCGTCGGCATCGCGGCGACGCCGGGCCTGGGCGGCCACGCGGGGGTCGGCCCGCTCAACGGCGTCGCGATCCTCGTTGACACGCTCCACGTCCTGGCGATGGGGGTGTGGCTCGGTGGGCTCACCCTCCTCGTGCTCCTCGTCACCCGGGCCGATGCCGAGGACGCCCTCGCGGTGATGCCGACCTGGTCGCGGGTCGCGACGCTCGCCGTGCTCGCCGTGGTGCTCACCGGCGTGTCGCGCGGGTGGCGCGAGCTCGGAGGTCTGGCCGGGGTGCTCGACACGGAGTACGGCCGGTTGCTGGCGATCAAGGTCGGGCTCGTGCTCGTGGCGCTCCTCGTCGCCACGGTCGCCCGGGACGCGGTCCACCGGCGGTGGGCGCTCGACGCCGAGGAACTCGAGGCGGCCGATCGCGAGCGGGCCGAGCGCATCGCGGCGGGTGAACCGGTGCCGAGCCGACGTGGGCACTCCCTCGTGCCGAACGACGACGGGGTCGATGCGCTGCGGTACGTCCTCCCGGCGGACTCGGCACGCCGCCGCCTGCTCCGCTCGGTCGTCGTCGAGGTCGTGCTGCTCACCGTCGTGCTCGGCGTGACGGCACTCCTCGTCGACACCGCACCCTCGGGCGCGGTCGGGGCCGCGCCGTACTCGGCGACGCTCGACGCCGGCCCGATCCTCGCCGACGTCGTCGTGACCCCGGCCCGGGTCGGCCCCAACGAGGTCCACCTCACGCTCTCGCAGCGCACGGGCGGTCCGGCCGGTGCCCTCAACGTGACCGTCGAGTTCGAACTCCCCGCCGAGGGCATCGACCCGATCGACGTGCCGCTCCGTCGGGCGGGCGTCGACCACTACCTCTCGTCCGGCCTCGCGCTCCCCGTGGCGGGCGACTGGCGGATGACCCTCAAGATCCTCACCGATCCGATCACCGAGGAGACGGCGACCGCGACCGTGACGATCCGCTAGCGGCAGTCGGCGCAGACGCCGACGAGGTCGACCCGGTGGTGGCGCACGGCGAACCCGTGCGCACGCTCGATCTCCCGCACCGCACGCTCGACGGCGGCCTCGAGACCCGCGGGCGCGCCGACGTCGACGACCCGGCCGCACCGTCCGCAGATGATGTGGTGGTGATGCTCGGTGAGATCCTCGGCGAGCTCGTAGCGCGCGAACTCGTCGGCGCCGCTGATCCGGCGGACGACGTCGGCCTGCTCGAGCGCCGTGAGGTTGCGGTACGCGCTCGACTGCGCCAGCGCTGGTCGCACCGCGAGGATCTCGGGCAGCGTGAGCGGGTGGTCCGTCCCGGCGAGGACCTCGATGAGCGCTTCGCGGCCCTTCGTGACGCGCTGGCCGGCCGCGCGCAGGCGGGCGATGGCTGCGTCGCGGGGCTCGGTGGGCACCCGGCGAGTGTACGCGTGCCACTACCGTGCGGACCGTGGAGTGGGAGACGGCACCGGCGACGTTGCGCTTCATCGAGGAGGTCGAGCGGGGCGACGCGATGCGCCTCGACGTCGCCGCGATGGCGATCGCGGCGCACGCCTACCCGGGCCTCGACATCGACGAGCAACTCGTCGCCCTCGATCGGGTCGCGCGGCACCCGGACCTGCACGTCGCGGGGATCGACGCGGCGGCGCTCGCCGAGCACCTCTTCGCGGGGGATCGCTTCCTCGGCAACACGGCGGGTTACGACGATCCCCGCAACTCGTACCTGAACGACGTGCTCGCCCGACACCTCGGGATCCCGATCACCCTCGTCGTCGTCATGATGGAGGTCGGCCGTCGCATCGGCGTGCCGGTGCTCGGCATCGGGATGCCCGGGCACTTCCTCGCACGCGACGCGCGCCACCCGGACGCGTTCTTCGACCCGTTCACCGGCCCGCATCGCCTCGACGGGGAGGGGTGTCGCGCACGCTTCCGCGCGGTGGCCGGTGCGGGCGCGCCGTGGCACCCGGCGTTCCTCGCACCGGTCGGACCCGTGGAGATCGTCACCCGGATGCTCACCAACCTCCAGCAGGGCGCCGTCGCCCGCCGGAGCGCCGAGGGCGTGTGGAGTGCCCGACTGCGACTGGTCGTCCCGGGCCTGCCCGGCCCCGAGCGGCGCCGGAGCGCGAACGTGCTCGGCGGGTTCGGTCGCTACACGGAGGCGGCCCGGGCGCTCGACGCGCTCGCAGCCACGCTCCCCGCCGACGAGGCTGCGGTGGTCACGACGGAGGCCGACGGATGGCGAGCCCGGGCGAACTGATCGAGGGGCTCCCCATGTTCCCGCTCGGCACGGCGCTGCTGCCGGGGGCGATGCTGCCGCTCCACGTGTTCGAGGCGCGGTACCGGGCCCTCGTCGAGCACTGCCTCGCGCGCGACGGCGAGTTCGGTGTCGTGCTCATCGAGCGCGGGTCGGAGGTGGGCGGCGGTGATCGCCGGTTCGCCGTGGGCACCCTGGCCCGCATCGTCGAGGCCAGCCGCTTCCCCGACGGCCGGTACGCGCTCGTCGCGACCGGGGTCCACCGTCTGCGGGTCGAGGCGTGGCGCGACGACACGGCCTTCCCGAGCGCCGTGGTGGAGGTCCTCAGCGAGCCCGATCCGGGTCCGGAGGGCGAACGGGACCGTCGGCGCGTCACCGACGCGCTCGATCGGGTGCTCACGGCGGCGGTCGCCGCCGGCATCGACGTCGAACTCGCCCCCACGCTGCCCGACGACCCGGTCGCGGCCGTCTGGGCCGCGGCGGCGCGGACGCCGATCGGACCGCTCGACGCGCACCGCCTCCTTGCGACCGATGCGTTCGGGGCGCGGGTCGAGGTGCTGCTCGCCGCGCTCGACGACCTCGAGGTGGTGCTGCGGCATCGCCTCGACGACGACGGCTCGCTAGCCTGATATGCCATGGATGAAGCAGCAGCCCGCGCCCGCCTCGACGCCGAGAACGATCGCGTCTCGGGTCTCATCGCCGAGTTGCGGGAGGAGGTGGCCGACGCCGTCGAGGGCGAGCACGCCGAGCTCTCGACCCGGTCCCAGCACCCCGCCGACGCAGGGTCGGAACTCTTCGAGAAGGAGAAGGAGCTCACGATCCTCGAGAGCCTCGAGGCCGAGCTCGCGGAGATCCAGACGGCCATCGCCCGCATCGAGGCCGGCACCTACGGCATCGACGAGGAGACCGGGGAGCCGATCGACCCGGCCCGGCTCGAGGCGCGGCCGACCGCCCGCACGAACGTGCACCCCGACCCGCGTCGCTGACGCACCCGACGGAGGGAGACGACATGCAGTTCGGCCTCGAGAGCCTCGGCCGCTGGACCGATCCGGTCGAGACGACGATCGACCGTGACGGCACGATCGCCTACGCGGCGGCGACGAACGACCCGATCCCCGCGCACCTCGCGGGCGAGCAGGCACCGCCGGTCTACGCGGTCGTCCCGGTGTGGGGGACCATGAGCACCGCGATGATGGACGTCGTCCCGCCCGACGCCCTCGCGTTCGTCGTGCACGGCGAGCAGGACATGCGCTTCCACCGCGCGATCACCCCGGGTATGACGCTGCGGTCCCGGGCCGCAGCCGTCGGGGTCCACGTGAAGCCGAACGGCACCACCGTCGTCGTGAAGGTGGAGTCGCGCGACGCCGCTGACGACGGCCTCGTCGTCGAGCAGTACGTGACGACCTTCTACCGGGGCGTCACCGGCGGTGAGGGCGCCGGCGAGGAGGCCCCGGACCACAAGCTCACCGCGGCCGTGAAGGCCGGCGAACCCGTCGCCACCGTCGAGGCGACCATCGACACCGACCAGACGTTCCGGTACGCGGACGCCTCCGGCGACCGGATGCCGATCCACCTCGACCCCGAGTTCGCGACCAAGGTCGGCCTCCCCGGGATCATCATCCACGGTCTCTGCACCATGGCCTTCACCTCCTGGGCCGCGATCTCGGGGGTGGCCGGCGGTGACCCGACCCGCCTGCGGCGGCTCGCCGTGCGCTTCTCGCGGCCCGTGCTCCCCGGCCAGACCATCGTGTCGACCTTCTGGGACGCGGGCACGGTCGGCCCGAACCGGGTGTTCGGCTACGAGACCCGCACCGCCGAGGGCGACGTCGTGATCAAGGACGGCCTCGCCGAGGTGTCGGCCTGACCGGGACCGCCCGGGTCCGGTGCTTCGCCGCGGCCCGCGAGGCGGCCGGTGCCGCCGAACTCGAGGTGCCGGCCGGACCGCTCGGCTCGGTCCTCGACGACCTCGTCGCACGGACGGGCCCCGATCTCGCCGCGGTCCTCGCCGTCTCGCGCGTCTGGATCAACGGCCAAGAACCGGTGCGGGGCCGGGACACCGAGGTGCGCGCCGGTGACGAGGTCGCGATCCTCCCCCCGGTGAGCGGCGGCTGACCCGGCGGCGGCCGGGTAACCTCACCCCGATGGCCGAGCACGTGCGCCGCATCGATCGCATCCTCGCCCCCGAGTTCATCGCGGGGCTCGACGACGTCGACGTCGAGACGCTGCGCGCCATGCGCCGCGAGGCGGTGGAGGTCGAGACCGAGGTGTCGTACGTGCGGCGACTCGCCCAGGCGCGCACCGAGATCCTCCAGGCCGAGATCGAACGTCGGCGGGACGGAGGTTCGATCGCCGACCTCATCGCGCGCCTGCCGGAGATCCTCGCCGACAAGGGACCGCGCCCGGCGGCCGCGAACGCGCGCATGCCCGAGATCCTCGCCCCGTCGATGAGCATCACCTGGAGCCGCGGGACCGAGTACCTCATCGCCGACGACACGCTCGTGAACCTGCCGACCCTGAGCGAGGCCGAGCTCGGCGAGACGATCGAGGCGCTGCGCACGCTCGAGGGCGAGGTGTCGGCCACGCGGCGTCAACTGCATGGCGTGATCGACGCGATCGAGGACGTCCTCGGTCCGCGCCTCGCCGACGCCGGGGCCTGACCGTCGTGGCCGCGACCGACGGCCTCGAGACGCGCCTGCGGGACCTCGGCGAGTTCATCCGGGAGCAGCGTCACCGCGATCGGATCTCGTTGCGCAAGCTCAGCGAGCTCGCCGGCATCTCCAACCCGTACCTCAGCCAGATCGAACGGGGCCTGCGGAAGCCGAGCGCCGAGATCCTCCAGGCGATCGCCAAGGGGCTCCACATCTCCGCCGAGACCCTGTACGTGCGGGCCGGCATCCTCGACGAGCACGACCAGCCGGGCCTCATCGAGCACATCCAACGCGATCCGGGCCTCAACGACCGCCAGAAGCAGACCCTCATCGAGATCTACCGCTCGTTCACGGGCGAGGTTCCCGCTGGCGGGGACCCGGGGGGCGACGGGTAGCATCACGTTCCGTGAACAGGGCTCGGCGTGTCGCCGTCCTGAGCGTCCACACCTCACCGCTCGCCCAGCCGGGTTCCGGTGACGGGGGTGGCATGAACGTCTACGTCCGCGCGCTCGCGGCCTCCCTCGCCCGGGCCGGTGTCGCCTGCGACGTGCTCACCCGGGCCGACGCCCCCGGGCTCCCGCCCGTCGTCGAGGTCGAGCCGGGCTTCCGGGTCGTGCACCTCGAGGCCGGGCCGAAGGCGCCGGTGAGCAAGCACGACCTCGTCGACCTCGTCGACGACCTCACCGCCGCCGCCCGCGCCCACCTCGACCGCTGGCGGCCCGACGTCATCCACGCGAACTACTGGATCTCGGGGGCGGTCGGGCACCGGCTCAAGCACGAGATGAACCTCCCGCTCGCGGCGACCTTCCACACCCTCGCCCGGGTGAAGGCGGATGCGGGCATCGACGACGACACCGAGGACCGCACCCGGCTCGAGCACGAGATCATCGGCTGCGCCGACCTCATGCTCGCTTCGACCGAGTCGGAGGTCGACGACCTCGTGCACCTCTACGACGGGGTGCGCGACCGGGTGGCCATCGTGCCGCCGGGCGTCGACCACGACCGCTTCCACCCCGGCACCGCGGCCGAGCGGGCGGCGACCCGCGCGTCCCTCGGCCTCGGGGACCGACCGGTGCTGCTGTTCGCCGGCCGCATCCAACCCCTCAAGGGCGCGGATCTCGCGGTCCGGGCGCTCGCGGCGCTCGACGACCGCCGGGCGGTGCTCCTGATCGTCGGGGGACCGAGCGGCATCCAGGGCGAACGCGAGGCCGCGGCGTTGCGTGCGCTCAGCCACGAACTCGGGGTCGCCGACCGGATCCGCTGGTTGCCGCCGCAACCGCACGACGCGGTGGCGGCGATGTACCGGATCGCCGACGTGTGCGTGGTGCCGAGCCGGGCCGAATCCTTCGGGCTCGTGGCCCTCGAGGCGGCGGCCTGCGGGACCCCGGTCGTCGCCGCCGCGGTGGGTGGCCTCACCTCGATCGTCATCGACGGGGAGACCGGCTTCCTCGTGGAGTCCCGCACCGCCGAGGCGTTCGCCGACCCGATCGGCCGCCTCCTCGCCGACCCGGCGCTCGCCAGCCGGATCGGGGCCACGGCCCACGAGCGGTCCCGCCGGTTCGGCTGGACCATGACCGCCGCCCGCCTGCGGCGCCTCTTCACGGACCTCGTGTTGCGCGAGCCGGTCACCTGCCGGTGATCGACGAGGCCCACGCGCTCGTCGATCGGCACCTCACCGGCCCGATCCGGGACCTCGAGGCCATCCAGCACGTCGAGTTCGAACCGGCGCTGCGTCGCTGGTACGTGCGGTTCGGCTGCGACGGTCGCGACGCCGCCACGATCTACTTCGATCTCCACCAGCGGACCCTGCGCCACGAGGTCTTCTTCCTGCCCGCGCCCGAGGATCCGGTCCGGTGCGGTGAGCTCGCGGCGTGGCTCCTGCAACGCAACCACCAGCTCTACGGCACGCGCTTCTCGATGGGCCCCGAGGGTGACGTCTACCTCACCGGTCGGGTGGCACTCGAGCACCTCGACGAGGACGAGATCGACCGCATCATCGGTGTCATCTACGAGGTGACCGAGCGGTGGTTCCAGCCCGCGGTGCGCATCGCGTACGGCGCGCGTCCCTGACCGACGCGCGCGACGCGTGGTGCGGGGCGCGCGGCGCGCCACCGACGTACAACGATGTGATTCGCCGTTTGCCGGTGCGCGGGCGCGCCGGTAGGTTCGCCCCGTCGCCACCGACGGGTGGGGATGACGGTGCGGCCCGAGGTGCTGATCCTCCTCCGTTCGGGGAAGTGCGGAGGCGGGAGAGGTTCCTCGGGCCCACCCGCGTCCGGGCCCGAACTCCCTGTGATCGCCGCCGCGGAGCATTACCCTCGTCGGCGTGCAACGCATCGCGATCCTCGGTGGTGGCCGCATGGGCGAGGCGCTCGTCGCGGGGCTCCTCGACGCCGGGTACGACGCGGACGCGATCGCGATCGCCGAGGCCCGGGCCGAACGGCGTCAGGAACTCGAGCGCGCCGCACCCGGCACCCGCGTCGGGCCGAGCGCAGCGTGGGCGGTCGCCGACGCCGACGTCGTGGTGGTCGCGGTGAAGCCGAACGACGTGGCCGGCGTCCTCGACGGCGCGATCGACGCGCTCGGTGCGCACGCGTGCATCGTCTCCATCGCGGCCGGGGTCACCATCGCCGACCTCGAGGCGCACGCGCCGGGTCGTCCCGTGGTGCGCGCCATGCCGAACACGCCGGCACTCGTCGGCCGGGGCGCCACCGCGATCGCCGCGGGCGCGCAGGCGACCGAGGACGACCTCGCGACCGCCGAACGGCTCCTCTCCCACGTGGGCACGGTGGCCCGGGTGCCCGAGCACCTCCTCGACGCCGTCACGGGCCTCTCGGGTTCCGGTCCGGCGTACGTCTTCCTCGTGGTCGAGGCGCTCACCGAGGCGGGGGTGCTCAACGGATTGCCGCGTGATCTCGCGGTCGACCTCGTCGCCCAGACCCTCGTCGGTTCCGCCGAGTTGCTGCTCGCCAGCGACGACGGTCCCGAGGCCCTCCGGGCCAACGTCACCTCCCCCGGGGGCACGACCGCGGCTGGCCTCGCCGCGCTCGAGCGCAACGGCGTGCGCGCGGCCTTCCTCGAGGCGGTCACTGCGGCCACCGAGCGCTCGCGCGAGCTCGGCCGGCGCTCGTGAACCGGCGGCCGCCGCGTCTCGAGGACTCCGACCCGCTCATCCCGCGCGACGCCGCATCCGAGCCCGAGGTGCGCGACCCGCGCGGACGACGCGCCCCGGACCCGGCCAAGCAGGTCCTCTCGGCGCGCCTCGCCGGCCGTCACGAGCGCATCGGCGTGGCCGAGTTCCGCTCCGTGCTCCGACGCGTCGCGATGGGCCACCGTGACGCGCTCCTCGGGCTCGATCGCTTCGACGCGCTCACCGAGGGTTCGCTCGAGGTGGTGGCCCGCTCGGTGTGGGGCTGGCGCGCCGAGGCGAGCGAGTCGTGGACCGATCCCGAGCACACCGTCGACGGCATGCGCCGTGCTGCGGCCCGCATCGTCGACGTCGCCCGGCGGGGCGGTCGCATCGCGTTCGCCACGAGCCGACCCGCGTCCCTGCTCCCGCTCCACACCCACCTGGTGCGCATCGCCATCACGGCCGGAGCGGACATCGCCATCGGCTCGCAGTCGGGGGAGTTCAGCGCGGGCGGCCACGCGCGGTGCCGGTTGTGGTGGCCGGACGGTGTCGCGGTCATCACCGACGGTGACTCGATCGTCGCCGACGTCGGCCTCCGGGCCGCCCACGAACTGCTCTTCGCGGTCGAGATGCCCGATCTCGTCGTCGCCGACCGGGGCTTCGCCGCCGGTGCGGTGCGGGCCGGGATCGAGACCGTGGCCTTCGCGGACCTCGACGCGGTCGCCCTCGGTGCGGAGGCGACCCGGGGCCTGCCGGTCACGGTCGTGCCGCTGCAGGACCGTCGTCCGCCCGCGGCCTACCGGGTGCTCGCGGCCATCGCGAACGAGGCGACCACGACCTCGACCTGAGGCTCGGTCCGAGCCACCGCGCCCACGTTCGACAACGGGCGCACCACCCGCCTAGGGTCACCGCCGTTCGGAGTGGAGGGTCTTCTCACGTGTCTCAGCCGTTGTCGAAGTCGAGGTTCCTGACGGTCCAGGAGGTCGCCGACCTCATGCGCGTCTCGACCATGACCGTGTACCGCCTCATCAAGTCCGGCGACCTGCCGGCCGTGCGCGTGGGCCGGTCGTTCCGGGTGCGCGAATCGGACGTCGACGCGTACCTCGGCGCCCGCTACACCTCCTGAGTCCAGCGTGACCGAGGTGGCGTCCCCCCGCCACGAGTTCGTCTCGTTCCTCACCGACTACGGCCGGACCGACGAGTTCGTCGGCGTCTGCAAGTCGGTGATGCTCTCGCTCGCTCCGCACCTGCGGATCATCGACGTCACGCACGACGTCCCGGCCCACGACGTGCGTGCCGGCGCCCTCACGCTCGTGCGCGCCGCGCAGTACCTGCCGGTCGGCATCATCCTCGCCGTCGTCGATCCCGGAGTCGGTTCGGACCGTCGCTGCGTCGCGGTCGAGACCGAACGGGCGATCCTCATCGGTCCCGACAACGGCCTGCTGGCTCCCGCCGTCGCGATGCTCGGCGGTGCCACGCGTGCGGTGTCGCTCACGAACCCCGACCACCGGATCGACGCGCCGGGTCCGACCTTCGCCGGGCGCGACATCATGGCGCCGGCGGCCGGCTTCCTCGCGGCCGGCGTGCCGTTCGAGGATCTCGGTGACCCGGTCGACCCGATCTCGCTGACCCCGGGGCTCCTGCCGGTCGCGGAGATCGACGGCGAGACGGTGCGGGCCGAGGTGTGGTGGATCGACCGCTTCGGCAACGCGCAGCTCAACGTCGGGCCCGAGGTGCTCAGCGAGCGCGGCATCGCGCTCGGCGACCCGATCGAGCTCACGATCCGCGACCGGGGTGGCATGGTGCGCTGGGTGCACACCTACGCCGACGCCAAGTCCTCCGAGCTCGTCCTCGTCGTCGACTCCTACGGGCTGCTGTCGATCGCGCTCGACCGTCGCAGCGCGGCCGAGGAGCACTCGCTGCGCATCGGCACCGAGGTGCTCATCGCTCCGCCGCCGCCCGGCACGCCCCGCATCGAGGGCACCACGACCCGCGTCGCCATCTCGACGACGCGACCCGAGGAGGACCAGTGAGGCCCGGCACCGTCATCACCCTCGGCCTGCTCATGGCCGCCATCCTCATCGCCGCCCTGCTGCAGTTCGTCCTCAAACTCGGCTGAGGGCCCGACCCCGTCCTCGGCGACGCGGTCGTGCCAGGCTCGTCCTGTCGGGGGGTGCGACCTGATCCTCTGCGTCGCTCCGTGCTCGTGTGGGGCCGTGTGGTCCCGGGGGTGCGACCTGATCCTCTGCGTCGCTCCGTGCTCGTGTGCGTTCGCACACGAGCACTGCGCGACGATGCCCCGGCGGGCATCCGGGGCATCGTCTCTCGTTTCCGTCTGACAGGGGTGAGGTCGGGCGACCGGCCTACCCGTCGAGCGCTCGGAGGCGCTCCAGGACCGCCGTCAACCGCTCCGGGGCGGGCGGAGGCGGCGGTGGCGCAACCGGGGCGGTGCTCACCGTCGAGCGGCTCGGGGCGGCGGTGGATCCGCCGGTCCTCGGTGCCGCGGCGACGGGTCGCGGGGACCCGGTCTGCGGTGCGGGAGCCGCAGCCGTGGGCGCCGGGGCGCTCGGCTGGGCGTTGGTCTGCATGAACACCTCGGCGACGTAGAGGCCGCCCGGCGTGTCGACGACCCCGATGCCCACGTGGGTGAAGCCGGGGTCCACAAGGTTCTTGAGGTGGCCGGCGGAGGCGACGAACGCGTTGTGCACGGTGACGACGTCCCCGCCGCGTCCGACGTTCTCGCCGACCCGCTTCCAGTTGCCCGGGAGTCCGGCGGTGAGGGTCGAGTGGGCGAGTACGCCGGTGTCGGCCATGTACTGGGCCCAGCCCTGCGCCTTGGCCGTCAGGGTGCCGTCGACCTGGAGGGACGGCAGGCCCCGGCTCGCCCGCAGCGAGTTCGTGAGCGACAGGAACTCGGAGGCGGCCGCGGTGTTGGCGGCGCCGGCGTTCGTGGCGGGCGCGAAGCCCACGACGGCGGTGAGCAGCGCGGTCCCGACGATGAGGCCCCGCAGGGTCCGTCCGTTGCGCATCGCTCACCTCCCGTGTCCTCGGGGGCCGGCATCGGACCGTGCCCCGTTCCGGATGAGGTATCGGCGGCACCGCCGGATTCCTTGAACCCTTCGACCCAGGCATCGGGAGCGCGGCGGAAACCTCGCATCTGCGTGGTTCTCGCCACCACAGCCCTGCGGAAACGGGGTTCCGGGGGCTACGGTCGGACCCATGAGCAACCACCGACCGGGTCGGGTGGCCGAGATCCTCGGCGTGAGCGTGGACACCGTCCGGCGCTGGGCCGACGACGGGCGCCTCGACACCGTGCGCACCGAGGGCGGGCAGCGCCTCATCGACGGCGCCTCGGTGGCGCGGCTCCTCACCGAACGGACGGCGGCCGGCCCCTCGGCCCCGCAGTCGGCCCGCAACCGGCTCCCGGGGATCGTCACCCGGGTCGAGCGCGACGGCCTCAGCGCGGTCGTGGAGATCCAGGCCGGACCGCACCGGATCGTCTCGATGATCACCCGGGAGGCGGCCGACGCCCTCGGTCTCGAGGTCGGCGACCTCGCCACCGCGGTGGTGAAGGCCACGAACGTCATCGTGGAGACCGAGTGACCCGCCCCCCGGCGTGGGCCGGGGCGCTCCTCGTGGCCGCAGCGCTCCTCGGGGAGCCCGTGACGGCGTCGGCGAGCACCACCACCACGCCCCGCCCGCGCACGATCACGGTGTCGGCCGCGTCGTCGCTCACCGATGTGCTGCCGCGGATCGCGCGTCGGTTCGAGCGCGAGCACCCGGGGGTGCGGGTGGTCTTCAACTACGGCTCCTCGGCGGCGCTCGCGACCCAACTCGTGCAGGGCGCACCCGTCGACGTGTTCGCGTCGGCGTCCGACGCGGCGTGGGGCGAACCGGCGATCGCCGGTCGTCTCGGTCCCATCGGACCGACCACCTGGTTCGCCCGCAACCGACTCGTCGTCGCGGTGCGGCGCGACAGCCCGATCCGGCTGCGCTCGGTCCGGGACGTCCGGCGAGCGCGCATCCTCGCGATGTGCGTTCGCACCGCACCGTGCGGCGGCCTCGGCGAGATGCTCCTGCGACGGTCCGAGGTGGCGGTCCCGGAGTCGAGCATCACCCGCGCGGCCGACGCCCGGTCGACCCTCGCCGCGCTCACGCGGGGCGATGCCGACGCGGCGATCGTCTACCGCACGGACGCCATCGCCGCGGGGCGGCGGGTCCGGTACCTCGACGTCGGGAACCACGACAACGTCGAGGACCGGTCGACGTACTCGATCGGTCCCGTCCTCGATTCGCCCCAGCCGGCGCTCGCCCGGGCCTTCGCCGCCGCGGTGCGATCGAGGTGGGCCCAGCGCGTCCTGCTCGACGCGGGATTCATGCGGCCGCCCGGGGGCCGACGGTGAACCTCGGCACTCGCCGGCCACCGTGGGGCGTCGTGTCGCTCGCCGCGATCGCGTTCGCGTTCCTCGTCGTCCCACTCGTGGGCCTCGTGCGCCAGGTCGCGTGGGGCGACCTCGGTGCCGCGCTCGGGAGCGAGGAGGCGCTCGCGGCGCTGCGTCTGTCCATCGTCTGCTCGGTCTGCGCCACCGTGCTGTCCGTCGTATTCGGGGTGCCGCTGGCGTGGGTGCTCGCGCGCGTCGAGTTCCCGGGCCGACGCGTCGTGCGCGCACTCGTCCTGCTGCCCATCGTCCTGCCCCCGGTCGTCGGCGGGGTCGCGCTCTTCGCCGCGTTCGGTCGGTCCGGGCTCATCGGCGGCGCGCTGTACGACTGGTTCGGCGTGCAGTTCACCTTCTCGCCCGTCGGGGTCGTGCTCGCCGAGACCTTCGTCGCGCTGCCGTTCCTCGTCGTCACGGTCGAGGCCGCCCTGCGGGCCCTCGATCCGCACCTCGAGGAGGTCGCCGAGGAACTCGGCGCCTCCCGGACCACCGTGCTGCGCCGCATCACCCTGCCGCTCGTGGCCCCGGGGATCGCCGCCGGGGCGGCGCTCGCCTGGGCCCGGGCCCTCGGTGAGTTCGGGGCCACGATCACCTTCGCCGGCAACGTGTCCGAACGGACCCGCACGGTGCCCCTCGCCGTGTACCTCCTGCTCGACGCCGACCCGCAGGTGGCGGTCGCACTCAGCGTGCTGCTGCTCGGCGTGTGCGTCGTGGTGCTCGTGGCCCTGCGCGACCGCTGGTGGCCGGGGCGCTGAGGGAGGCGGGCCACCGTCGTCGTCTGCGAGACTCACGCCCCGTGAACCTCGCGTCGATGCTCCTGCGTTCCACCGGCGCCGATCCGGACGCCCCCGCGCTCATCGACGTCGACCGGGTGGTGACCTTCGCCGAACTCGAGGCGCTCGCCGCCTCGACGGCCGGGGCGCTGGCCGGGATCGGCGTCCGGCCCGGCGATCGGGTCGCGATCGCCAGCGGCAACGACCTCGCCTTCGTCACGACCTACCTCGGTGCGCTCTGGGCCGGTGCGATCGCGGTGCCGCTGAACCCGCAGGAGCCGACCACCGTGGTCGCCGAGGAGATCCGTCGGGTCGAGGCAGGTGTGCTCGTGTGCGGGCCGACCGGGTCGGCGCACCTCGGGGTGCCCGGAGCGGTCGCCCACGACGCGCTGGCACCGGGCGAGGCGATGGCGGTCGAGGTCGAACGCGACGACGACGAGGTCGCGGTGCTCCTCTACACCTCGGGCACGGCCGGGATGCCGAAGGCCGCGATGCTCACCCACGGCAACCTCGCGGCCAACATCGGTCAGGTCCTCGGTGACCCGGGGCTCGCGCTCACGAACCGCGACCGCACGCTCGGCGTCCTGCCGTTCTTCCACGTGTTCGGGCTCAACGTCGTGCTCGGCGTGGCGCTCACCGCGGGCGCGTCGGTCGTGCTCGTCGAGCCGTTCGACCCGGCCCGCGCCGTCGCCGCGGTGCGGGACCACGGTGTCACCGTCGTGGCCGCGGTCCCGCTCATGTACGACCTCTTCACGGCGGTCGCCGACGCACCGGCGGACGCGTTCACGGGCGTGCGCCTCGCGGTGTCGGGCGCGGCCGCGCTCGACCCCGACCGGGCCCGGGCGTTCACCGACCGGTTCGGCATCGACATCCACGAGGGGTACGGGCTCACCGAGGCCGCGCCGATCGTCACGAGCACGGCCGCCGGCGGTGCGCCCCGCCACGGGTCGATCGGACCGAGCGTGCCCGGCGTCGAGGTCCGCCTCGTCGACGCGCACGGGGCCGACGTGGTCGCCGGCGACCCGGGGGAGATCTGGGTGCGCGGCCCGAACGTGTTCGCCGGGTACTGGGAGGACCCCGAGGCGACCGCCCGGGTCATCACCGCCGACGGTTGGTTGCGGACGGGGGACGTCGCCGTCGCCGACGCCGATGGCTACCTCTCACTCGTCGACCGGCTCAAGGACCTCATCATCGTGTCCGGCTTCAACGTCTACCCGGTCGAGGTCGAGGAGGCGCTCCGCACGCACGACGCGGTGGCCGACGCGGCGGTCGCCGCGATCCCCGACCCGCGCACGGGCGAGGCGGTCGGCGCGTGGGTCGTGGCGCGCCCGGGCATGACCGTCGACGCGGACGCGCTGCGCGCGCACGTCGGGACCCGCCTCGCCCGCTACAAGGTGCCGGCCCGGGTGACCGTGGTCGACGCGGTGCCCCGCAGTCCCGCCGGCAAGCTCCTGCGGCGCGCGCTCACCGAGTCGGGGTGACGACGTCGGGATCGGGTGCCGCGGCGCCGCTCGGCGTGCGTACGGTGCGCGGCCCGGGGGCGGCCACGAGGAACCCCGCGTAGATCACCGAGATCCCGAGGGCGAGCGAGAGCGCGAAGGCGGTGTCCTTGCCGACGACGCCCTGGATGAGCCCGCCGCCGGACAGCACGAGGGTGCCGAACGCGATGAGCACGTTCGCGCCGACCCGGCGGCGCGCCTCCCGTTCGGGCCGCCGCGCGAACCGGGCCGCCGAGTACAGCGCACCGACGATGATGACGATCGCCCCGACCCCGCTCGCGACCGCGGCGAGCACCCGGGGCAGCACCGGGAGCACCTCGCGGCCCACCGGGATCGTGGTGCCCGTGATCGGTCCGTCGATCGCGCAGGTGAGCATCGCTCCGACGGCGAGGCCCGAGAATCCGACGAGCACCCACTGGACCCGTCGCCCGACCGTGCGCCCGAGCAGCAGGTACACCGTGCCGAGCGCGAGCCAGGGCACCGACAGGATCGCCCCGAGCAGGTAGAAGGCCCGGAAGGTCCCGTTGTCCCAGCCGGTGGTCACACCGATGGCGAGCGCGGCCGATGCGAGGGCGAACACGAACAGGGCGAACGCCCACGCGCCCTCGTGCGGGCTGCGGTTCCGGGTGGCCCGGGCCAGCGTGGCCTGGGCGAACAGCGTCGCCACGGCGGTGGCACCGAACGCGAGCGCGCTGACCATGGCGGGGGAGCGTAGAGGCGGCACCCGTCGCCGGGTACGGTCGGAGCCGTGACGGACCCGTCGGACCGCCCGGTGCACCACCCCTACCCCGTGGGCCTCGTCGTGGCCGGGCGGCGGGTCGTGCTCGTCGGTGGCGGCCGGATCGCCGCCCGGCGGCTCGCCGCCCTCCTCGGGGCGGGGGCGGTCGTCGAGGTGGTGGCCCCCGAGGTCGGTGGGGCGGTCCGGGACGCCGTGGACGCCGGGCGCGTGTCGTGGCGGGCCCGGAGCTTCGAGCCGGCCGACCTCGACGGGGCCTGGTTCGCCCTGAGCGCCACCGGGGACCCGGCGGTGGACGCCGCGGTGGCCGCCGCGGCGCTCGAACGGCAGGTCTGGGTGGCCTCGGCGGACGACCCGAGCGCGTCCACCGCCACGATCCCCTCGGTGCTCCGGGAGGGGGACGTCACGGTCACGGTGAGCACCGGAGGGCGCAGCCCGGCGCTCGCCGCATGGCTGCGGGACCGGATCGCCGCCGACCTGGGGCCCGAGGTCGCCACCCTCCTCGATCTCATGGCCGAGATCCGGGAGGAGGAGCGGGCCGCCGGGCGTCCGACCGAGGCGCTGGATTGGCGGCGGGCGCTGGATTCGGGGATCCTTGAGGACGTCCGGCAGGGCCGCATCGAGGCGGCCAGGGAGGCGCTTCGAACGTGTCGGTGATCGTCGTGGGGCTCAACCACACCACCGCACCGGTCGAGTTGCGCGAGCGGGTCGCCGTCCCGTCCTCCCGGATGGTCAAGGCCGTCCACGACCTCGCGACCCGGAACCATCTCGCCGAGGTCGTCCTGCTCTCGACCTGCAACCGGACCGAGGTCTACGTCCGGTGCACGAAGTTCCACAACGCCGTCTCGGACGTCCTCGACTTCCTCGCCGAGCAGGCCTCGCTCGAGCCCGACGACTTCGCCGAGCACCTCTACACGTACTACGACGACGGCGCGGTGGCGCACCTGTTCCGCGTGGCCGCCGGCCTCGACTCCATGATCGTGGGTGAGGGCGAGATCCTCGGGCAGGTGCGGGAGGCCTGGCGGCTCGCCGAGGCCGAGGGCGCGGCCGGACCGATGCTCGACCGGGTGTTCCGCCACGCCATCGAGGCGGGGAAGCGGGCCCGGACCGAGACCGCCATCGGTCGCAACACCCTCTCGGTGTCGTCGGCCGCCGTGGCGCTCGCCGAGCGGACCCTCGAGACCCTGCAGGGCCGCGCCGTGCTCATCCTCGGAGCGGGTGACGTCGCCCAGGGGATGGGTCGCGCCCTTGCGGCCGCGGGCGTCTCGGACGTCGCGGTCGCCAACCGGACCCACGCCCGTGCGGTCGAGCTCGCAGCCCGGGTCGGCGGGCGACCGGTCACCCTGCCCGAGGTCACCGACGTGCTGCGCAGCGTCGACCTCCTCCTCACCGCCACCGACTCCACCGAGGTCCACATCGAGCGGGAGGACATCGAGGCGGTCATGGACGCTCGCAACGGTCGTCCGCTCGTCGTCGTCGACTGCGCCGTGCCGCGCGACGTCGACCCCGGGGTCGGGCTGCTCCCCGACGTCACGCTCCTCGACATGGACTCCCTCAAGGCGTTCACCGAGGCGTCGATGGACCAACGACGTCGCGAGGTGGGCAAGGTGCAGTCGATCCTCATGGAGGAGATCGAGCGCTTCCAGCTCGACCGCACGATGCGCACGGTGGCCCCGCTCGTCGCCGCGCTGCGCGAGCGGGGCGACGAGATCCGCAACAACGAGCTCGCGCGGTCGACCAACCGTCTCGCCAACCTCTCGGAGGAGGAGCGGGCCGCGGTCGACGCGCTCACCCGGTCGATCGTGTCGAAGCTGCTCCACGAGCCCACCACCCGGCTCAAGGAGGCCGCGGGCACGGCCCGGGGCGAGCTCTTCGCCGATGCGCTCACGGCCCTGTTCGACCTCCCGGAACCGGACGCCGAGACCGAGGCGTGATGGCGGGCCCGTCGGGCGGCCCCCTCCGCATCGCGACCCGCGGCTCCGCGCTGGCGCGCTGGCAGGCCGAACGCGTCGCTGCGCTGCTGCTCGAGCGCACCGGCGCCGCGGCCGAACTCGTCATCGTCGAGACGGCGGGCGACCGCGATCTCACGAGCCCGATCCATGCGATGGGCGGCACCGGCGTGTTCGTGAAGGAGGTGCAGGAGGCGGTCCTGCGGGGTGATGCGGACCTCGCGGTGCACTCCGCCAAGGACCTGCCTGCGATCACGCCCGACGGTCTCGTGCTCGGTGCGTTCCCGGAGCGGGCCGATGTGCGCGACGCGCTGGTGGGATCGACCCTCGACGGGCTGCCGACTGGTGCGACCGTGGCCACCGGGTCGGTGCGGCGACGGGTGCAACTCGCCGCGCGGCGACCCGATCTCACGTTCGTCGAACTCCGCGGCAACATGGCGACGCGCCTCGCGAGGGCGGACGACGTCGATGCGGTGGTCGTGGCCGCAGCGGCGCTCGACCGCCTCGACCTCGCCGACCGCATCGCCGAGCGACTCGAGCCGTCGGTGCTGCTGCCCCAGGTCGCGCAGGGTGCGCTCGCGGTGGAGTGTCGGGCTGACGACGACACCGCCCTCGCCGCGCTGGCCGCGATCGACGACCCGGAGATCCACCGGGCGGTGGCGGCGGAGCGGGCGTTCCTCGGGGCCCTCGGCGGCGGGTGCGACCTGCCGGTGGGGGCGCTCGCAGTGCTCGATGGCGCCACCGTGCGGATGGAGGCGCTCGTCGCCGAGCCCAACGGCTCGGCGCTGCGCCGGGCCACGGACGCCGATGCCGACCCCGAGGCGCTCGGTCGGAGGCTCGCCGACCGCTTGGTGGAGACTCACCGACCGTGACCGTGTACCTCGTCGGCGCCGGCCCGGGCGATCCGGGCCTCCTCACCCAGCGCGGGGCCGCGCTGCTGGCGCGCGCGCAGGTCGTCGTCTACGACCGGCTCGCCCACCCCTCCCTCCTCTCGCTCGCCCCGCGCGACGCCGAGTTCGTCGACGTCGGCAAGGCGCCGGGTGACGTGGCCATGACCCAGGACGGCATCAACCAGGTGCTCGTCGACCGCGGGTCCCAGGGGCTCGAGGTCGTCCGCCTCAAGGGCGGCGACCCCTTCGTGTTCGGCCGGGGCGGTGAGGAGGCCGAGTCGCTCATCGCCGCCGACGTGCCGTTCGAGGTGGTGCCGGGGGTGACGAGCGCGATCGCCGCGGCGGCGTACGCGGGCGTGCCGGTCACCCACCGCAAGGTCTCGACCCACGTCACGATCGTCACCGGCCATGAGGATCCGGCCAAGGGCCGCACCGACGTCGACTGGGGCGCGCTCGCCAAGGCGGGTGGCACGCTCGTCGTGCTCATGGGCGCCGGGCACCTGCGTGAGATCTCGCGCCTGCTCATCGAGGGTGGCCGGGCCCCGGAGACCCCGGTCGCTGCGGTGCGCTACGGCACGCGGCCCGAGCAGACGACGGTGCGCACCACGCTCGCCGAGGCGCCCGACGCCGGGATCCGCGCGCCGAGCGCGATCGTCATCGGCGATGTCGCCGCGCTCGACTTCCCGTGGTTCGAGCAACGCCCGCTGCTCGGCGCGCGTGTGGTGGTCACCCGGGCCCGCGAGCAGGCGAGCGGTCTGCGCGAACGCCTCGAGACCCTCGGGGCCCAGGTGATCGAACTCCCGACCATTGCGATCGAGCCGGTCGACGTGCCGGCGCCGGACCTCGCCGGGGTCGAGTGGCTGCTGTTCACCTCGCCCAACGGGGTCGACGGCTTCTTCGCCCGAGGCCTGCACGCGCACGGCCTCGACGCCCGGGCGCTCGCCGGCGTGCGCGTCGGCGCGATCGGCCCCGGTACCGCGCAGGCGCTCGCCGCGTTCGGGGTGGTCGCGGATGTGATCCCCGAGCGCTTCATCGCCGAGTCGCTGCTCGAGGCCCTGCCGGCGCCGGTGTCCCCCGGTGCCCGCGCGATCGTCGCCCGGGCCGCCGAGGCACGCGACGTCCTCCCTGACGGCCTCCGTGGGCGGGGCTACGCGGTCGACGTGCTGCCGGTGTACCGCACGGTCCGGCCCGAGCCCGACGCCGCGCTCGTCGAGCAGGTGTGCGCGGGTGAGGTCGACCTCATCACGTTCACGTCGTCGTCGACCGTGAAGAACCTCACCGACGTGCTCGGCGGCGTGCCCGACCCGCAGCCGACCGTCGTGTCGATCGGACCGATCACGTCCGGGACCGCGACCGAGCTCGGCTGGCGCGTCGACGCCGAGGCCGCCGAGCACACGATCGACGGTGTCGTGGCCGAGGTCCTGGCGTGGTGGGGCTCGCGGGCCGAGCGGTAGCCTCGCCCCCATGGCCTTCCCCGAGCGCCGGCCGCGCCGGCTGCGCACGACCCCGGCGATGCGGCGCCTCGTCGCCGAGACCCGACTCTCCGTCGACGACCTCGTCGCGCCGCTCTTCGTGAAGGAGGGCATCGAGGCGCCCGAGCCCGTCGCCTCCATGCCCGGCGTCGCCCAGCACACGGTCGCCAGCGTCACCGCCGAGGCCCGGGCCCTCGCCGATCTCGGCGTGCCCGCCCTCATCCTCTTCGGGGTGCCCGAGGAGAAGGACGGCCGGGGCAGTGGCGCCGACCGGGCCGACGGCGTGGTGCAGACCGCCGTGCGCTCCATCCGCGACGCCGTGGGCGACGCGCTCGTCATCATGACCGACGACTGCCTCGACGAGTTCACCGACCACGGGCACTGCGGCATCCTGCGGCCCGACGGTGTGGTCGACAACGACGCGACGCTCGAGCGGTACGCGTCGATCGCCATCTCGCAGGCCGACGCCGGGGCGGACGTCATCGCGCCGAGCGGGATGATGGACGGTCAGGTCGGGGCCATCCGGGCCGCGCTCGACACCTCGGGGCACGCCGATACCGCGATCCTCGCCTACTCCGCCAAGTACGCCTCGGCGCTCTACGGCCCGTTCCGCGACGCGGCCGAGTGCGCGCCGCAGTTCGGGGACCGACGCGGGTACCAGATGCAGCCGGGCAACGCGCGCGAGGCGATCGAGGAGACCGCCCTCGACATCGAGGAGGGCGCCGACATGGTGATGGTGAAGCCCGCCGTCGCCTACCTCGACGTCATCAGCACGCTGCGCGCCGCGTTCGACGTCCCCGTCGCGGCGTACCACGTGAGCGGCGAGTACGCGATGGTGAAGGCCGCCGCGGCGAACGGCTGGATCGACGGCGACGCCGTCGCGCTCGAGCACCTGCTCGCCATCAAGCGGGCGGGCGCCGACTGCATCCTCACGTACCTCGCCCGCGAGGTGGCCGAGACGCTCGGCGCATGAGCCGTAACGAGGACCTCTTCGCCCGCGCCCAGGCGGTCATCCCGGGCGGGGTCAACTCGCCGGTGCGCTCGTTCCGCTCGGTCGGCGGCACGCCGTTCTTCGTGCGGTCGGCGCAGGGTTCGACCATCACCGACGCCGACGGCACCACCTACCTCGACTTCGTGCAGTCGTGGGGCGCGTCGATCCTCGGCCACGCACACCCGGACGTCATCGATGCCGTGCAACGGGCCGCGACCGCCGGCACCTCGTACGGCGCGCCGACCGAGCGTGAGGCGCTGCTCGCCGAGGAGATCGTGGCGCGCGTCGACTCCGTCGAGAAGGTGCGCATGGTCTCGAGCGGCACCGAGGGCGCGATGACCGCGGTGCGCCTCGCCCGCGGCGCCACGGGTCGTTCGAAGGTCATCAAGTTCGCGGGCTGCTACCACGGCCACCTCGACGCACTGCTCGTGGCCGCGGGCAGCGGCATCGCCACGCTCGGCATCCCGGGTTCGGCCGGCGTGACCGAGGGCGCGGTGGCCGACACGGTCGTCGTGCCGTTCAACGACCTCGTCGCGCTCGACCGAGCGCTCGACGAGCACGCGGCCGACCTCGCCGCGATCCTCGTCGAGCCGATCGCCGCGAACATGGGCCTCGTCCCGCCCGCGCCCGGCTACCTCGAGGCGTTGCGGGAGCGCTGCGACCGCACGGGCGCCATACTCGTGTTCGACGAGGTCATCACCGGCTTCCGCGTCGCCCGGGGCGGCGCGCAGGAGCGCTTCGGCATCCGGCCCGACGTCTCGGTGTTCGGCAAGGTCGTGGGCGGCGGACTCCCGCTCGCGGTCGTCGGCGGACCGGCCGAGGTGATGGACCACCTCGCCCCGCTCGGTCCCGTGTACCAGGCGGGAACGCTCTCCGGGAACCCGCTCGCCACTGCGGCCGGGCTCGCGGTGCTCGCCCACCTCGACGCGGCGGCGTACGTCACGCTGGAGGCGAAGGCGGCTCGCCTCGCCGACGGCCTGCGCACCGCGTTCGCGGACGCCGGGCTGCCGATGCAGGTGACGCAGGCGGGCACCCTCGTCGGCATGTTCCTCTCGGCCACGCCGATCACGAACTACGCCGAGGCCCAGACCGCGGACCACGACCGGTACGCGCAGCTCTTCCACGGCCTGCTCGATCGCGGCGTGTGGTTCGCCCCGAGCGGCTACGAGACGCTCTTCCCGTCGCTCGCCCACACCGACGACGAGATCGACCGTACGATCGCCATCGCCCACGAGGCCGCCGCCGCGCTCTGATGCATCCGGGGACGGGTCGGCCCTAGTGTCCCGCCCCGTGACGACGATGCGAGCGCCCCGATCCTTCGAGCCCGACGACCGACGCACGGTCACCGACACCCAGGGCCGGCGGGCCCACGAGGCCCACGTCGCCCAGTCGGACCGGCTCGCCCGGCGCTTCCACGCCGTGGGCGACCACGCGTGGACCCTCGTGGGCAACGGCCTGTCGAATCAGTCGTTCGTGCGCGGGCCCGAGGGGATCATCGCGATCGACACCGGGGAGTCGATCGAGGAGATGCGGGCGGCGCTCGCCGAGCTGCGTGCGGTCACCGACGAGCCGATCGTGGCCGTGCTGCTCACCCACTTCCACTACGTGACCGGCACCCAGGCCGTGCTCGACGAAGTGGTGGCCACCCGGGGCGAGGCCGCCGCGGCGGCGTTCCCGATCTGGGGCCACGCGAGGATCGACGCGAACCGCAGCCGCGCCGGCGGCGAGATCGGCCCCGCCTACGCCCGCGGCCTCGTCGAGCAGTTCGCCATCGTGATGCCGACCGAGGGCGAGGACGGCACGGTGAACGTCGGGCTCGGCCTCGCGTGGCACAACGCCGAGCACGCGCCGTTCACCCAGGGGTACCTCGCCCCGACCCACACGTTCGACGCCGACACCACGTTGCACGTCGCCGGTCTCGAGGTGGAGGTGACCCTCGCGCCATCCGACGCCGACGACTCGGTGACCTACTGGTTCCCGGCACTCGGGGTCGCCGTGCACAACCTCGTGTGGCCGGTCCTCTTCAACGTCTACGCGATCCGCGGCGAGGAGTACCGCGACCCGCGGGTGCTGCTGACCGGCATCGACCACCTGCGCAGCCTCGGCGCCGACCACCTCATCGCCACGCACGGCCCGCCGCTGTCGGGTCCGGACGTCGGTGTCCGGGTCACGCGGGCGCGCGACGCCATCCAGTTCCTCTGGGATCAGACGGTGCGGCACACGAACCGCGGTGCGACCGGACCGGAGCTCGCGCACCTCGTCGTGCTCCCGGAGTCCTTCGATGACGACCACCTCACCGCGCAGCTCTACGGCGTGGTCGAGCACCACACGCGCCAGATCCGCAGCGGCCTGTTCGGGTTCTTCGACGGCGATCCGGCCGAGCTCTTCCCGCACGCACCGGCCGCGCGCTCGGCCCGGATGATCGAGGCGATGGGCGGGGTCGACGCGGTGCGGGCCCGGGTCCGGGGAGCGCTCGAGACCGAGGACCTCCGCTGGGCGCTCGAACTCGCCGGCATCCTCGTGGCCGCCGACGGGGCGGACCAGGGCGATCGTCAGCTGCTCGCCGACGCGCTGCGCACCGTCGCCCGGCGCACGACGGCCGCGAACATCCGGAACTGGTGCATCACCCGGGCCCGGGACCTCGAGGGCGTCGGTGACCTGTCCCGGTTCCGTACCCACCGCATCAACCGCGCCCAGGTGCTCGCTGGTCCCGTCGACGGTGCGGTGCACATCCTGCGGGTGCTCGTCGATCCCGATCGGCTCGCGGGCGTCGACCTGCACGTCGCCGTGATCCTCGACGGGGAACGGACGGGGCTCCACCTGCGCAACCACGTCGCCGTTCCGACCGACGGCACCGGAGCCGACGCCACGGCCTCGACGACCCGCGCGATCTGGGCCGAGATCCTCGCCGGCCGCACGACCCTCGCCGAGGAGCTCGCCGCCGGCGGGGTGACGATCGAAGGGGACGCCGCGGCCGTGTGCGCGGCGCTCGGCGCGATCGACCTCCCGGGGTTCGCGTGAGCGACGGCCCGGCACTGCCCCGCCCGACGCCACCCTTCACCGGCGAGATCGCTCGGCTCATCTCCGACGCGACCCCGCGGCGGCTCGAGCGCGACGGTGCGCCCGCCGGGGCGCCGAACGTCCTCGTCGTCATGCTCGACGACGTGGGGTTCGGCTCGTTCTCCACCTTCGGTGGACCGGTGCCGACCCCGGCGTTCCAACGCGTCGCCGACCGCGGCCTCACCTACAACCGCTTCCACACCACGGCGCTGTGTTCGCCGACCCGCGCCGCGCTCCTGACCGGCCGACAGCACCACGCGGTGCACATGGGCGGCATCACCGAGATCGCGAACTCGTTCCCGGGCTACGACTCCGCGATCCCGCCCGAGGCTGCGACGGTCGCGCAGGTGCTGCGCCTCAACGGGTACGCCACGGGCGCGTTCGGCAAGTGGCACCTCACCCCGCTGTGGGAGCAGGGTCCGGCGGGCCCGTTCGACCGCTGGCCGACCGGCATGGGGTTCGATCGCTTCTACGGCATCCTCGGCGCGGAGTCCTCGCAGTGGGAGCCCGCGGTCCACGACCAGACCACGCCGATCGCGCCGCACGAGGGTCGGGACGGCTACCACCTCACCGAGGACCTCGCCGATCAGGCGATCACCTGGATCCAGCGCCACCACGCCGCCGCGCCGGACCGTCCGTTCTTCTGCTACTTCGCCACGCCGGCCGTGCACGCGCCGCACCATGCGCCCCGCGAGTGGATCGACCGGTTCGCCGGTGCGTTCGACGACGGGTGGGACGCGCTGCGCCGCGACATCCACGCCCACCAACTCGAACTCGGTGTGATCCCCGAGGGCACGGCCCTCACCGAACGCCCCGAGCAGATCCCGGCCTGGGACGACTACCCCGATCGGTACCGGCCGGTCGCCACGCGGCTCATGGAGTGCTTCGCCGGATTCCTGGCGCACACCGACGCGCAGATCGGGCGGGTCGTCGATGCGATCGACGAACTCGGACTCGGTGAGGACACGCTCGTCATCTACATCACGGGCGACAACGGAGCCTCCGCGGAGGGCACGATCCACGGCGCGTGGAGCGCCCCGTCGTTCCAGAACGGGGTGCACGAGGAGCCCGAGTGGTTGCTCGAGCACATCGACGACTTCGGGACCGCGCGCTGCGAGAACCACTTCAACGTCGGGTGGGCCTGGGCCCTCGACGCCCCGTTCAAGTGGATGAAGCAGGTCGCCTCACACTTCGGGGGAACGCGCAACGGCCTGGCCGTCTCGTGGCCGCGACGCATCACCGACGCCGGGGCCCTGCGCACGCAGTTCCACCACGTCGTGGACCTCGCGCCCACCATCTACGCGGCCGCCGGGATCGAGGTGCCGACCCGGGTGAACGGCATCGAGCAGATGCCGATCGACGGTGTACCGATGGACTACTCGTTCGACGCGGACGGCCCGAGCACGCGCACCACGCAGTACTTCGAGATCCTCGGCAACCGCGCGATCTACCACGACGGGTGGGTGGCGGCCTGCTTCCACGGTCGTCTGCCGTGGATCCGCCTGCAGGGATATGCGTTCGACGGACCGCAGGAGGTGTGGGAGCTCTACGACGTCCGCACCGACTTCTCGCAGGCGGTCGACCTCGCGGCCGAGCACCCGGAGATCCTCGCCGACCTCCAGCGCATCTTCCACGAGGAGGCCGAGCGTCACGGCGTGTACCCGTTGCGCGACGTGGCCTCACCCCGTCACGGCGACCATTCGGTCCCGGCCCCGGTCGGGGGGCTCGACCGCATGACCTACACCCGGGCCCACGTGCGCATGCCGGAGTCGTCGGTCGTGAACCTGAAGAACTGCTCCTGGCGCATCACCGCCGAGATCGCGACGGCCGAGGGGGACGAGGGGGTCGTCGTCTGCCAGGGCGGCAACATGGCCGGCTGGTCCGTGTACCTCGACGCCGGGCGACCCACCTACCTCTACAACCTCTACGGCCACGAGTTCACCACGGTGGCCGCGCCCGAGCCGCTGGCTCCGGGTGAGCACACCATCGAGGTCACGTTCGACTCCGACGGCGGGTTCGGGGCCGGCGGCGAGGCCGTGCTCACGGTCGACGGCACCGCCGTCGCCCACGCGCGGATCGAGCGCACCGTGCCCATCGTGTTCTCGATGAGCGGCGAGACCTTCGACATCGGCGTCGACACCGGCGCCCCGGTCGGTCCCTACCGCCACGGCTTCCCGTGCACGGCCGAGATCCACGGCGTGACCCTCGAGCGCCTCAGCGAGCCCGGTGCGGCGGTGGACGCCGCCGTGCGCGCCGGCCTCCTCCAGGCGGGCCTGCGCACGCAGTAGGCGTCCGCGTCCTCGTGCCACCGGGTGAACGTATGCTCGGGCGGTCCCCGCCCGCCCGACCCCGGAGGTTCACGTGCCGACCACCATCGACGAGGTCCGTGACCGGATCTACCGCATCTCGACGTTCAGCCCTGAGGCGAACATGGTGTTCAACCAGTACCTCATCGATGCCGACGAACCGCTCCTGTTCCACCTCGGTCAGCGGAGCCACTTCGCGGGGGTCCGCGAGGCGGTCGAGCGGGTGCTGCCGGTCGAGCGGCTCCGATGGCTCGGGTTCGGTCACGTCGAGGCCGACGAGTGCGGGGCGATGAACGAGTGGCTCGCGGCGGCGCCGAACGCGCAGGTCGCCTTCGGGTTCACGGGCTCGCTCGTGTCGGTGATGGACCTGGCCGATCGGCCGCCCCGGATGCTCGTCGACGGCGAGGTCCTCGACCTCGGCGGCCGCCGGGTCCGCTACCTCGACACGCCCCACGTGCCCCACGGTTGGGACGCAGGGCTCCTGTTCGAGGAGGAGACCCGGACGCTGCTGTGCGGCGACCTGTTCACGATGATGGGTGAGGTCGGTCCGACGAGCACGGAGTCCCCGGTCGGGCCCGCCGTCGAGGCCGAGGCGATGTTCGGCGCGATGTCCCGGGCACCGCAGACCGGACCGACCCTCGAGCGTCTCGCCGCACTCGAGCCGGAGGCGCTGGC
>JBJTWK010000065.1:0-6068 GCA_046081705.1 Actinomycetes bacterium | reverse complement strand
TTCGGCCTCGTGACGCTGCTCACCCCGAACGGTGATCGCGCGTTTGCGAACTCGACCGACGTCGACCTGCTCTCGGCCATGACCGTCGAGGCGTGGGAGGGGCGCGTCGCGCGTCTGCGCGGCGACGGCCCGTCGAACGTCGTCGAGGCCTGAGGAGAGCGAGCCGAACCAGCCGCGCCAGTAGGGTCCGGGACGTGCCGACGCCGACGAACACCCCGAGCCGGACCCGGACCATGCTCTGGGGTATCACCCTGTGCTGCGCCCGGTGCGGGTCGGGACACCTGTTCCGTCGGTACTTCGTCATGAAGCCGGACTGCCCACGCTGCGGCCTGCACTTCGAGCGGGAGCAGGGCTACTGGACCGGCGCGCTCGCGTGCAACATGATCGCAACGGGCGGACTCTTCACGCTCATCTTCGTGTCGGTGCTCGTGCTCACGTTGCCGGACATCCCGGTGATCCCGGTGCTGGCCGTCACGCTGCCGATCATGGCGCTGGGGCCGATCGTCTTCTACCCGTTCTCGAAGACGCTCTGGGTCGCCGTCGACCGCGCCTACCTACAGCGCCTCGACCCCAACGAGCGCTTCGACGAGCGACTCTGACCCACCCGCCGGACGCCTCACCGCCCCCCGAACGCGCCGAGGCCCTCACGGTTCCCGCGGCGGCGCCGCCCCGCCATCCGGGTCGGTCAGCCGGTGAGATCGACGCGCAGGGTCAGGACGCCCTCGACGAACTCCCAGGTCGCGTCACCGACGATGGCGAAGTCCTGGAAGTCGAGTTGGGCCTGACGCACGAACCGCTCGCGGTCCGGGCCGGCGACCGGCGGGAGCGGGCGTTCCCGCACCGCGGCGGCCCGCTCCCGGAAGCGAGCGAGCATCGCGTCGACGTCGAGGGAGTCCTGCGGGTTCGTGCTGTCGGCCATGCCCCGCACGGTACCCAACCTCGTCCGCCCCATCACCGGAACTTTTGAGGGTGTCCGTGCCTATGGCGACGAGAACCCTCCACAGTTCGGAGGCTGCGCGCCGGAGTGCGGTCGGTGAGGCGCGTCAGCCGGCGAGCCGGGCGACGAGCGCGCGGGAGCGACCCGCGAGGTCGGGTTCGACCCGGGCCTCGGCGAACCCGGCGTCGAGCGCGAGTCGCACCACCGCCTCGGCCTGGTGCGGCGAGTGCTCGAGCACCACGACCCCGCCCGGGGCGAGCCAGGCGGGAGCCTCGGTGAGGATCACCTCGATCGCCTCGAGCCCGGTCGGCCCGCTGATGAGCGCGCCGTACGGCTCCCACGCGACCACCGTCGACGGCAGCGAGTCCGCCTCGGACTCCGCGATGTAGGGCGGGTTCGAGACCACGACGAGCAGTGCGCCCCGGAGCGCGTCGTCGAGCGCGTCGAACCAGTGGCCGTGCGCCGTGCGCACGCGGGTCGCCCCGGTCCCGGCGATGTTGGCCCGGGCCACGGCGAGCGCGTCGTGGCTCACGTCGGTCGCCCACACCTCCGCCTCCGGCAGGGCGCGTTCGAGCGCGATTGCGATCGCACCGCTCCCGGTGCCGAGATCGGCCACGGCGTAGGTCGTGATCGCACCGCCCCACGGATCGGGCCGACCCCGACGCTCGCCGAGCCGTTCGACCTCGCCGAGCGCGATCTCGACGACGACCTCGGTCTCGGGTCGCGGGATGAGGACCCGTCGGTCGACGAGCAGGTCGTGCTCCCGGAAGGCCCACTCCCCCAGGACGTACTGCAGCGGCTCGCCGGCGACCCGCCGTTCGAGCAGCCCGCCGAGCTGGATCGTGCCCCGTCTGGTGGCGAGCGCCGCGCTCGAGATCACCTCGTCGCCCGGCTCACCCGACACGTGCTCCAGCAACCACCGGGCCTCCGCGGCCGGCGAGTCGACTCCCGCGTCGCGCAGCCGGCCGAGCGCGTCGGCGTGGAGGTCGCGCCAGGCGGGCGGCTTCGGCGTGCTCACCCGCCGATCACCCCTCGGCGGCGAGTTGCTCGGCCCGCTCCGCCTGCACGAGCGCGTCGATGATCGGATCGAGGTCCCCGGCGAGCACGGCGTCGAGCGAGTGCAGCGTGAGCCCGATGCGGTGATCGGTGACCCGGTTCTCCTTGAAGTTGTACGTGCGGATCTTCTCCGAGCGTCCGCCGCCCTTCACCTGGCTGCGGCGGGCGTCGGAGAGTTCGGCCTGGCGCTTCTCCTCCTCGATCTGGAGGAGGCGGGCCCGCAGGATCCGCATCGCCTTGTCCTTGTTCTGCAACTGCGACTTCTCGTCCTGGCAGGTGACGACGAGCCCCGTCGGTCGGTGCGTGATGCGCACCGCCGAGTCGGTCGTGTTGACGGACTGCCCGCCCGGTCCGGACGATCGGTACACGTCGATCTCGAGGTCGTTCGGGTCGACGTGCACGTCGATCTCCTCGGCCTCGGGCAGCACCGCGACGGTCGCGGCGCTCGTGTGGATACGGCCCTGGCTCTCGGTCGCCGGCACCCGTTGCACGCGGTGCGGACCGGCCTCGTGCTTGAGCCGGGCCCACGCGTCGGCCCCCTTCACGACGAACGTGACGTCGCGGAAGCCGCCCATGTCCGAGGCCTGGCTCGAGAGGGTCTCGAGCTTCCAGCGCCGGGCCTCCGCGTACCGCTCGTACATGCGGTACAGGTCGCCGGCCCAGATGTTCGCCTCGTCACCGCCCTCGGCCCCCCGGATCTCGACGATGACGTTGCGCCCGTCGTTCGGATCCTTCGGGATGAGCAACTCCTTGAGTTCCGCCTCCAACGCCTCGATCGCCCGCTCCTGGGTCGCGACCTCGTCGCGCAGGAACTCCCGCATGTCGCCGTCGCGCTCGGCCCCGAGCATCTCCCGGGCGTCGGCGAGTGCACCCTCCCGCTCGCGGTAGGTGCGGTAGGCCTCGACCACCGGGCGCAGTTCGCTCGCCCGGCGACCGGCGTCGGCGGCGGCACGCTGGTCCCCGCCCGCGTAGAGGTCCGGGAGGGTCGCCTCGAGGCGGTCGAGTTCGGACTCGAGATCGGCGAGCCGATCGAACATGCTCACGTCGCCCGCCTCACGCGGCCCGTCGCGCGTCGACCTCGGCCGCCTGCGCGTCGGTGAACACGGCTCGCAGCGCGGCGATCGCCACCTCGACCTGGTCGTCGGACGGCTCGCGGGTCGTGAGCCGCTGCAGCGAGAGCCCCGGGACCATGAGGACCCGGACCCACCGCCGGTCCATGTGGCCGGCGGCGAACCGGATGACCTCGTAGGCGAGCCCGGCGATCACCGGCACGAGCAGCACACGCGACGCGATGAGGTACGGCAGGGCCGGGCGTCCGACCACGCTGTAGACGACGATCGCGATGACGAACACCGTGAGCAGGAAGTTCGTGCCGCACCGGACGTGCTCGGTCGTGAAGCGCTGGGCCGAGGCCGGCGTCACCTCGACCCCGCGCTCGTACGCAGCGATCGCCTTGTGCTCGGCCCCGTGGTACTCGAACACCCGGCGGATGTCCGGGATGCGGCCGATGAGCGTGATGTAGCCGAGGAACAGTCCGAGCGACATGAGGCCCTCGAGCACATGGAACGCGAGCCCCGAGAGCCCGAGCAGCGACGACGCACCGCGGGCACCGAGCATCGGGAGCACGAGGAACACCCCGACGAACAGCACGAGGGCGAACGCGAGCGAGACCGCGGTCGCACCCTTGGAGACCTTCTCCTCCTCGGGCGCGTTCACGTCGGCCGACCAGGTGAGTGCTCGCATGCCGAGCGAGAGCGACTCCACGAGGTTCACGACCCCGCGCACGAGCGGGATGCGGCCGTAGCGCTCGGCCCAGTGCGGTGCGTCCTCGACCCGGAGCTCGATCCCGCCGTCCTCACGCCGGACGGCCACGGCCCACACCTGCTCGCCGCGCATCATCACGCCATCCATGACGGCCTGACCACCCATGTACCGGGACGCCCCGGCGGCGAGACCCACGCCCCACACCTCCGACGGGAGGTCGGCTACTTCTTGGCCTTCTTGCCGGCCGCGGCGTAGCGCTTCTGGAAGCGCTCGACCCGCCCGCCGGTGTCCACGAGCTTCTGCTTGCCCGTGTAGAAGGGGTGGCACTCCGCGCAGAGCTCGACGCGCAGTGAATCGACCGTCGAACGGGTCTGGAACTCGTTGCCGCACGAGCAGTGCACCGTGCACACGTCGTACTTGGGGTGGATGTCGGCCTGCATGGCTCTGGCGCTCTCCGTGCTCTCGGGGAGTGGGGAATCTAGCGGAAGCGCCCCGCGGGCGTCCCGCCGGGCCCGGACGGGCCCGCTGGTCGGTCCGATCAGCCGCCGGCCGAGGGAGCCTTGGCGATGTCGGCGAGGAACTCGTCGTTGGACTTCGTCGACCGCAGCTTGTCGAGGAGCAGCTCGAGGCCAGGGGCCGTCGATCCCTCGCCGGCGAGCGCATTGAGGACCCGCCGCAGCTTGAACACCTGCACGAGCTGGTCGCGCTCGAAGAGGAGCTCCTCGTGCCGGGTGCTCGACGCGTTGACGTCGATCGCCGGGTAGAGGCGTCGCTCGGCGAGCTTGCGGTCGAGGCGGAGCTCCATGTTGCCGGTGCCCTTGAACTCCTCGAAGATCACCTCGTCCATGCGGCTGCCGGTGTCGATGAGCGCGGTGGCCACGATCGTGAGCGAGCCGCCCTCCTCGACGTTGCGGGCCGCACCGAAGAACCGCTTCGGCGGGTACAGCGCGCTCGAGTCGACACCACCGGAGAGGATGCGACCCGATGCGGGCGCCGCGAGGTTGTAGGCGCGCGCGAGGCGGGTGATGCCGTCGAGGACGATGACGACGTCCTTGCCCAGCTCCACGAGACGCTTCGCCCGCTCGATCGCGACCTCGGCGACGTGGGTGTGCTCGTCCGACGGACGGTCGAACGTGCTGGCGACCACCTCGCCGCGCAGCACGTGGCGCCGCATGTCGGTGACCTCCTCGGGCCGCTCGTCGACGAGCAGCACGATGAGGTGGACCTCCGGGTTGTTGCGCTCGATCGAGTACACGAGCTGCTTGAGGATCGTCGTCTTGCCGGCCTTCGGCGGCGACACGATGAGGCCGCGCTGCCCCTTGCCGATCGGCGAGAGGAGGTCGACGATGCGACCGGTCATCTCGCGGGGGTCCTCGGTGAGCTCGAGGCGCAACTTCTCGTCCGGGAACAACGGGGTGAGGTCCTCGAAGCGGGGCCGCAGCCGCGCCTCGTCGGGCGTCATGCCGTTCACCGTGTCGACCCGCAGCAGCGCCGGGTACTTCTCGTTGCTCGCCGCCGGACGCGTCGCGCCCTGCACGAAGTCGCCCTTGCGCAGTGCGAAGCGCCGCACCTGCGAGGCCGAGACGTAGGCGTCGTTGCGGCCCGGGAGGTACCCGGACGCCCGCAGGAAGCCGTACCCCTCGTCCCGCAGGTCGAGCAGCCCGGAGATCTCGACCGGCTCGCCGGTGAACTCGCCCCGGGGCTCGCCCTGGTCGCGTTCGCCGCCGCGTTCGCCGCCGCGCTCGCTGCGGTCGCGATCGCGACCCCGGCGCCGCCGGCGGCGGGAGCGGTTGCCCTCCCCGAAGGACGCGCGCTCGTCGTCGTCGGAGAACGACCGGCCGCCGCCGTCGCCCCCCGCCGCCTTCGCCTCGCCCGTGTCGCCGTCACCACTCGTCTGCGTCGTCGGCTCGGTGTTCGTCGCCGGGGACGGATTCGCGGCGCCGCGCCGGGGGCGCGGGGCGATGTCGGGCTCGTCCGAACTGGACGAGGCGATGGCGGCCTCCTCGGCCGCGAGGGCGTCGATCGAGTCCGCCTCGATCTCCGACACCCGCTTCGAGCGCACGGCCTTGCGCGGCGCCGCGTCGTCAGCAGCACCCGCCTTGGCCTTCGGCTCGGCCTTGGCCTTCGCCCCTCCACCGTTGGCCGCCCCGTCGCCGCCCGCGGCGGCGAGGATGGCGTCGACGAGGTCGGCCTTCTTGAGGCGGGTCACGCCCTTCAGGCCGATCGCCGAGGCGATGGAGTGGAGTTCCTCACGGTCCTTGCCGTCGAGCATGGAACGCTCGATGCCCTGCTGCGGACTCAATCTGGCTCC
>JBJTWK010000064.1:0-22116 GCA_046081705.1 Actinomycetes bacterium | reverse complement strand
CGTCGGACGCCGCAGCGGTGTTCATGCGTCCTCCCACAACGGCCCGAAGGCGAGCATCCCGACTCCCGTGTAGAGCAGTGCGAAGACCACGAGCAGCGCGACCCACGGCCAGGCGTCCGCCGTGGCGCCGTCGAGGGCGTCCTCGAAGGCGCGGGTGGCGCCGAGCATCACCGGAGCCAGCACCGGGAGGAGCAGCAGCGGCAACAGGGTCTCGCGTGCCCGCAGTCCGGCTGCGAGTACGCCATACAAGGTACCGGTCGACGCCAATCCGAGGGTCGCGGCGACCGCGGCGGCGAGGAGGACCGCACCCCCGCGCAGGTCGACGCCGTAGAGGACCACGACGGCGACCCCGAGCACCACCTCGAGGACGAGGAGCTGCACGACGATGGCCGCGGCCTTCCCGAGGAACACCGAGGCCGGATCGATGCCGGCGAGCCGGAGGCCGTCGCGGGCGCCGTGGGCCTGCTCGACGGCGAACGCCCGGCCGATGGCCAGCAGCGCCGCGAGCAGCACGGCGATCCAGAAGAGACCCGGCGCCACCCGGGCCAGCACCCCCCGGTCGGGGTCGAGGGCGAAGGCGAAGAGCAGCACGACGATCGCCCCGAACGGCAGGACCTGGGCGAGCAGGACCCGCGACCGGGCCTCGATGCGCAGGTCCTTCGCGGCGACGAGCCGGACCTCGGCCAGCAGGCTCACGCCGCCTCCACCGGGTACGCGCGCCCACCCCGCACGACGACCTCGCGGTCAGCGAGGGCCCGGGTGCGGTCGAGTTCGTGGCTGGCGACGAGGACCGTGCGCCCCTCGTCGCGGGCGTCGCGGAGCAGCGCGTCGAGCACCTCGCGCCCACCCTCGTCGAGGCCGGCGTGCGGCTCGTCGAGCAGCAGGAGCTCCGGGTCACGACCGAGGGCGACGGCGAGCGCGAGGCGTCGCCGTTGACCGGCCGAGAGCCGCGCGTGCACGACGTCCGCGATGGGCTCGAGTCCCAGCCGGGCCAGCGCCGCATCCGCGGCCGCCGCGTCGCGTCCGGCCGAGCGGGTCGCGAAGCGCAGGTTCTCGCGCACGGTGAGGTCGTCGTAGCAGAAGGTGTCGTGCCCGACGAGGGCGAGGCGGCGACGGTGGGACCGCCGGTCGACGCCGAGATCGGTGCCGAACACAGTCGCTGCGCCCGAGTGCAGCGGCAGCAGCCCGGCGATGAGCCGCAGCAGGGTGGTCTTGCCCGCGCCGTTGGGTCCGGACAGCAGCACGACCCCGCCGGCGTCGAGATCGAGGTCGAGGCCGGCGAGCGCAGGGAACCGCCCGAGCAGACACACGGCGGCACGGAGTCGGACCACGCTGGACACCGGGGCCAAGGGTAGGGACGCACCGCGGTCGGCGGCGAACCCACGGGGCCTAGGCTCGCCGATCGTGCGCAGGATCGTCAGCGGGACCGGGCGGGTCCTCATCGTGCTCGGCCTCCTGCTCCTCGCCTTCGCCGGCTACCAGCTCTGGGGCACCGGGGTCTACGAGTCCCGGGCCCAGCGGTCGCTGCGATCCGACTTCACCGACGCGCTCGCCACCACCACGACGACCGCCCCCGGCTCGGCCCCTGCGGTCGAGATCCCCCCGCCCACCGGGGAGGCCGTGGCGGTGATCCGGATCCCCCGCATCGGGGTGGACCGCACGGTGGTCCAGGGCGTGACGCGGACCGACCTGCGCAAGGGCCCCGGCCACTACCCCGACACCCCGCTGCCCGGGGAGATCGGCAACGCGGCGATCGCCGGGCACCGGACGACCTACGGCGCGCCCTTCAACCGGCTCGACGAGCTCCGACCCGGCGACCGGATCGAGGTCCGCACGCTCGCGGGCTCCTACACCTACGCCGTGCGCGAGTCGCGCATCGTGCGGCCGACCGACGTGAGCGTCATCGCCCCGACCGCCGGAGCGACGCTCACCCTCACCACCTGCCACCCGAAGTTCTCCGCGGCGAAGCGGCTCATCGTGCAGGCCGACCTCGCCCCCGAGCCGAGCGATCCGCCCCGGCCCGCGCCGGAGACGCCGACCCCGACCCGACCGCCGACCCTCGCGGACGCACAGACCCCGACCGATCGGGGCGGTGCGGTGCTCTGGGCCGCGATCACGCTGGCCGTGGGCCTCGGCTGGTGGTGGGTGTACCGGCGACGTCGGCACTGGACGACCTGGATCCTCGGGTTCCTCCCGTTCGCCGCCGTGTGCTTCGTGTGGTTCGGCCACCTCGACCGGGCGCTCCCGAGCGGTCTCTAGCGGTCCGACGCGCGACGACCTAGCGTCCCGCCCCATGACCGGGGTCGTGAACCATCTGCAGCAGCCGTGGTTGGCCGGGGTGTTCGCGCCCGTCGCCGACGAACTCGACGCGAGGGACCTCGAGGTCACCGGCGCCATCCCACCCGGGCTGCGCGGGGCGTACGTGCGCACCGGTCCCAACCCCCGGTTCGAACCGATCGGCCGCTACCACATCTTCGACGGCGACGGCATGCTCCACTCGGTGCAGCTCGCCGACGGCCGCGCGTCGTACCGGAACCGCTGGATCCGGTCGGCCGGGCTCGCCGCCGAGGAGCGCGCCGGACGCGCGCTGTACGGCGGGATGTTCGAGCAGGTGTACCCCGACGCGAGCGAGGTCGGTGACGCCGGGGCGATGAAGAACACTGGCAACACGCACGTCGTGCGCCACGCGGGCCGGATGTACGCGCTCATGGAGGCGGCCCGACCGACCCGTATTGACGACGACCTCTCGACCGTGGGCGAGTGGGACTTCGACGGACGCCTGCGGACGTCGTGCACCGCCCACCCGAAGCTCGACCCCGAGACCGGCGAGATGCTCTTCTTCGGCTACCTGCCGCGCCTCACGTACCACGTCGTCGACGCGACCGGCGCCCTCGTCCGCAGCGTGCCGATCGAGACCGCGCACCCGACGATGATGCACGACTTCGTGACGACGCGGGAGCACGTCGTGTTCCTCGACTCCCCCGCGGTGATGGACTTCGCGTCGTTCTTCGACGGCGGGCCGCTCGCCTCGTGGCGGCCGGATCTCGGCACCCGCGTCGGCGTGATGCCCCGCGACGGCGACACCGGCGACGTGCGCTGGTTCGACGTCGACAACACCTGGGTCGCCCACTTCCTCAACGGGTACGAGGACGGCGACGGCGCCATCGTCGTCGACGGCTGTGCGATGGACGAGTTCAACTTCGGACTTGCGCCCGACGGTCGCGCGGCGGCGGCCGAGGGCGTGCTGTCCCGCATCCGGATCGACCTCGGCACCGGCACGGTGACCCGCGAGGCGCTCGACGACCGGGTCGGCGACTTCCCGCGCATCAACGACGCCCGCAACGGCCTGCCGAACCGGTTCGGGTACGTCGCCTGGTACGCCGGCGACACGACCGACGACGGCTTCGACGCGCTCGTGAAGTACGACCTGCGCACCGGGGCGAGCGAGGAGTTCGTGTTCCCCGGCTGCACCGTCGGCGAGTTCGCGTTCGCCGCCGATCCGAGCGGGACCGCCGAGGACGACGGGTGGCTCCTCGGGTTCGTGCACAACCGGGACGCCTCGGCGAGCGATCTCTGCGTATTCGACGCGCTCGCGGTGTCGGCCGGCCCGATCGCCCGGGTGCACATGCCGCGCCGCGTGCCGTTCGGTTTCCACGGCAACTGGTTCGCAGAGCGTTAGCGGCCGCTCACTGCTGCTGTTGCTGCTGGAGGAGGCGGGCGCCCGTCGCTCGTCGCACCCTCGGCGGCATCTGGACCAGATCCTGAGGCACCTGCCCGGGTGCGCCCCCGGACCCCGTCCGCCGCGTGCTGTCGGCGCCGAGGCGTCGGATCTCGACCATCGGCGCCACTGTCGAGCGGGCCGGCCCGAGGAACACGCCGCGCAACGGCTGCACGTCGTCGTAGGACCGTCCGTGCCCGATCTTGATGTGGCGCTCGCCTGCGAGCTGTCCGTTCGTCGGGTCGAGCCCGAGCCACCCCCAGCCGGGGATAGCGACCTCGATCCACGCGTGGGTCTGCACGACGACGGCCTCGCCGTCCGGGATCTCACCGGACGCGTCGTGGTCGGTGAACAGGTACCCAGACACGTACCGGGCCGGGAGGTCCGCGGCGCGACACATTGTGACGGCGAGGTGTGCGTAGTCTTGGCACACACCGACGCCACCGGTCAGCACGTCGTCGACCGCGATCCCGACCAAGGTCGCGCCCGGTGTGTACCGGATGCTGCCGCCCACGAAGCGGTGGATCGCGAGCGCTGCGCCGACCACATCGGGACCACCGCGCTCGACCTGCTCCCGCGCGATCGCCCGGAGACGCTCACCGCCGTCGGTGTGGCGGTCACGCTGGAGGTATTCGATGTGGCCGTCGCGGAACGTCGCGTCCTGGAGGTCGGCGAGAGTCGTCGTCGCCGTGGGGAGCGGCCGCGGCGAGGTCTCGACCGTGGCATCGGCGGTGACCACCATCCGTTCGTGGACCCCGCGGACCCCGAAGGCCTCGACCCGCGTACCCCACGCGTCGGTGTAACTGAAGATGCGCGAGGACGGGTCGACCGTGACGCGGTAGTCGATGAGCCGCTGGTACGCGTCGGTCGCAGGACACGCCCGGAGTTCGTTGTGCGATTCCGTGATCTCCTCGGTGTAGGCGAACACCGACCGGTACCGGACATCGAGCCTCATCCGAGCACCCCGAGGTCCGCGTCCGGCAGGTAGACGCCCGGCACCAGTTGGACGCTGTGAAGATCGTCGTCGACCCGGTAGAGGAAGCACTCGGCGGCTACGGCCGTCGATACGACTCGCACGTCGGCCTCGAACCGCTCGAGCATCCTGTCGAAGTCGCCGGCCACGAGTTCGCGGGCGTCGGCGAACTCGATCTCGGCGCGGACGCGACCGAGGAGGCGCAGCGCCAACGATCGCTCGCTCGCGTTGGCCCGCGTGAGGTCGTCCAGAATGCGCTCGGCCCGGAGGAGTGAGAACAGGACGCTGCGCGGCAGCGTCGATGACAGCAGCAGCAACTCGACGAGCGCAGCTGCGTCCAGATCCCGGTAGCGGCGCCGGTACGCCTGCAACGCCGACTGCGATCGCAGCGTCGCGTACCATTCGTGCACGGCGCCCGCGAGATGGCGCGGGTGCCGCACCCGGAGCGAACGGATCCCCATCTCCGCACGTTCGAGCAGCACCCCGAGGGTGAAGAACCGCCAGGCGTCCTCGCGGGACCAGGTCTCGTTCGCCACCCCCATCACGCTCTGCACGCCGTGACGCACGAAGCCGTACAGCTGGTGCGGCTCGCGGGCGAGGTCCACCGTGAGGTTGCGGGCGCTCAGTTCGAGGTGGAACGAGTTGAGTCCCTCCCACAGTTCCATCGCAAGGTGTTCCCGCACGCCGCGCGCGTTGTCCCGGGCCCGCGCGACGCACGACACGATCGATCCGTCGTTGGCGCGATCCTCGACCAGGAACTCGGTGACAGCGTGCGACGTCATGCGACGACCCGTCGCCGCGAACTCCTTCTCGAGCCCGACGGACGCGATCACGTCGGTCCACGCCGCGTGTTCCTCGCCCGGGGTCGCCTCAAGCAGGCGGTGGTAGGTGACGTCGAGGAGTCGTGCGGTGTCCTCCGCGCGTTCGAGGTAGCGGCCGGCCCAGAACAGGTACTCGGCGGTGCGGGCCAACATCACGGCGCATCACCCCCGACCAGGAGGGGATCGGGGTCGCCGACGGGAACGTCGGTCTCGTTCGACGACAGCACCCAGGTGTCCTTCGATCCGCCACCCTGCGAGGAGTTCACGACGAGGGATCCCCGGCGCAGCGCGACGCGGGTGAGTCCGCCGGGCACGACCTCGACCTGCTCCCCCGAGAGCACGAACGGTCGGAGGTCGATGTGCCGACCCTCGAGGTGGTCCCCCACGAGCACCGGGTGCCGCGATAGTGGGACGACCTCCTGTGCGATGTAGTTACGCGGGTCGGCCTCGATCGCGGCCCGACACGCGGCGAGCTCCGCGTCCGTCGCCGCGGGCCCGATGACGAGGCCGTAGCCACCAGCCTCGGCGACGGGCTTCACGACCATCTGGTCGAGGCGGTCGAGCACCGAGGCGCGCTGATCGGGATCCCAGAGCAGGTGGGTCGGGACGTTCGGGAGGATCGGCTCCTCGCCGAGGTAGTACCGGATCATCTCGGGCACGTACGCGTACACGGCCTTGTCGTCCGCGACGCCGTTGCCGACGGCGTTCGCAATGGTCACGTTGCCCGCCCGGGCCGCGGCCATCAGGCCGGGCACGCCGAGCGCGGAGTCCGGGCGGAACACGACGGGATCGAGGAAGTCGTCGTCGATGCGTCGATAGATCACGTCGACCCGCCGCAGGCCCTTCGTCGTGCGCATCGACACCACCTGGTCCTCGACGACGAGGTCGCGACCCTCGACGAGCTCGACCCCCATCTGCGTCGCGAGGAACACGTGCTCGAAGTACGCCGAGTTGTAGATGCCGGGCGTCAGGACGACCACGGTCGGCGAATCGCCGGCACCCGGCGGCGCGACCCGCTGGAGCGCCGCGTGGAGCATGGCGCCGTACTGGTCGACCGGGCGCACCTGCTCGCCTGCGAACACCTGCGGCAGCACCCGAGCGAGGGCCGAGCGATTCTCGATGACGTACGAGATCCCGCTCGGACACCGCAGGTTGTCCTCGAGCACGCGGTAGGTGCCCGCCTCGTCGCGGATGACGTCGATGCCCGCGACGAGGCACCGCGCCCCGAGTGGGACCGGGACGCCGAACGCCTCGCGTGTGAACCCCTCGGAGGAGAGGACGAGCCAGCGTGGGAGCACGCCGTCCTCCACGATCTGCATCCCACCGACGTAGAGGTCGTCGAGCAGGAGGTTGAGCGCGGTGACGCGCTGCACGAGCCCGCGTTCGAGGTGCGCCCACTCGTCCGCCGGGATGATCCGCGGCACGAGGTCCATCGGGAACGTGCGCTCGATCCCGCTCCCGGTCGTGTCGGACTCGTCGCCGTAGACGGTGAACGTGATGCCCTGGGATCGGAACGCGGCCGTGCGGCCCCGCTCGGCACGGGCGAGGTCGTCGGCGCTCAGCGCGACCAGCGCGTCGGCCAATGCGGCGTAGTGCGGGCGCACCTCGCCGCCGTCAGCGACGACCTCGTCGAAGAAGCCACCCGTTTCGTACTGGTCGAACCACGAACCCATGGATCAGACCGTGACAGGTCGGGCGCCGTCGGTCCGGGCCGGGCGGACCTCGTTCACACGCGCGACACAGAACCGTCGCGGCGCTGGAACATCACCCGTCAGAGCTCCGTCAGATCGAGACGATTCAGCGGCCGCGGAACTCCGGAGCGCGCTTCTCGCTCGAGGCGGTGAGGCCCTCCTGGAGGTCGTCGCTCGTGAACGCGCGCTCCTCGAGGGCGCGCAGTTCGACGATCGCCTCGGGCGTGAGACCACGGGCCACGAGGTTGAGTGCGTGCTTGTGGCCGCGCACGGTGATCGGCGCGAGCCGCGCGAGTTCGTCGCCCCACGCGAGCGCCGCGGCCAGCGGGTCGTCGGCCCGGCGGTGGACCAGCCCGGCGCGATCGGCCGCATCGACGTCGAGCGTCGCCGCTGCGAGCAGCACGTCGCGCGCCACTCCCGGGCCGACGAGGCGCTCGAGTCGGGCGATGTTCGGCGCTGAGAGCACGACGCCCAACTTCGCCGCCGGGATCGCGAACCGGGCCTCGGGGCCGACCACACGGAAGTCGCAGGCCACGGCCAACTGCATCCCCGCGCCCATCGCCGGTCCGTTCACCGCGGCGATGACCGGCAGCGGGTGCTCGACGATCGTCTGGAGGAACCGGTCGAACGCGGGCCGGAACGAGTCGCCGCCACCGTGTTCGATGCCACCGCCGTCACCGCCGGTGTCCGCCGCTCGGCGGCCGAGGTCGGCGCCCGCGCAGAACGCGGTGCCCTCGCCCGTGATGACCACTGCGCCGATGGTGTGCACGTCGATGCCGGTGAGGTGGTCGTGGAGCGTGTCGCACAGTTCGGCGTTGAGCGCATTGCGGCGTTCGGTCCGATCGATGGTGGCGAGCGCGACCCGATCGCGGATCTCGAAGCGGATCATGACTCGTCGATGAGGGCGATGAGGTCGCCCTCCTTGACGGTCTGGCCCGCGACGACGTGGAGTTCGCGCACGATGCCGGGCGTCTCGGTCACCACGGGGATCTCCATCTTCATGGACTCGAGGATGGCGATCTCGTCGCCCTCGGCGACGGCCTGACCCTCCTCGACGACGACCTTCCACACGTTCGCCGCGAGTTCGGCGCGGATCTCGACCATGGCGATGACCCTAGCGCCGGTCCCGTTCGACGCTGCGCGTAGCCTCGGTTCCATGCCGACGATCGACCGAGACCACCTCGCCGCGCTCCGCGCCCGCGAGGAGACCCGCTTCGCCGAGACCCACCCGCGCTCCGCGGCGCTGGCCGAGGAGGCACGCCGCTCGCTGCTCGGGGGCGTGCCGATGAACTGGATGGCGCGCTGGCCCGGCCGGTTCCCGGTGTTCGCGGACCGGGCCTCCGGCTCCCACATCACCGACGTCGACGGGAACACGTACGTCGACCTGTGCCTCGGCGACACGGGCGCGATGACCGGCCACTCCCCAGGCGCATCGGTGGCGGCGATCGAACGGCGGGCCCGCTGCGGGATCTCGATGATGCTGCCGACCGAGGACGCCGCCTGGGTCGGTCGCGAGATGACCCGTCGATTCGGCCTCGCGCGTTGGCAGTTCGCGACGAGCGCGACCGACGCGAACCGGTTCGCCCTCCGGATCGCCCGCGCCCTCACCGGTCGCCCGAAGGTCCTCGTGTTCAACTGGTGCTACCACGGGACCGTCGACGAGACCCTCGTGACCCGGCACCCGGACGGCCGCCTCACCCCCCGTGACGGGCACATCGGTCCGCCCGTCGATCCGGCGCTCACCACGAGCGTCGTCGAGTTCAACGACCTCGACGCGCTCGAGCGCGCGCTCTCGGGTGGCGATGTCGCGTGCGTGCTCGCCGAACCCGCGATGACCAACATCGGCATCATCCACCCGGACCCCGGGTACCACGAGGCTCTCCGCGACCTCACGCGGCGCACCGGCACGCTGCTCATCATCGATGAGACGCACACGATCTGCGCCGGTCCGGGCGGCTACACCGCGGCGCACGGGCTCGAGCCCGACCTCCTCACGATCGGCAAGCCCCTCGCCGGGGGCATCCCCGCCGCCGCGTTCGGGCTCAGCGAGGAGGTCGCCGCCCGGATCCTCGACGCGGCGACCGGCGACGACTGCGACGTGAGCGGGATCGGTGGGACGCTGGCCGGCAACGCCCTCACCCTCGCCGCCATGCGGGCGACCCTCGACGAGGTGCTCACCGAGGCCGCGTTCGAACGCATGATCCCCCTCGCCACCCGCTGGGCCGACGGGGTCCAGGGCGTGATCGACGCCCGCGCGCTCCCGTGGAGCGTCACGCGGCTCGGCGCTCGGGCCGAGTACTGGTTCCTCCCCGAGCGACCCCGGGACGGCGGCACCGCGGCCGCCGGGGTCGACCACGAACTCGACGCCTACATGCACCTCCACGCGATGAACCGCGGGATCCTCCTCACGCCGTTCCACAACATGGCGCTCATGGCCCCGAGCACCACCGAGGCCGACGTCGACCGCCACACCGAGGTGTTCGCGGCTGCGGTCGACGAACTCGTCGGCTGAACGGGACCGGGCCGACCCCGGTCAGCGACCGGTCCAGCGCGGCGGGCGCTTCTCCGCGTACGCGGCGAGGCCCTCGCGAGCGTCCTCCGTGCGCACGTGCTCGCTGAGCCGTTCGTGCAGGAGGGTGAGCGCGGCGTCCGCATCGAGGTCGAGCACGTCGTAGAAGGCGTCGCGCCCCAACCGCAGCACGAGCGGCGAACGGCCGACGAGGCCGGCCGCGAGGTCGGCCACCACCGCGTCGAGGTCCTCGACCGGCACGACCCGACTCACGAACCCCAGCCGCCGCGCCTCCGACGCGTCGACGCGGCGACCGGTCATCGCGAGTTCGAGCGCGACCTTCGGGGGCATCGAGCGCAGCATCGGCACCGTGATCATGTACGGCCAGAGCCCGACGGCCACCTCCGGCGCGCCGAACGACGCGTCGTCGGCGGCCACGACGATGTCGCACGCGAGCGCGATCCCGAGACCCCCGGCGAGGGCGACGCCCCGGACCCGCGCGATCGTCGGCTTGCCCAGCGCCCACAGGTCCCGGAACAGGTCGGCGAGGAGGCGGCGCGCCTCATGGGCCGTGTCGTCGTCGTCCCCGATCCCGCCGAGATCCGCACCCGAGCAGAACGCCCGCTCCCCCGCGCCCGTGAGCACGAGGACCCGCGCGTCGTCGTCGGCCCGGACCGCGGCCACTGCGTCGCGGAGCCCCTGCATGATCCCGAACGACATGGCGTTGTGGCGCTCGACGCGGTCGATCGTCACCGTGGCGACACCGTCGGCCACCCGCAGCACCACGCGGCCGTCGCCGTCCCGTCCTGCGGGGAACGCCCGCTCCTCGGCCATGCGCGCATCGTAGGCCCGGAGATCACCGCCGGAGCCCGGGCCGGCGTCGTACCGTGTCCCCGTGGTCTTCACGGTGCTCACGCTCGTCCTCGCCCTCGGCGTCGCGCTGGCGACCCGCGGCGATCTCGGCCGGATCACCGAGGCGGGGTTCCGCCGGGTGTGGCTGCTCGGCGCGGGCGTGCTCATCCAGGCCGGACTCGAGTTCGTGCGGGTCGGCGCCGGCGAGGACGCCTACGTGCCCGCCGGGATCCTGCTCGTGTCGTACGCCTGCATCCTCGGCTTCTGCGCGTCGAACCTGCGCATCACCGGCATGGGCGTCATCCTCATCGGCGTCGCCCTCAACGCCAGCGTCATCGCGCTCAACCTCGGCATGCCCTACCGCGCGCCGGCGGGCCGCGAGATGCCGGCGAGCGTGAAGCACCGACCCGAACGGCCCGACGACGTGCTCACGATCATCTCCGACCGGATCGTGCTGCCGCCGTTGCGCACGTCGATCTCGTTCGGCGACCTCATCATCGCGGTCGGCCTCATCGACCTCTGCTACCGCAGCAGTCGACGCCCGAACGGCGCCGGGCGTCAGGCCCGTTCGAGCGCGGCGAGCACCCTGACGTCGTAGACGTACCCGGGGCCGAGGTGGAGCGCCTCGATCGCTGCGTCCCGCTTCGACGGATCCCCCTCGGAGAGTTCGTCGTACGCGCTCGCCACCCGCAGGATGTGGCTGGCCACCGAGCCCTCCGATCCGTCGAGGATCGCGGCGGCCGGGGTGAGCTCCTCGGTCTGCCGGAGGATCTCGGCCCCCTTCGTGGCGACCTCCCACGGCTCGACCGGCCGGTCGCGTTCGGCATCGTCGTCGAGGCACAGGTGCCCGAGGTGGTGCAGCAGCGCGGCACTGCGGAGCACGGCGATCTGCTCGTGCTCGAACCCGAGCTCCGCGCCGAGGCGCTCGCTGAGCGCGGCGACGCGCTCAGCGTGTCCGGCGCGCACGAGACCCGCGAGCTCCGGCACGACCGAGAGGGCCGCGATCGTCTGGTCGTGGGTGCGCCGGATGGCCGCGACCTGCTCGAACGCGAACCACGCGGCGAGCAGCGGGATCGAGAACAGGGTCGGGCCCCACAGCCCCATGCCGTCGCGTCCGCCGATGCCGTCGAGCGAGATCGCCATGAGGGCACCCGACGCGATGATCGCGAGGTCGGCGGTGCGGCCCTGGGTCGCGAACGCCGAGTGACGGGCGGACAGCGCGGTGAGGAGGTCCGAGGCTGCGATCTCGGCGGCGCCGGCCGCCACGAGCGCGAGCAGGACCAGCCAGCGCTCGTCCGTGATCGCGACCCGTTCCATGACGAGCGTGTAGGTGACGAGCGCCGCGATCACCGCGGCGATGCGCACGGCCGTCGTGTAGCAGCGGCGCCAGAGCGTGGCCTCGGGCCGCAGCACGAACGCGAGGGCCAGCGCGGCGCCGGCGGTCGCGAGCACCTCGCTCGGCGTGCCCGCCCGCACGAGCACGATGAAGAAGGCGTACGAGAGCGGCAACGGCGCCCGTCCGGCGGGCCGGAGCTCGAGCAGTTCTCCGAGGGCGATCGCGGCCCCGAGCAGCGAGAGCACGAGCCACGGACCCGTCGGGTCGGTGAGCTCGACGGCGAGCGCGGCGAGCGCACCGAGGACGATCGGGACGGCGATGCGGGTCCGGCGACTCACGGGGCGGCCTCGGCGTGCGGCGCCGGCGCGTTCCGGGCGTCGGCGAGGTCGCCGAGACCCGCGGATCCCGTGCCGACCGTCGGCGGCTCGACCGCGAAGGCGTGCGGTTCCGCCTCGAACCCGGCGCCGTGGCGGGCTCCGGCCCGTTCGATCGCCGTGATGAGCGCCTCGACGACCTTCGCGTGGAACTGCTTGCCCGCGTTCTTGCGGAGTTCCTCGAACGCGACCTCCTGCGGCAGCGCCTTGCGGTAGGAGCGGGTGGAGGTCATCGCGTCGTACGCGTCGGCCACCGCCACGATGAACGGTTCGATCGGTCGATCGGCGTCGTCGGCACCCTCGGACACCTTGTGGGCCTCGCTCGTCGCGCTCGGCGCGACCGGCTTGAGGAAGTCGATCCGGGTGAGGATCTCCACCGACACCGCCTCGTGTCGACGAACGATGTCGAACTCCTCGGCGGTCAACTTGCCGGGCTTGTTGAGCAGGTGGTTCGGCACGACCAACTTGCCCACGTCGTGCATGAGGGCGGCGAACCGCAGGCGCTCGAGCCGCGGCGTCGTGAACCGCATCTCGCGGCCGATCATCACGGCGTAGTCGGCGACGCGCTCGGCGTGGCCGGCGGTGTACTGGTCCTTGGCCTCGAGCGCGCCGATGAGGATGCGGACGGTGGCCTGGTGGGAGTCCTTGAGCGCGAGGTACGACGCGAACGCCTGGCGCGCGACGAGGATCGGCACGACGAACAGCGGGATGACGATCGCGCCGTAGTCGAGGTAGAGCCGTCCCATGAACACGCCGAGGAGCGCGAACGGGAGGATCTGCACGAACCGTGGGCGCAGCTCACGGAGGGTCTCACCGAAGGTCGTCGAGGTCGCGAGCGACACGACGACGGCGAGGAGCACGAGGTTCACGACGCTGAACGCGAGGGCGGCGGGGAGCGACGCGAGCAGCAGCACGGTGGAGGCCCGCTCGCCCGAGTGGCCGACGAGCGGCGTGAACACGATCGCCGCGGCGCAGGAGCTCAGCGCGAAGTTCGAGGCGTTGAAGAGGATCTTGCGCCAGTCGCCGGACCGGATGTGGGGCCAGTAGAGGCCCCCTGCGACCCCGACGAGCAGCGCGGCGAGGGCCGGGCCGTCCTGCTGGAAGGCGACGATCGCGGCCATCGCGAGCATGAAGGACGCGCTCGCGCTCGCCCGGTTCGGGAGCACGGCGACCTGGTTCTCGGCGAGCGCGAACAGCGCCGCGAACACCGCGACCTGGGCGAGGGCCGGCATGGGCGCGCCGAGGGCGAGGGACAGCCCGAGCGCCACCGTCGCCCCCGCGAGCACGAGGATGAAGGTGGTGAGCCTGTCGAAGCGGTGCGTCACCGTCGTCGCGGACACGTATCGATCCGGCGGTTCGGACGATCACGGCGGAGGCGGCAGAGCCCCAGCGGTTCGGGAAACACAGGCAGTTACTTCCAACCCATGCCTGCGCCGCCGCTGAGCAGCAGCGCAGCCGCACTCGAGACGAGCAGCGTCACGCGGACGATGTTCTTCTTCATCGGGAAATTCCCCCTTCGCGTCTGATCTCTCCGGGGTTCGCTAATGACCCGGAGGAATCCGCTCCGCTCGGGACTCCCACGTCCTGCATCGTGTGCTGGGACCCTGCCGTCTCCGTCGTGATGTCGTGTCGACCCTCGCCGGTCCCCCTCGTCTGATCACGCGGACCGGACGCCCCACCGACCCGGTGGCGCCCGCCGCTGGCGGCTCTGGACCTCCTCAGCCCTGATCATCAACCGTCACGTTGAGTAACAGGAATCACAACCGTAACACCGGCCCCAGCAGGAATCCATGGATCCGGGCTCCGGAGTCCGATCGGACGTCCGGGCCCCGGCCCGGGCGGGGCGGATCGGGCCCGGACGCTCCCCGGGGCTCGCCCGGGCGGGCCGAGCCGGCCCGGCCCCGGGGGGACCCGGACGGAACGCGCACCGAAGGCCGGCGGGACGCCCCGGGCACCACCGGTCCGAGGATTGCCACGCCGGGTGACGGACCGGGCCGTAACCTCGCCCGCATGGACGAAGTCGGCGACGCAGGCACCGAGGGCACGGTCGACCCCGCCGAGGCCGAGATCATCGAGCTCGAGCGGGAGCTCTGCCGCCTCCCCGAGGTGTCGGCGGCCCGGATCGTCACCGACCGCATCGGGCGGCCGACCGAGGTCCACATCCTCGCTCAGGGGGCCAAGCACCCCAAGCAGGTGGTCCGGGACATCCAGTCGGTGGCCCTCGCCTCTTTCGGCATCGAGATCGACCGGCGGATCGTGTCGGTGGTCCAGCTCGGCACCCAGGCGGGCGCCGTGAGCGCGCAGGCCCTCGAGAACCCCGTGCGCGGCGGCGTGCGGGCGGTCCTGCGTCAGGTCACCGCGGAGAACAACGGGCTCCGCTCGCTCGTGCGGGTCACCCTCGCCCAGGCCGACGTCGAGGCGGTCGGGTTCGCCGAGGGATCGGTCGCATCGACCGCTCGCTTCCGGCTGGTGGCGAGCGCCACGATGGACGCCCTCCGCCAACTCCAGCCGCAGGCCGAGTGCTGCGACATCGACAGCGCGCTCGTGACGCGCGTCGGGAGTGAGGACGTCGCGGTCGTGACCGTGTCGTTCGTGCTGCCCGCATCGGAGCACGTGCTCGCCGGATCGGCGGTGGTGCGCCGCCACGACGAGGCCGACGCCGTCGCCCGTGCCGTCCTCGACGCCACGAACCGCCGTCTCGCCATCGTCTCCTGACCCGCCTCAGCGGGTGATCGAGTCGGCGCCGAGGCGTCGGCCGAGGAGCGGCACGAGGTCGCAGGCCGCCTCGACGTCGTGCACGCGGATCACGTCCGCGCCGTACTCGACCGAGAGCACGAGGTACGCGTGCATGCGGTGGTCCTCGGCCTTGCGGGGCACGGGGAGCAGCGTCGGCGCGCCGGTCGCCCGCAACTCCGCCATCCGCCGGATCGTCTCCAACTGGAGTTGGCCGTAGCGCGCGTAGTCGCTGCGGTAGTTGATCGACAGCCCGGGGTCGACGATCACCCTCGGGATGCCCTCGGCGGCGAGTTCGCGCACCAGCCGGGCGAGACCCTCGGCCACCGCCGCGGGTCGGTCACCGTCGAGCTCGCGCATCTCCACCGAGAGCGGGTTGTCGCCCTCGATGTGCATGGCGACGCACCACGCGCCGCTCTCCCGCACGACCTCGCGCATCGCGGCCTGCTGCATCCCTCCGGTGTCGTTCACGATCGCGGCACCGTGCGCGACGGCGACCCGGGAGACCTCCGGCTTCCAGGAGTCGACCGACACGACGAACCCGTCGTCGACGAGGAGCTCGAGTGCGGGCAGGAGGCGCTCGAGCTCCTCCGCCGGGGTGAGCTCCCGGTTCTCGAAGTGGCTCGACTGCGCCCCGAGGTCGATGATCGACGCCCCGAGGTCCCGGGCCCAGCGGGCCCGGTCGAGCGCGGCCTGCGGCGAGTCGACGACCGCCTGGCGCACCCGGGACTCGGGCGAGAGGTTGACCACGGCCATGACGTGCGTGACGTCGGGGGCGAACACGGGGCCCGGGCGGGCCGGCTCCTGCTGGGGCGTCACGGCCGGGCAGGATACCGGCATGCCCGCCGAGACCCCCACGCCACCCGGTCCGGACGGGACCGCGCCCGACGAGGTCCGGGCCCGGCGCCGCCGCATCGCCCGCTGGGTGCGGCTCGCGAAGCGGATCGGCTACTCGCTGCTGCTCCTCGCCATCCTCGCCTTCGCCATCGCGCTCACGACCGGGTTCGAGGGGTTCTGGGTGATCGTCTGCGTCGTATCGCTCCTCACCGCGGTCGCCATCCTCCCGATCCCGATCATCGTCGGGTACGGGGTGCGCGCGGCTGAGCGTGAGGACCGCGCCCGGGGTTAGATTCACCGGCGCCTCGCCCGAGGCGTCGTGCACACGCAAGGGAGCCCCCGTGACCAAGGCCGCCGTCTTCACCGCCAACGACCAGCCGCTCGAGCTGATGGACCTCAACCTCATGGACCCGCAGGCGGGCGAGGTGCGGATCGCGCTCGGCGCATCCGGCGTGTGCCACTCCGACATCTCGGTCATCAACGGCACCCTGCCGATCGTCCCGCCGGCCGTGCTCGGCCACGAGGGCGCCGGCACCATCGTCGCCGTCGGCGAGGGCGTCACGAACGTCAAGGTGGGTGACCACGTCGTCATCTCGTGGGTGCCCCAGTGCGGCGCCTGCTACACGTGCGCCCGCGGGCAGGGCGAACTCTGCGAGACCGGCGCGAACGCCTCGATGTTCGGCTCGATGCTCGACTTCACGACCCGCTTCTCGATGGCCGACGGCACCAACGTCGCCCAGATGTCGGCCGCCGGCACGTTCGCCGAGGAGACCGTCGTCCCGGCCATCTCGTGCGTGAAGATCCCCGACGACATCCCGTTCCAGGTCGCCGCGCTCATCGGCTGCGGCGTGCTCACCGGCTTCGGCGCGGCCTACAACACCGCGAACATCCGTGAGGGCGACAACGTCGTCGTCATCGGGGCCGGCGGCGTGGGGCTCAACACCATCCAGGGCGCGAAGCACGCGGGCGCCGGGAAGATCATCGCCATCGACATGATGGCCGGGAAGCTCGAGAACGCGAAGGGCGTGGGCGCCACCGACGTCATCGACGCCTCGCAGACCGACGCGGCCGCCGCCGTGATGGAGCTCACCGAGGGCCGGGGCGCCGACGTCGCCTTCGAGGTCATCGGCCTCCCGGCGACGATCCGCCAAGCCTTCGACCTCACCCGCAAGGGTGGCGAGGCCGTCATCGTCGGCGTGCCGCGGCTCGACCAGACGATGGAGTTCAACCCGGGCATGGACTTCGTCATCATGGAGAAGACGCTCAAGGGCTGCTGGTACGGCGGGGCGAACGTCCACCAGGACGTGCCGATGCTCGTCGACCTCTACAAGAGCGGCGGCCTCAAGCTCGACGAGCTCGTCTCGAACACGGTGAGCCTCGACCAGGTGAACGACGCCATGGGCGCCATGGGTCAGGGCAACATCGCCCGTTCGGTGATCGTCTACTGACGTGCGGTACCGGCGGTTCGGCACGAGCGACCTCGAGGTCTCGGAGGTCGGATTCGGCACCTGGACCCTCGCCAGCAACTGGTGGGGCGAGGTCGAGGACAAGCGCGGCATGCTCGACGCCGCGCTGCACGCCGGCATCACGTTCTTCGACACCGCGCCGGTCTACGGGGACGACGGCCTCGGCGAGACGCTCATGGCCGACTTCCTGCGGGCCCACCGCGACGAGGTCGTCCTCACGACGAAGTGCGGGTACGACCTCACCGCCGACGCGCGTCGACCCGCCCAGCAGCGGGAGCGGCCGCACGACTGGCGGCCCGAGTCGATCCGCCGGCAGTGCGACGATTCGCTGCGGCGGCTCGGCATCGACGTCATCGACCTCTACCAACTCCACAACACCCGCATCGAGCCGATCCTCGACGACGACCTGTGGGCCACCCTCGAGGACCTGCGCACCGAGGGCAAGATCAAGCACCTCGGCGTCGCGCTCGGCCCCGCCATCGGGTGGGTCGAGGAGGGGCTCGAGTCGATCCGGCGCCGACCGATCTGCTCGCTGCAGACCGTCTACAACATCATCGAGCAGGAGCCCGGGCGCACCTTCGTCGACGAGTCGATCCGCCACGGCGGGCAGGTCGGCATGATCTCGCGGGTGCCGCACGCCTCCGACTCCCTCTCCGGCAAGGTCGACCGCGACACCAGGTTCCCTGCCGGTGACCACCGGGCCCACCGCAACCGCGACAACATGCTCGACAACTTCGACAAGGCCGACACGCTCTCGTTCCTGTGGGAGGGCACCGGCCGCACGAAGGGGCAGGCCGCGATCGCCGGGATCCTCGCCGATCCGATGTTCACCACGGTGCTGCCGACCTGCGTGAACGTCGACGAGGTGGCCGAGTACGCCGCCGCCGCAGGTCTCCCGCTCACGACCGAGGAGCACCAGCGCGTGCAGGCGCTCTTCGCCGACAACTTCGGCGTCGTGAACCGGTACGAGATGCCGTTGAAGGCCAGCCGCTGAAACGGCTCACGGCCGAGGCCCGACGGCAGCAGCTCCTCGGCATCGCCTGCGAGGTGTTCGCCGAACACGGCTTCCACGCGACCTCGATGGAGGAGATCGCAGAGCGGGCCGGGGTGACGAAGCCGGTCGTCTACCAGCACTTCCCCTCGAAGCGGGCGCTCTACCTCGAACTGCTGCAGGACACGACCCGCGACCTCATCGACCGGGTCGCCGCGGCCACGACCGAGGCCGGGACGGGCCGCGAGCAGGTCGAACTCGGCTTCGCCGCCTACTTCTCCTACGCCGCCGAGCACCCCGACGCGTTCCGCCTGCTGTTCGGCTCCTCGGTGCGCGACGACGCAGAGTTCGCGACGTTCGCGTCCCGGGTGGTCGACGGCGTCGCCGACCTCATCGGCTCGCTCATCGAGATCGACGGGCCCCCCGAGCAGCGACGGGCGCTCGCGCATGCGATCTTCGGGATGGCCGAGGCGACGAGCCGTCGGGTCGCGATGCGGGGCGAGGTGCAGGACCCGCAACTCCTCGCCCACTGGCTCGCCGAGATGGCGTGGTTCGGCCTGCGCGGCGTGCGCGCCGACTGAACCGGTTCCGCTCGGTCAGCCGAGCGACGACCCGAGGATCGAGACGAACGACACCATCTCGCCCGGGTACCCACCGAGGTTGTGGGTGAGCGCGAGGTCCCGCTGCGGCCAGGTCGAGATGCGCCGGTCCTCGGGGGCCTCGCCCCGAAGCTGCAACCAGGCCTCGAACATCATGCGCAGGCCCGACGCGCCGACCGGGTGACCGAACGACTTCAGCCCGCCGTCCGGATTGACCGGCAGTGCGCCGTCGAGATCGAACGCGCCGGCCTCGACCTCGCGCCAGGCCGTGCCCCGCTCGCAGAACCCGAGATCCTCCATGAGCACGAGTTCGGTGGGCGTGAAGCAGTCGTGGACCTCGGCCATCGCGAGTTGGGTGCGGGGATCGGTGACACCGGCCTGCTGGTAGGCGTCGCGGGCGCACTCCACGATCTCGGGGAACGTCGTGTAGTCGTACTCCGGATCGGTGAGGCCCGAACCATTGCCGGCCACGAACGAGAGCGCCTTCACGTAGAGCGGCCGGTCCGTGTACCGGTGGGCGTCCTCCGCCCGCACGACGATCGCCGCGGCGGCGCCGTCGGCCACCCCGGCGCAGTCGAACACGGACAGGTCGCCGGCCACCGCCGGCATGGCGCAGATCTGGTCGACCGACATCTCGCGGCGGAACTGCGCCCGCGGGTTGCGCGCGCCGTTGGCGTGGTTCTTCGAGGCGATGCGCGCAAGGGTGCGCTTGAGCTCCTCCATCGGCACGCCGTACTTGCGGGCGTAGGCGGGGGCCACCATCGAGAACATCGCCGCCGCCGTGAGCGTGCGGTTCGTGCCATCGGTCGGGATCGGGAACGCGTTGAGCCCCTGGTACCCGGAGTCCTTCACCTTCTCGACGCCGATCGCCATCGCCGAGTCGTAGGCGCCGCTGGCGACCGCGTAGGCGGCCTGCCGCAGCGCCTCCGAACCGGTCGCGCAGTAGTTCTCGACCCGGGTGACCGGCTTGCCCTCGAGCCCGAGTGCCCGGGCGAGCATGATGCCGCTCATCCCCGACTGGGCCGTGCCGAGCCAGAACGCGTCGGTGTCCTGCTGGGTGGTGCCCGCGGACGCGAACGCGTCGGCCGCGGCGGACCGCAGGAGGTCGTCGGCGCTCTGGTCCCAGGCCTCGGCGAAGCGGGTGCACCCCATGCCGACGATCGCGACGCGGTCCTTGATCCCGTGCGATGCCATCTCAGCCCTCCCCGCGCACCGGGCGCGCCTTCCAGAAGTAGTTGTGGATGCCGTCCGCGGTGAACAACCTGCGGAAGGTCATCTCGACCCGACCGCCGATCGTGACGTCGGTCGGATCGACGTCGGTGAGTTCGACCGGGAGTCGGCCACCGCCGTCGAAGTCGACGACGGCGAACACGACGGGCGGGCTCGGCGAGTACGCGAGCTTGTCGATGGTGAACGTGACGATGGTGCCGGCCGCCTCGGCCATCGGACGAGCCGTGGTATCGGTCGCGCTCGGCGGCAGGTGCACGTCGCCCTCGGCGTCGGTCGACCCGACGAAGCCGAACTTCCAGTCGGTCGATCGACCCGCGGCCGAGGCCGAGGGCCGGGCCGGTTCGGGCCGGCGCGGCGGTTCGACCGGGAGCAGCCCGCGCCACGCGAGGTACGTGCCGTACGCGATCGGACCTCCCGCCTCGACCTGCGCGACGACCGGTCGCGACGAACGGTGATCGGCGAGCGCGGACGTCGTGCGCAGCACGAACGCATCGGCGCCGTCCGCGAGGGACACCGCGAGGATGGTCTGCCCGGGTGCGGCCCGCTCGAGCACCGAGGCCAGCAGCAGCGGCAGCGACGCGGCGCCGGTGTTGCCGACGGTGGTGGCGAGCGCATCGGCGACGCGGTCGGGCGCGACCCCCGAACGCTTGGCGACCGCGGCGTTCGCCCGGTCGTGCGGCCCGGTCACGACGAGGTGGTCGACCGCCGCGACGTCGATGCCGGCGTCGGCCAGCGCGGCCGCGATGACGCCGGCCCCGATGTCGGTGTAGCGGGTCTCGCCGTACCGCTCCTCCCACTGCCGGGACCGGGGGTCGCCGGGGGTGCGCCAGCGGTCGAGGAACTCCTCGGTGCGTGCGGCCGAGCCGAGGACCTCGGCGAGGACGGGACCGTCGGCGTCGGCACCGACGAGCAGGGCCGTCCCGGCGTCGCCGCCCGCCGCCTCGTCCGGGCTGCCGGGCAGACCGCCCCGACGGTCGGCCGCGACCACGAGTGCCGCACCCCCGGCGCCGAGCGCGGCGCGCAAGGCGCCGGCGGTCGACCGCACGGACCCGAGCGCGTCGAACGCGGGCGCGGCGGCGTCGAGGCGGAGCGCCGCGTGGATCGCCGTGGCGTTCGTCTTGTCGAGGTACGCCGGATCGGTCGTGGCGAACCACAACGAGGACGGCGGAGTTCCAGGGAGGTCGCGCAGGGCCACCCGGGCCGCCTCGACCCCGAGGGTCGTGGTGTCCTCGTCGAAGCCGGCCACGGTGCGGTGGCCCTTGCCGCCGCCGGTGCCCGCCACCGCCGAGATCGTGGTCCGGTCGAGACGTCGGTGGGGCAGGTGGACGCCCCAGGAGAGGATGCCGCGCATCCCGGGACGGTACCGCATGCACCCGCCCACCTATCCTGCCCGACCATGCGGCTCGGAGAGATCAGGAACGCGGCGGCGCTCGCCAACGGTCGGCCGCTCGAGGGTGTCCGGGTGCTCGCGCTCGAGCAGATGCAGGCGCTCCCGTACGCCACCCAACTGCTCGCCCGCCTCGGGGCCGACGTCGTGAAGGTCGAGCCGCCCGGCGGGGGTGACTCCGGCCGCGGCTCGAGACCCGCATGGACCGAACCGGACGGACGCCAGACGGGCGCGACCTTCCTGCGCAACAACCTCGGGAAGCGCAGCATCTGCATCAACCTGCGCGACCCGCGCGGCCGTGATCTCGTGCTCGAGATGGCGAAGCAGTTCGATGTGGTGGCCGAGAACTCGAAGGCCGGATCGATGGCGCGTCTCGGCCTCGGGTACGACGACATCGCCGCGGCCGCGCCGCGCGCGATCTACGTCTCGGTCTCCGGGTTCGGCAATCTCCACGACACGCCGTACGGATCGCAGCCCGCGTTCGCGCCGGTCGTCGAGGCGATGTCGGGCATCTACGAGATGAAGCGCGCCGAGGGCGGCCGACCGTCCGTCGCCCCCGTGGGCGCACTCGGCGACATCGGCGCCGCGCTCTTCGCCAC
>JBJTWK010000063.1:0-45611 GCA_046081705.1 Actinomycetes bacterium | reverse complement strand
CGCCTCGAGGGTCCACGCACCGTCGTGACGGACCCCGAACCGCACGAACCGGCCCTTGTGGACCCGGTCCTGCTCGGCCTGACCGTGATCCGTCGCCCGGGCGACGACCCGGTCGGTCTCGGTCTTGAGTGCCTTCACCGTGCCCCACTGCGATTGGCGCAGCAGGTGGCCCTCGGCGTTCGGGTCGGCCGTTGCACCCCGGGCGACCTCAATCGCCTGCGCCTCCGAGATCGTGCCCCGCGTCAACGCGTGCGCGGTGTCGGGCAACCGACCCAACCGGTTCCCCAACTCCACCGTGCGACTCGCGTCACGCCACGAGCCCCCCGTCGTCTTCGCGACCCAGGCCTCCGGACACTTCGAGGTCCCGTCGTTCCACGCGTCCTTCCGGGTGACCTCACCGATCGTGAGGGCCTGGAGCCCTGCGAGCTTGCGTTCCAGCCGATCCACGACCCGGACCTGATCCCGGAGCGCAGCGGCCGACATGCACGCGACATCCGTCGACGCGATCACCGCGTCGATCAGGACCTCGACGTCGTAGAGCCGCTCATCCATGCGATGCATGCAACACCGAGGGACGGACATCCTCCACGCGACACGACCACGCGGATCAGGCGGCGGTCACCTCCCGCGTCGCGTCGTCGCGGGCCGCATCGACCGCGGCGATCCGCGCCGCCATCTCGTCGATGCCGTCGTACGCGGAACGCCGGCGTCGGCGGTCGAGTTCGACCTGCTCCGCCGGGTGGAGGGTGCCGAACATCTGGATCAGGTGCTCGAGTCGGTCACGGATCGGCATCGGGGTCTGCCTCCGGGGTCGTCGGGATGACAGTCCTAGTGTGACGGGCCCAGATTGCGACGCCGGGGCTGCGAGGTTGCGCCCACGAGACGATTGGATGACGACCGGTTGACGACGCCCGGCCCCGGCCCGCGGGCTACTGCCCGAGCTTGGGCAGGGCCCGCTTGATGCCCCGGATCGCCTGCTGGACCCGCTGCTCGTTCTCGATGAGGGCGAAACGGACGAACCCCTCGCCGCCCGGACCGAACCCGACGCCCGGCGAGACCGCGACGTGGGCCTCCTTCACGAGGAGCTTGGCGAACTCGAGGCTCTTGAGCTCCTCGTACTCCGGCGGGATCGGCGCCCAGACGAACATGGTCCCCTCGGGCTTCGGGATGTGCCAGCCGATGCGGGCCAACCCGTCGATGAGGGTGTCCCGGCGGGACTGGTACACCGAGCAGATCTCGGCCGGGTAGTCGGGCGCCTCATTCATCGCGACGATCGACGCGATCTGGATCGGCTGGAAGGTCCCGTAGTCGAGGTACGACTTCAGCCGGGCGAGCGCGCCGACCACCTCGGGGTTGCCGAGCATGAAACCGACCCGCCACCCGGCCATCGAGAAGGACTTCGTGAGGCTGTAGATCTCGACCGCGACGTCCTTGGCCCCGGGGACCTGGAGGAGCGACGGCGGCTGGTAGCCGTCGAACCCGACGTCGGCGTACGCGAAGTCGTGGACGAGCAGCACGTCGTGGGTCCGAGCGAACTCGACCATGCGAGCCATGAACTCGAGGTCGACGCACTGGCCGGTCGGGTTGTGCGGGAAGGACATGACGACGACCCGCGGCCGCGGCCAGGCCTGCTCCCACGCGGCCTCGAGGTTGGCGAAGAAGTCCTGGTCGGGCCCGAGCCGCACGTAGTGCACGCCCGCACCGGCGAGGATCGGGCCCCAGATGTGGATCGGGTACGACGGGCTCGGGACGAGCGCCGTGTCGCCCGGGCCGAGGAGCACCCACATGAGGTGCGAGAACCCCTCCTTGGCGCCGATCGTGACGCAGACCTCGGCGTCGGGGTCGAGGTGGACGTCGAACTTGCGCCGGTAGAGGTCCGAGATCGCCAGCCGGAGCCGCGGGATGCCTCGGGTCGCGGAGTAGCGGTGGTTGCGGGGGTTGCGCGCCGCCTCGGCGAGCTTGTCGACGGCGACGTCCGGGGACGGCAGATCGGGGTTGCCGAACCCGAGGTCGATGATGTCGACGCCGGCGCGCCGGGACGCCACCTTGAGGGCGTCGATCTCCGCGAAGGCGTACGGCGGGAGGGCGTGGATCCGACGGAACTCCATGGGCCCGGGACCGTAGCAGCGGGGGCCCGACGGCCCTCGCTCATTCCCCGGCTACCGACGCTCCGCGATGATGCGATCCGCGTTCTGTTGCTGCTCGTAGGAGAGCCGGGCCAGCCAGAACCGGAGGAAGTTGCCGAAGGAGTGACGCAGGAACAGCGCGGCACCCACGACCGCGGCGGTCAGCCCCGCGAGGGCCTGCACGACGGCCTGACGCTGCTCGAGGTCGTTGCCGGTCGCAGCCAGGGGGTACGCGGCGATGGCGACCACGAGCCCCGCGACCATCAGGGCGATGCCGACGCGCAGCCAGAGGCGGTCACGCCCCTGCGAGGGGTCGCGCACCTGCATCGACTCCATCTCCTGCTTGAACTGCTCGACCCGATCCGTGCTCATCGATCCCCCTGCTGGTTCCCCAAGTACGCCGACGACAGCTCCTGCTCCAGGTCGGCCGGCGCGCCGTCCCGAACGATATGCCCATGCACCATGATCGCGGCGTGATCGGCCACGCCGAGCACTGTGCTCGCGAACTGCTCGACCACGAGGATCGAGACCCCGCTGCGGGCCACGGTGGCCACGATCTCGTAGAGCTCCTGCACGATGATCGGCGCGAGGCCCATCGACAGTTCGTCGAGGATCAGGACCGCCGGGTCGGTGGCGAGCCCCCGGGCCATGGCCAGCATCTGCTGCTCACCGCCCGACATCGTGCCGGCGACCTGGCGGGCCCGCTCCTTGAGGCGCGGGAACCGGTCGAAGGCGATCGCCTCGACCTCGGCCAACGGCGCCCCGGTGTAGGTCATCATCCGCAGGTTGTCGCGCACGGTGAGGTTCGGGAAGATCCCCCGCCCCTCCGGCACCATCGCGACCCCCCGTCGCGCCAGTTCGTCCGGGCGCACCCCGTTGACACGCTTGCCGCAGAAGAGCACGTCACCGGCGGTCGCCGGCATGAGCCCGCAGGCCACCTTGAGGAGGGTGGTCTTGCCGGCCCCGTTCGGTCCGAGCAGGGCGACCACGCTCCCCTGCCCCACGACGAGGTCGACGCCGAAGAGGACGTCGATCCGGTCGTAGGCGGCGCGGATGCCCCGCAGTTCGAGGAGCGGAGTGGCCTCGGTCGTCACGATGACGTGCCCAGGTACGCCGCGAGCACCGCGTCGTCGCGCTGCACCTCGGCCGGGGTCCCCGAGGCGATGACGCGCCCGAAGTCGAGGACGTGCACGCGGGCGCACACCTCCATGACGAGCGCGACGTCGTGCTCGACGAGCACGATCGCCATCCCCCCGCCGGCGAGCTCGCGCAGCAGGGTCGCGAACGCCGCGGTCTCGGTGTCGTCCTGTCCGGAGGCGGGCTCGTCGAGCAGCAGCACCCGGGGCCGCGTGGCGAGTGAGCGCCCGAGCTCCACGAGCCGGCACTGACCGGTGGGGAGCGCGTCGACCCGGGCGTCGGCCACCGCGCCGAGCCCGACCCGCTCGATGATCGCGTCGGTCGTCGCCGCCGCGTCATCCTTCGACCGGCTGTACGCACGGTGGATGTCCGCGGCCACGCGGATGTTCTCGCGCACGCTCAGCATGTTGAAGAGTTCGAGTCGCTGGAACGTGCGCCCGAGCCCGCGCCGCGCCCGCTTCGTCGGCGAGAGGCGGGTGATCGGCGTGCCGTCGAGCGCGACCTGCCCGGCGGTCGGCGGCTGGAGCCCGGTGATGACGTTGAAGAGCGTCGTCTTGCCGGCCCCGTTCGGGCCGATGAGCCCGGTGACGCATCCGGCCTCGGCCTCGATGGTCACCCCGTCGAGCGCGAGGTTGCCGCCGAAGCGCACCGAGACGTCACTCACCTCAAGGAGCGCCATGCAGCTGCACCTCATTCATGCCGAGCACCCGATCGAGCTCCTCGACGTCCCCCGGCTCCCACGGTCGGCTGAAGCCCTTCCACTCGAGCGGCACGTCGTGGACGCGGGGCGTGTCCTCGACGGTCGACCCGTCGCCCACCCCGACCCGGACGGCCGCGACCACGACCGCAGCGATCGGTGCGACGGCGAGCAGCACGTAGAACTCACCGTTGCCGAGCACGTCGGCGAGCCGCAGGGCCCAGAGCAACGGCACGGCGAGCGCGAGGCCGATGACGGCCGGTCGGTAGCGCACGATCGGCGCGAAGCCCTCGCGCATGTCGTGCACCGACCCGTTCGGGTTGCGCCCGAGGCCGATGCCGGCCAGTCCGGGCAGTACCGCGGCGAGGTTCGAGAAGAAGGAGCCGAGCGTCGAGATGAGCGGCAGGAAGCCCATGAGTGACGCGCCGGCCATGAGCGCACCGCCGACCGCACCGATCCCGCCGACCACTGCGAGCAGCAGCACGGGCAGGCCCATCACGAACCCGAAGTTCTGGGGGCTGATGGAGCGCAGCTGCATGCCGTAGAGCGCACCGCCGAGCCCGGCGATACCCGCGGAGAGCGCGAAGACCGACAACTTGGTGCCGACGAGGTCGAGGCCGAGCGTCGCGCACGCCGCCTCGCTCGACTTCATGGCGAGCAGCCGGCGGCCGTACCGGCTCCGGCGCACCGCCACGACGACCAGCGAGATGAGGGCGAACGCCACGCTCGCGAGCACCATCTGGCGGGCCGGCGTGTCGAAGGTGTACCCGAACAGGTTCAGCGGGGCGACCTCGGTCGAGCCGAGTTCGAACAGGCTGATTCGGATCGGCCCGATGTCGAAGTCGGCGAGGTTGAAGATCCACCGGTCCAGCGCCACCGCGAAGGCCGCGGTGCCGAGCGCGAGGTAGATGCCCGAGAGGCGCAGGGCCGGGAGCGCGATGAGCGCACCGACCATGGCGGGCACGACGAACGCGAGCACGAGGGCGAGGGGGTTGCCGTCCGCACCGAGGTGCCCGTAGATCAGGGCGCCGATCGCGCCGAAGGTCAGCGTGGCGAGGGAGATCTGCCCGGCGAACCCGATGAGGGGGACGAGCGAGAGGGCGAAGATCGCGAAGGTGAACATCTTCGCGTAGGTCGTGGCGTCGCTCGTCGTGAGCGTGGTCGCCATGATGACGCCCGCCAGCACCGAGAGTCCGGCGAAGACCCATGCGCCCCTCCACGTCGGCATCGGGAAGTACTCGCGGCTCTGGCGACGACCGCGCAGACGCGACGACGGGATGATGAGGAGCACGATGAACAGCAGGATGGCCGGCGCGGCCAGACGCAGGCCAGCGAAGTTCGGGCTGGTCTTGAGGTACCCGGCGAGGTAGGCCTCGGTGCAGCCGAGGATGACGGCGCCGAGGAACGTGAGCGGCAGGCTCCGCAGGCGGCCGATGATCGCCGCGGCGTACGCGTTGACGATGAGCAACGAGAGCGTCGCTGCGTCGAGGGCGACGTTCGGCGCGATGAGGATGCCGCCGATCGCCGCGAGGGTGCAGCCCATCGCCCAGGCCAGCGAGGACACCACGTTCGGGCGGACGCCGTTGAGCGATGCGAGCGACCGGTCGTCGACCACCGCGCGCATGGCGACACCCGTCCGGGTCGTCCGCAGGAACAACCAGAGCGCTCCGGCCACCGCGACCGCCACCACCACGGTGAGGGCCTGCTGTCCCGTGACCCTCGTGTCGAACAGCGTGAAGCCCCGGTTCGCGAAGAAGGCCGAGAAGTTGCGACTCACCCCGGGCTGCCACACCCAGATCGCCAGCCCGATGAGGCCGACGAGCAGACCGATCGACACCACGAGTTTCGTGACCTCGCTCGTGTCCTCGAGGCCGCGCATCACGAGGACGTCGATGAGGACCCCGAGGAGCGGCGCGATGACGAGCACCGCGATCGCCAGCGCCGCCCACACCGGCCAGCCCCACGCGAAGTGCATCTGCCAGTAGGCGAAGGCACAGACCATGCCGATCGCGCCCTGCGCGAAGTTGAAGATCCCCGTCGTCGTGTAGGTGAGGACGAGGCCGCTCGCGATGATCGCGTAGATCGCGCCCGTACTCAGCCCGACGATCGTGAACGTGAGGAACTTGTCCAACGCAGCCTCCGCGAGTGAGGCGTGGGGGCGGGTCGACCCGCCCCCACGCGCTCGTCCGCTACTTCAGGTCGGACAGGCTCTTGCCCACATCGGCGAGGGTCACGCCCTTGCCGTACGAGCGCTTGAGCGTGAAGAGGTTCTCGGGTCCGCAGTTGTAGATCGAATCGTTCGGGCCGATGTCCGGGAGGCTGAAGCCCTTCGGGCTCGCCTCGAACACCGCGAAGCAGTCGGTCGGCTGCTGCTCCCGCACGTTGGCGGGGGCGTGGAGCCCGCCGCCGGCCCAGTTGGCGCCCCCGACCCGCTTCGCCTCGTCGAGGATGCACTTGCGGGTGAGGTCGTCGCCGCAGGCCGTCGCCGCCTTGGCGAAGAGCAGCCACGCGGAGAACGCCTGCACGCCGAGGTAGGACTTGGCCTTGCCCTTCGGCAGGTACTCGGCGAACAGGTCGAGGTACTGCTGGGTCGCCGCGTTGTCGGCGGCCTTCTCGAACGGGTAGATCGAGCTGCGGACGTAGGTGTCCTGGATCGCCTCCCCGCCGGTCTTGATCATGATCTGGTCGTAGTGGTTCGGGCTGGCCTGGATGAAGTCGAGCTCGTACCCGGCGTCGACCAGACCCTGCTCGAACTTCGCGAGGTTCTCCGGCTCACCGGTCCAGATGAGGCCGCGCACGCCCTTGGACTTGAGCGTCTGGACGATCGGCGCCCAGGTCGTCTCGCCGGCGGCGTTGTACTGGCCGTCGTAGATCACCGTCATGCCGGCGGCCTCGGCCCCCTCGACCGACTGGTCCTTGACCACGATCGTCGAAGGCAGACCGGCGGTCAGGGCCGCGACCTTGTCCTTGGCGGCTGGGAACTCCTCGGCGAGCCAGCGGAAGTCACCGATCGGCTGGATGTTGTTCGGGTTCGGCAGGACCTGCACCAGCAGGTCGGCACCGCGGGCCTCGGGGCTCACCACGAATCCGGAGATGTCCGGGAGCAGGCACCCGAGGCGGTCCTTCTGGGCCGCGTCGTCGAAGACCGCGCCGCCACCGACCAGCGAGAAGTCCTGGTCGCAGGCCTCGAGGATTCGCTGGCGGTACTCGACGAGCTTCGCGTCGAGGAGGTCGAGCTTGATCGTGCGACCCGCGATGCCACCGGCCGCATTGCACCACTCGGTGAACACGGTCGCCGCGTCGAAGAGCTCCTGGTTGAGGCCGGGACGACCGGCGAAACCGGGGTCGGCGACCGTGCCGACACGGATCTCGGAGTCGGTCACACCGGGCGCCGTCGCGCCCTTGGCGTCGCCGGGCCCGCACACCTTGCCGAGCGCGCCGAACGAGCCCGACGCCGTGGCGTTCCCGCCGCCCGTGGTGCTCGTCGATCCGCCGTCCGAGCTGTCGCTCCGACTGCAGGCCGCCGCCACGAGCGAGAGTGCGACCGCGCACACGACCGTGCGGGCGATGATCCGTCCTCGCATCGAGTTCCCCCTGTTCGACGCCACACCACGTGGCGAACGGGCAGTATCGCAGGCCCGGGGCCCCGATGCGAGACACGACGGCCCCGGCGCAGGTGCGCCGACGGGATCCGTGGCCGGGTCAGGCCGGGGCGACGTGGAACCGGGCCGCCCACCGCCGGTACTCGAGGATCGGCCCATCGACGTCCGAGAGCGCCGGTCGGGGCACGAACGCCTTGTGCTCCCAGATCGGCACGTCCTCGCGTGCCTGCTCGTCGATGTGCCCCACGTAGAGCTCCGCGATCTCCCGGGCCTCGGCCTCGGTGCCGGTGCGGCGCACCGTGAAGTGGAACCGCAGCTCGCAGCGGTCCCGCTCGATGGGGGTCTGGGTCGCGATGAGGAGGGTGTCCACGAAGCCGACGAACCGGGTCGCCGAGAACCCCGGGCCGTACTGGTGGACGTCGATCTCACCCGGGAAGTCGCCGAACGGCGTCTTGAGCTCGACGATGGTGCGGACGTGGGCGATGTCGCCGGACCCGTCGTACTCGGCGATCTCGGGTGGATCGTCAGCGAGGTGGACCACGGGGAAGTGGCAGCGGTCGATGCCGTTCTCCCCCAACTCCTGCACCGAGGTGTTGATCACGTAGGACCGCACGATGAACGGCAGGTACTCCGGATCGTCGGTCTCCGGGAGTTGCGGCACGTCGAACGTCGGCGGCTCGCCGGTCGGGTGCACCCAGGCGAGCACGAGCCCGTTGCGCTCGATGACCGGGTGGGTGCGCAACCGGGCCCGGCCGTTCGTCCGTTCGCTGTAGGGGATGCGGCAGTTGACGCCGTCGCGGTCGAACTCCCAGCCGTGGAACGGACAGACCACCGCGTCCCGCTCCACCCGGCCGCCGACGCCGAGGTGGGCACCGAGGTGCGGACACCACGCATCGGCGCAGCCCGCAGCACCCGATTCGGTCCGCCAGACCACGAGATCACGCTCGCAGGCGCGCAGCGACACGAGGTCCCCGGGGGCCAGGTCGGCCGAGTCGGCCACCCGGAACCACCCGAACGGGACGGGGATCGTGCCGGTCTCGAGCGCCACGGGGATGACCCGCCGTCGCCTACTCGGGCTTCTGCGCGCCGACGACCCACATCGCGAAGAACTGCGATCCGCCGCCGTACGCGTGGCCCATCGCCTTGCCGGTGCGGATCTCGACCTGGTGCCCGCCGGCCATGCCGCGGACCTGCTGGGCCGCCTCGCCGAAGCGGATCATGCCGGACGCACCGATCGGGTTCGAAGAGAGCACGCCCCCCGACGGGTTCCACGGGATGTCCCCGTCGAACGCCGTCGCCCCGGCCTCGGTGAGCTTCCAGCCCTCGCCGAGTTCGGCGAACCCGAGGTTCTCGAGCCACATCGGCTCGTACCAGGAGAACGGGACGTACACCTCCGCGCAGTCGAGGTCGGTGCGGGGGTTCGAGATCCCGGCCTGCCGGTAGACGTCGGCCGCGCAGTCCTGGCCGGCCTGCGGGTTGATCTGGTTGCGCCGGGCGAACATCGTCGGCTCGGAGCGCATCGCGGTGCCGTGCACCCACGCCACCGGGTTCGGCGCCGCCGCGGCCACCGACTCGCTCCCCATCACCATCGCCATCGCCCCGTCGGAGGACGGACAGGTGTCGAGGTAGCGCAGCGGGTCCCACAGCAGGAACGACTCCTCGACCATCTCGAGGGTGATGTCCGGGAGGTGGAGGTGCGCCCGCGGGTTGCGGAGTGCGTTGAGCCGGTCCTTCACCGCCACGAGGTGCCCGATGTGACGGGGCGCGCCGCTCTGCGAGATGTAGCCGCGGATGATCGGGGCGAAGTACCCGCCGGCCCCGGCCACGAGGGGCGGCGCGAACGGCATCGGGACCGAGAGCCCCCAGGTCGCGTTCGACTCCGACTGCTTCTCGTACGCGACGGTGAGCACGCGCTCGTGCACCCCGGCCTGGACGAGCTTCGCGGCCACGATCGCGGTCGATCCGCCGACGGAACCGGCGGTGTGGACGCGGATCATCGGCTTGCCCGCCGCGCCGAGCGCGTCGGCGAGGTACAGCTCGGGCATGGCCACGCCCTCGAACATGTCGGGCGCCTTGCCGATGACGACCGCGTCGATGTCGGACCACGTCATCCCGGCGTCGTCGAGCGCCTCCTGCGCGGCTTCGCGCACGAGACCGGCCATCGACACGTCCTTGCGGGCCGCACGGTGGTGGGTCTGGCCCACCCCGACGACGGCACATCGCTGCTTCGCCATGCTCACTCACCCTCCAGGACGCAGACCAGGTTCTGCTGCAGTGCCGGGCCCGAGGTCGCGTGGGCCACACCCCGATCGGCCTCACCGGCGAGGATCCGCCGGGCCACCTCGCCGATCCGGATGAGCCCGGCCGACATCACGCCGTTCGCAGCGAGCGGTCCGCCCGACGGGTTCACGATCGCCGGGTCGACCCCGAGCGCCTCGGCGAGGATCAGCACCTCGTGGCTGAACTGCGCGTGCACCTCGGCCACGTCGATCGGGCCGTCGCCGACCCCCGCCGCGCGGGCGGCGGTCGCGGTCGACTCGGAGCGCGTGAGATCACGGGAGCCGAGTGCGTGCGGCTCGATGCGGTGGTCGATGCCCCGGATCCACGCCGGACGCTTCGAGACCTCCCGGGCGAGGTCGTCAGCCGCGAGCACGATCACGGCGACCCCGTCGGTGGTCGGGAAGATGTCTCCGGCCCGCAGCGGGTCGGCGACCTTGGGCTGCGCGAGCAGGGTCTCGGCGGTGGCGTCGGCGTCGGCGCGGATCGCGAACGGGTTCCGGGCACCGTCGCGCTGCGCGCGGGCCGCGACCTCGGCGAGGTCGCGTTCGGTGCGACCACTCGCGTCGAGGTAGGCGCGGGCCTGCAGCGCGGCCATGTCGACCATCGACGGCCACAGCGGCGCCACGTAGTACGGGTCGTACTGCAGGGTCATGATCTCGTGGACGTCACCCTGGGAGGGCTTCCCGAAGCCGTAGATCAGCGCCGAGTCGACCTCGCCGGTCTGGATCGCGACCCAGGCCTCGTAGAGCGCCCAGGCGCCGTCCATCTCGACGTGGCTCTCGCGGATCGGCGGCCAGGCGCCCACCGCATCGAGGCCCATCACGAACGAGAACGGGCCACCCTGCAGGTAGTCGAGGCTGCCCGAGCACGTGAACCCGATGTCCTCGCGGGCGATGCCCGAGGCCGCCACGGCCTCGCGCATCACCGGCACGATCATCTCGACCTCGTTGTGCGCCAGTTCCTTCGGGCTGGTCGATTGGGCGAAGGAGACGACGGCGACATCACGCATCAGAGGTAGTCCTTGTACTCGTCGTAAGCGGCGTCGGGTTCACCCGTCGGCTCCCACCAATCGATGCTGCGGTGGTCGGCCGCGAGGTCGTCGCGCCACTTGGCCTTCACCCGCATGCCCATGCGGACCTCGTCGACCTCGCAGCCCCGGATGAGCCCGAAGAAGGTGTTGTTCGCGCCGTCGAGGAGCACCTGGGCCGAGGCGTACGGGATCTCAGGGGCGAGGTCGGAGAGACCGGGGATGTTCACGATGCAGAAGGTCGTCACGATGCCGCTGTCGCGGACCTCGACCTCGACGCTCGTCGGTTCGCCGGTGGTCGGGTCGGTGCCGCGGGAGGCCGCGTAGACGTCCTCGCTCCCGGGCGCGCGCCCGCCGATGATCCTGCCGTCGGCGAGACCGAGCAGGAACCGCGAGGTCGCCGCGCCGGCCGAGATCTCGAAGTCGAGCCGACCCGTCGACACGATGCCGGTGACGTCGTCCTGGTCCATCGACTCGAAGCCGGGGATGGCCGGGACCTCGGGGATCGGGTCGCCGTCGGCGTGGGGCACCCACGCCTCGATGTCGGCCACCCCGCCCACGCGGTCGGCCCGCCAGCGCGGGATGACGCGCATGCCCGTGCTCATCGCATCCGCCCCGGCGACGTCGACCATGTGGAGCATTGCGGTGTCCGCGCCGTCCGGTCGGATGAGCGCGAACGCGAACGGACGATCGAGTCGATGCTTGTCGGGGCGGGGCGAGTCGACCCAGGACCACGACACGACGGTGCCCGCCGGACCGACCTCGACGAAGTCCTCGACCGAGGTCGGGGCGGCCGTGATCGGGTCGTACTCGGTCGGCGGCACGAGGACCCGACCGTCGGCGAGGCGCACGCCCTCGATGCGACCGTCGCGCAGGCCCGTGAGGTACCGGCCGACGATCGGGCCGACCGATCGGGTGTAGCCGCCCGGGTACTCGAGCGAGTGCCGGGCGAGGAGCGGTTCGGTCACCGTGGTTCCCCTTCGTGGATGGTCCGGGTCGTGCGTCGGGCCGGGCCCGAGGCGAGCGGAGTACGGAGCCGTCAGCGATTGCGGACGGGCAGGTGCTTCACGCCGTTGATGAGGGTCGAGTGCAGACGCTCGATGTCGCCGGCCTGGGTCATGGTCGGGATGCGGGTGAGCATCTCCTCGAACATGACCTTAATCTCCATCTTGGCGAGGCTCGCACCGAGACAGTAGTGCGGCCCGCGACCGCCGAACGCGATGTGTTCGTTCGGGGTGCGCCCGATGTCGAAGGTCTGCGCGTCGGGGAACACGTCCTCGTCGCGGTTGGCGGAGCCGTACCAGACGGTGACCTTGTCACCCTCCTTGATCTCCACTCCGCGGATCTCGGTGTCCTGCGTGGCCGTGCGCCGGAAGTACATGACCGGGCTCACGTACCGCAGCATCTCGTCGACCGCGGTGTCGAGCAGACTGGGCAGGTCGGCCTGCAGCCGCTCCATCTGCTCGGGGTGCTGCATGAGGGTGTGCATGCCGCCGGAGATGAGGTTGCGGGTCGTCTCGTTGCCCGCCACCGACAGGAGCAGCACGAACACGTTGAACTCGATGTCCGAGAGCTTCTCCCCCTCGAGTTCGGCGTTGATGAGCGTCGAGACGATGTCGTCGAGCGGACGCTCGCGGCGGGAGTCGGCGAGGCTCTGCGCGTAGGCGTAGAGCTCCATCGACGCGCTGAGCGCGGCCTCCGGGCCACCCGCGCCGTACTCGGGGTCGTCGGAACCGATCATGCGGTTCGACCACTCGAAGATCTTGTTGCGGTCCTCGTACGGCACCCCGAGGAGCTCGGCGATCACCACGAGCGGCAGCTCGGCGGCGAGGTTGGGGACGAAGTCGTAGACGTCGTCCCGGTCGACCACGGCATCGACGATCTTCGCGGCCGCCGCCCGGATCGGGGCCTCCATCTGCTTCGTCACCTTGGGGGTGAAGCCCCGGGCCACGAGGTTGCGCAGGCGTGTGTGCTGCGGCGCGTCCTGGTTGAGCATCATGAGCTCCGCGCCCTCCATCTCGTCGACGAGGAGGGCCCCCGGACGGGCGGAGGAGAACACGGCGGTGTTGCGCTCGATGTCGATGACGTCGCGGTACTTGGAGCACACCCAGAAGCCGGGGGTGAACTCGGCGGACTCGTGCCACCAGACGGGCGCGTTGTTGCGCAGCCACGTGAAGAATTCGATCGGCGGCCCGGCGGCGTAGGTGCTCGGGTCGTCGAGGTTGACGGGGGTGACCTGGCTCGACATCGGTGTTCCTCTCGCGGGTTCGAGATCGTCGAGAGCGGGTCGGCCGGGCGCGCGGGGCGCTGCGTACACCTCCCCCCACCCGTGCTCCGCCCCACTCCGGCGGATCCCGCCGAGGGTAGCGCGGGAGGGGCCTCAGGTAGAATCGGTTCTCGCACGTCGTCGACACCGAGGGGAAGCCGTGCCCGAGATCCTGCCCATGAGCACGAAGCACTGCACGGTCGAGCGCGACGGCCACGTCGTGACGCTCACCATGAACCGCCCCGAGGCGAAGAACGCCCTCAGCCCCGACATGCTCGTCGGCCTCGCCCAAGGGTTCGACTACGTGGACGAACAGGACGACGTGCGCGTCGCGATCCTCACCGGGGCGGGTGGGTGCTTCTCGTCGGGCGCCGACCTCAAGGCGATGTCGAAGCCCTCCGACGACGAGCGCGTGCGTCAGGCCATGGCCGACACGCCCAACCTCCACTGGAAGGCGCTGCTGCGGGACCACCGCCTCACCAAGCCGCTCATCGCCGCGGTCGAGGGGTACGCCGTGGCCGGGGGCACCGAGATGCTCATGGGGACCGACATCCGGATCGCCGCCGAGGGCGCGATCTTCGGGGTCTGGGAGGCGAAGCGGGGGCTGTTCCCGCTCGGCGGCTCGGCCGTGCGACTCCCCCGCCAGATCCCCTACACCCTCGCCATGGACGTGCTCCTCGCGTGCCGGCCGATCACGGCGCTCGAGGCCAAGGAGATCGGGATGGTGGGCCGGGTCGTGCCCGACGGCGAGGCCCTCGCCGTCGCCCGGGCCGTGGCCGCCCAGGTCGCCGCCAACAGCCCGGTGTCCACGAAGGCGATCCTGCGGGCCTTCCGGGAGACCGAGGGGCTCTCCGACGCCGAGTCGATGGCGATCCAGGACGGCATCGGCTGGGAGGTGTTCGCCTCCGAGGACGCCCAGGAGGGACCGCGGGCCTTCGCCGAGAAGCGCCCGCCGAACTTCATCGGCCGATGAGCGACGACGCGGCCGGCTCGCCGGTCGAGAACGCGATGCTCGCGGCGCTGTCCTTCGACGCCGACGCCACCGCCGACTTCGCGGGCGACCCCCGGCGTCGCCTCACCCGTTCGGTGCGCCACGTCATCGATGCGATCCTGACCCGCGACGACGTCGACGACGAGGTGCTCCAGGCGGCCGCCGACGCGGCGGACGCGATCGCCGCGTCGATCGCGGGTTCACCGCACGCCGCGACCGAGCGCGGCCAGCGTCGCCTCGAGGCCCGCTCACACGGCGACTACCTCACCCGGTCGCCAATCGTCGGGCCGGTGAACCCGGTCGCGCCGCCGCTCACCTGGAGCGTCGTGGACGGCGCCGTCGTCGGCCACGGGGTCTTCCACGCCGCGTACGAGGGCCCGCCGGGGTACGTGCACGGCGGCTGGATCGCCCTGACCTTCGACGAGATCCTCGGCATGGCGAACGTCGCGAGCGCCAACCCGGGCATGACCGGTTCACTGCGGGTCCGCTACCGGCGTCCGACCCCGCTCCACACCGACATCGAGTTCCGGGCGTGGACCGAGGCGGTCGACGGTCGGCGCGTGACGGCCCGCGGCACCATGTCGGTCGACGGTGTGGTCACCGCCGAGGCCGAGGGCCTGTTCGTCATCATCGACCCCGAGCGGGCCTGGGAGTACTTCGGACGGGCACGCGGCGAGGCCGCCCCGCCCGGCGTCGCGGGCCCCGAGGGCGACCCGGCCTAACGCTCCGGCACCGGCGGATCGCCCGTCGGTTGGCATAGTGGGGTCGTGCCGAACGTCGCGCTCGTCCTCGGTGCCGGTGGGCTCACCGGTCAGGCGTTCCACGCCGGCGTGCTGTCCGGCCTGGCCGACGCCACGGGCTGGGACGCCCGGGACGCGTCGCTCATCGTGGGGACCTCGGCCGGCTCGTCGGCCGGCGCCTACATCCGGGCCGGCCTCTCGCCGGCGGACGCGGCGGCGACGCTGCGGGGTGCGCCCCGCTCCCCCGGGGGCGACGAGATCATGGGCCGCCTCGGCGAGGCGGGCGACTGGCGCACCCCGGTCGGTCGGCGCACGCTCCCCCGCCCGCCGCACCCGCGCCTGCTGCGCCGGCTCGCGACCCGGCCCTGGGAACTGCGCCCCGAGACGGTCCTGGCGGTCTCGCTCCCGAAGGGCCGAGTACCACCGGAGACCTGGACCGACGCGCTCCACGGGGTCACCGGTCCGGGGTGGAGCGCCGATCCGCTCTGGATCTGTGCGGTCCGGGTCGAGGACGGGCACCGGGTCGTGTTCGGGCGCGAGGGGGCACCCGAGGCCGATCTCGCGACCGCCGTCGGGGCGTCGTCCGCGATCCCCGGGTACTTCCGGCCCGTGGAGATCGACGGCCTCCACTACGTCGACGGCGCCGCGTACTCCGCCACGAACGCCGACCTCGTCGCCCCGATGCGGCCCGACCTCGTGATCGTCTCCTCGCCGATGTCGGTCGCACGGTCGGCGATGTCCTTCGAGCTGCGCACCGCACCCCGGCTCCACTTCCGCCGCCGCCTCGCGCAGGAGGTCCGCCGCCTGCGCAACGCCGGGATCCCGGTCGTGGCGTTCCAGCCGTCGCCCGAGGACCGGGCCGTCATGGGCGGGGACACGATGGCCGAGGGTCGGGATCCCGCGGTCGTCGAGCAGGTCCACGCGACCACCCTGCGACGCGTGGCCCGCGCCGACATCGCCCGCCGCCTGGCCGCGATCACCTGACCGGACACCGGCGCGCCACGGCGATCGCCGCCGCGTCCGGCGTATCGTGCCCGCATGGGTCTGCCGCAGGACGGGATGAGTCGGGACGAGGTGCTCGCTGCGCTCGAGGCGATGCGCACCGACGACAAGGACTGGCGCAACGGCCGCTGCTTCGCCCTCGTGTTCCACGCGGGCGAGGAGGTCGAGGAGGTCGTGCGCGAGGCCAGCGTGATGTACCTCTCCGAGAACGCGCTCAACCCGCTCGCGTTCCCCAGCCTCGGCCGGATGCAGGAGGAGGTCGTCGACGCGGTCGCCGACATGCTCCACGGTCGCGACGAGGGGCGCGAGGCCGCCGGGTTCATGACCTCGGGCGGCACCGAATCGATCCTGCTCGCCGTGAAGTCCGCGCGTGACCGCGCCCTCGCCGAGCGCGGGATCACCGAGCCGAACCTCGTGCTCGGCCGCAGCGCGCACGCCGCGTTCCACAAGGCGGGCCACGACTACGGGGTCGAGGTCCGCGCGGTCGACGTGCGCGACGACTGGCGGGTGGACGTCGACGCCATGGCCCGGCGGATCGACGACAACACGGTCCTCCTCGTCGGCTCCGCCCCGCAGTACCCGCAGGGCGTCATCGACCCGATCCCGGAGATCGCCGCCCTCGCGGCGGCACGCGGGATCTCGTGCCACGTCGACGCGTGCATGGGCGGGTTCGTCCTGCCCTTCATGGAGCGCCTCGGGTTCACCGTGCCGCCGTGGGACTTCCGGGTCGAGGGCGTCACCTCGATCTCGGCCGACATCCACAAGCTCGGGTACGCCCCGAAGGGCGCGTCGGTGCTGCTGCACCGCACCGCTGAGCTTCGGCGTCACCAGATCTTCCTCTTCGACGATTGGCTCGGCGGGTTCTACGCGTCGCCCGGCATCCAGGGGACCCGGTCGGCCGTCCCGATCGCTGCGTCGTGGGCGGTGCTCCACTTCCTCGGCGAGTCCGGGTACCTGCGGCTCGTACGCACGACCATCGACGCCACCATCCGCCTCGTCGAGGGCGTGCGCGCGATCGACGGGCTCCGGATCCTCGGGGAGCCCGACGCGCACCTCGTGGCGATCGCCGCCGAGGACCCCGAGCACCTCGACATCTTCCGCGTGATGGACGAGCTCGGGGCCCGCGGCTGGCACCTGGACCGCCAGACCCCGCCCGACTCCATCCACGCGACGGTGTCGGCCGGCACCGCACCCGCGATCGACGACTTCCTCGCCGACCTCGCCGAGGCCGTCGCCCGGACCGGCACGCGCCGGACGGCCGACCGCTCGACCGACTACGCCCCGCTCCCCGAGGAGGGCTGAGCGTGGCGAGCCCGACCGGGCCACCGCGCGCGACCGAGACCGCCGAACGCCGCCGGCGGCTCGTCGACGCGGCCGTGGAACTCGCACAGCAGGGCGGCTACGAGGCGGTGCAGATGCGCGACGTCGCCAACCGCGCCGACGTCGCGCTCGCCACCCTCTACCGCCAGTACCCGTCGAAGGACCAGTTGCTGCTCGCCGCGCTCGCCGACCAGACGAGCACGCTGCGCGCCATCCTCGGGCGACGACCGAGCCGCGGGAACTCCCCGCTCGAGCGGGTCAACGGCGTGCTCGAACGGGCCACCCGGGCACTCACACGCGAACCGCGCCTCGCCGGGGCGATGGTCACCGCGCTCGGCTCGCCCGAACCCGACGCCGCCGCGATCAAGCAGGAGATCCTCGAACTGCTGCGCGGCATCCTCGGCGACGCGGGCGGGTTCACCGAGGTCGACGACGCCGACACCGCCCTGCGGACCCTCGGCTACGTGTGGTTCGCCGCGCTCGGCGCGTGGAGCAGCGGCATGATCGACGACGAGCAGATGGTGCTCGACCTCTCGGAGGCCGCACGGCTCCTGCTCGCCGGCACGCGCTGAGGCCTCAGCCGGCGAGACGGGCGCGGACCTCGCCGACGAGCGGGCCGTTGGTCGGGTCGGAGGAGTCGATCGGCCCGAGGACGATCCACGCCGCGCCCGCATCGACGTAGGCGCGCGACGCGGCGGCGACCGTGGTCGGGGATCCGACGAGGGTCCGCGGTCCCGCACCGAGCCGGGCCGCCTTCGCCGCGGCGGCGTCATCGGTCACGTCGAGCACGCACAGGCCGCCCCAGGTCGCGACGACCGGAGCGCCCGCGGCCACCGCCGTGATCGTGGCGAGCCCGGCGGCGAAGCCCGCCGCGTCACCGCCCCAGCGGTTCCAGGCGCCCGCCCGCACGGCCGCCTCGGCCACGAACCTCGGGTTCCCCCCGACCCAGACCGGCACCCCGGTCGCGGCCACCGCGTCCACCGCAGCGTCGAGCGCGGCGAGGCGAGACGGGAGGTCGCCGAACTCGTAGCCGAAGGTCACCATCTCGTCGCGGCTCTCCTCGTCACCGGCGCCGATGCCGGCGATGACCCGGTCGCCGCCGATCCGGCGCGCCGTGTCGAACACGTTCGCCAGCACCGCCGGTGGACGCAGCGTCGCCCGGGCGACGAGCGCGCCGATCGCGATCCGCGACGTCGCCGCCGCGAGCACCCCGAGCACCGGGGCGAGTTCGAGCGCCGGCCGCACGGCACCGTCCGGCGCGTGGCGGAACAGGTGGTCGTAGGCGAAGACGGCATCGAGCCCCGCCCGCTCGGCCGCAACGGCCACGTCGACGAGTGGGTCGATCTCCTCGCGGAAGGACGGGAGGGTCAGGCCGACCCGGACCGAGCCGGTCACGACACCGATGCCGCAGCGAGCAGCGCGGCGCCGACCACTCCGGCCCGCGTGCCGAGTTCGGCGGGCACGATCTCGAGCCCCGCACGGGCCGCCGCGCCCTCGATGTGGCCGGTGAAGTGCCGACGCACCGGATCGAGGAGCAGGTCGCCGAGCGCGATGAGGCCACCGGAGATCACGATGCGATCCGGGTCGAGGATGTTTGCGAGCCCGACGAGTCCGATGGCCACGTACCCGGCGAACGTGTCGAGGAGGGCGAGCGCGTCGGGGTCGCCGGCCTCCGCAGCCGCCGCCACGTGCTCGCCGCGGATCGCCTCCACCGAACCGGCGAGCGCGAGGACGGCGCCCGCACGCCCCGCCGCGGTGGCCTCCCGACCCTGCGCCCCGAGCGCGTTCCCGGACGCCAACGCCTCCCAGTGACCCGCTTCACCGCACGCGCACATCGCCCCGTTCGGATCGATCTGGAAGTGGCCGACCTCGGCGGCGAACCCGTTCGCACCCCGGAGCACCCGGCCGTCGACCACGATCCCGCCGCCGATGCCGGTGCCGAGGGTGATGACGAGCGCGTGGTCGCAGCCGCGCGCCGCGCCGACCCGCACCTCCGCGTACGCCGCCACGTTCGCGTCGTTGTCGACGATCACCGGCAGGCCCGTCGCCGTCTCGAGATCGGCCCGCACCGGCGTATCGGAGAACGCATGGACGTTGGGCGAGTAGCGCACGACCCCGTCACGGCCGACCATGCCCGCCGCACCCACGCCGACCGCCGTCACGTCGGGGCACGTCGCGCGCACCGCTCCGACCGCAGCGACCATCTCGGCCCGCAGGGCCTCCCACCCCGTCGGGGCCGGACGTCGGTCCTCGACCAGGATCGTGCCCGAGTCGTCGACGACCGCGGTGCGGAGGTTCGTCCCCCCGAGGTCGATCCCGACGGAGGTGGTCATCCCTGCTCGGTCATCCCTGCTCGCGCGCCTCGCGCTGGGCGGCAAGGTCGGCGCGCTGGGCGGCGAGTGCGGCCTCGGTCGCGTCGACGACGGTCTTCACCGCGAGCACCACCTCGTGCGCCGCGGTCACGAGGTGCTCGACCGCCTCGGGCTGGGCCTCGGTGAGCGCAGCGACGATGCCGGTGAGTCCGGAGAGCGGGTCGTTCGGCGCACCGGCGGCCTGCGCCCACGGGTCGGGCTCGTCGAACTCGGCGTCGCGGGCCGCGAACGGATCGGTGAAGGGGTCGTCGCCCCAGTCGAAGTCGTCGCTCCACGCGCTCGCGTCGTCGAGCGCCCGCAACCGCGGTTCGGCCCGGTCGCCGGGGGCGCCGGCGAAGGGCACGGCACCGTCGTCGGCCTCGTCGAAGGTGTGGTCGAAGAGCGGATTGCGTCGCGGTGTGCCCGGATCGCGCATGGGCCTCCCTCCGTCTCCGATCGCCCCGAACGGGCCGAGCGTACGGGGCGGATCCGCCCGGCGTCCACGTGTGGCGCGGAACCGGAGCCGGCCTCAGGCCCGCTCGACCGCCTTCTTGAGGTCGCGCAGCGCGGTCCCCGTGATCATCCCGGCCGCCCGGCGCTTGATGAGGCCCGGCAGCGGGATGGTGACGTCGACGGTGAGGTCGTAGTGCACCCGGGTGGCGTCGCCGTCGGACTCGAACCGGTACGTCCCGTCGAGCGACCGCAGCGAGTCACCGTGGTCGAGCACCCAGGAGAGGCGCTCGGGCATCGCCGAGTAGTCGTAGGCGAGCACGTAGGTGAAGGACTTGCCCATCCCGGCCGCCCGGAACTCGACCTTGGCGGCCCGATCCTCGGCGTCGCGCTCGACGACGGTGACCGCCTTGAGGTCGCGCGCCCAGGCCGGGTACGCCTCGAAGTCGAGCACGACCGCGATGCAGGCATCCCGATCGGCGTCGATGCGGATCCGTTCGTGCACGGTCTCGGACACGTCAGCCTTCCTCGTCCGGTTCGGGGGCGCCGTCGGCGGGTCGGGTCCGGTCGGGCGTGGCGGCACGGCGGACCGGGGTGGCGTCCCGCCGAGCAGGGTACACACCGTGGCGGGCCCCCCAGAGCCCCACGAACCCCAGCGGGAGCATGGGTGCGAGGACCACGAACGGGTCGGAGGCCGCGGCGATCGTCGTGATGACGATGCAGCACGCCAGCGAGAGGTACAGCGACCGTCGCGGCGTACCCTCCACCGCACCCTGCACGAGGAACAGGCTGGCGATCTGCACGTCGTCGCCGCGGGTCGTCCGGGCCCCGGCCAGCACGAGCGCCCACACCCACACCACCAGTGCGACGAGGAACGAGACCATCGACGCGCCGACCGACACCCCGTCGAACGCATCGACGCCGACCACGGGGGGCAGCACCGCGAGCGCCAACGCGAGATCGGACCACCACGAGGCGAGGACGATCCCGCGACCCTCGGCCGTGCGGTCGGCGGACGACGGGGACGGTGCGGTCACCATCGCAGCGTAGGCGGGCGCGGGCCCGATCCCTCAGGCGCCCGGCAGCGGGGCGACGTCCGAGCGGTCACCGGCGAGGAGGCGGGCGAGCGGTGCCACCCGCACGTCGTAGGAGCACTCGGCCACCGCCCAGGCGCGCGCGGCAGCACCCATCGCGCGCCGCCGGACGTCGTCGCCGAGGAGCCCGGCGATGCGATCGCGCAGCCCGGCGACGTCGCGCGGCCCGACCACGTGGCCGGTCTCACCGTCGCGCACGGCCTCGTGGCTGCCGCCGCTGCGCCCGGCGATGGCCGGCACACCGCTCGCCGCGGCCTCGAGGAACACGATGCCGAAGCCCTCGGCCTCGAGCCCGCCCCAGCGGTCCCGGCACGGGGCCGCGAACACGTCGCCGACCCGGTGGAGCGCGACGAGCTCGTCGAACGGGATGCGACCGAGGAACCGGACCCGACCCGACCGCACGAGGTCGTGGCGTTCGGCGATCCGACGCAGGCGCTCGGCGTCGCGGCCGGCTCCTGCGATGGCGAGCACGACGGAGGGGTCGAGACCCGCGACCGCCTCGATGAGCACGTCGAACCCCTTGCGCGGCACGAGCCGGCTCACCCCGACGACGAGCGGTCGATCCGGATCGAGGCCGAGACGCGTCCGGGTCGCCGCCCGCTCCGCGTCGTCGGCCACCGGCCGGAACCGGTCGACGTCCACCCCCGGCGGGACGACGATCCCCTGCACGGCGCGCCCGGCCGCATGGCTGCACTCCCGGGCCGGGTACTCCCCTGCGGCGACGACGGCGTCGGCCCCGCGCAGCACGCGACCGAGCAGCCGGCGGGATCCGGGCAGGCGCCCCGGGACCGTGATCTCGGCACCGTGCGCCACGACGATGTGCGGGGCCGCCTCGAGCCGGTGCCCGAGCCGCCCGAGCGGGAGCGCCGGATCGAGGACGATCACCTCGGCGCCGACCTCACGGGCGAGCCCGTCGATCCGGGACGCGAGCGATCCGGTCGGCAGCATCACGCGCTCGCTCACCCGTTCGACGCGGAAACGCTGCGCCGCGTCGAAGTCGGCGGCGCCGGCGTACGGCGTCGTGAGCACGGTGGTGTCCGCGGGCGGGAGTCGGCGCCACAGTTCGTGCAGGTACGACTGGATACCGCCGACCTTCGGCGGGAAGTCGTTGGTGACGAGCAGGGACCCCACCCGCGCATCGTACGGGCGAGCGGCGTCCCGGACGCGCTACTCGACCGCGGTGAGCGCCTCGTCGAAGGGGGTCAGGGCCCCGATGAGGCGGCGGTACTGCATGACCCGGCGCGGCTCGGAGCACCCGAGCACCCCCGACACCCGACCGGCCCGTTCGAAGATCGCCACGAACCGGTGGTCGTCGATCGAACCGTGCACGACCTCCATGCGATCGGCGCCCGAGAAGCGGCCGGCACTCTGGATCTTCACCCCGAACTGGTCCGACCACACGAAGGGCACGGCGGCGAACGGCGTCCCCGGGCCGTCCGCCGTGAGGAGACGTGCGGCGGCGTGCATCCCCTGCTCCGCGGCGTTCGTCCAGTGCTCGATGCGCATGGACTCGCCGTCGAAGGTCGGGTTCGGCCACCGGGCGACATCCCCCGCCGCCACGATGCCGGGCGCGGCGAGCAGCGTCTCGTCGCACACGACGCCGTCGTCGATCGCGAGTCCCGAGTCCTCGAGCCACGCCGTGCTCGGTGCGGCACCGACGGCGACGAGCAGCACGTCGCACTCGACGACGTCGCCTCCGGCGAGGCGCACCCGCTCGACCCGTCCATCCCCCTCGACGGTCTCGACGATCACCCCGGTGCGCAGATCGACCCCGTTGGCCCGGTGGAGCGCGGCGAGCGACGCGCCGATGCGGGTGCCGACGCCGCGGACCATCGGCGCGTCGAGTGCCTCGAGCACGGTGACGTCGAGACCGCGCGCCCGTGCCGTGGCGGCGACCTCCGCACCGATGAAGCCCGCGCCGATGACGCACACTCGTGCGCCGCGCTCCATCGCGCCGCGCAGGGCCATGCAGTCGTCGAGGGTGCGCAACGTGACGACGCCGTCGAGCGCCGGGAGCCGCGGGATCGTCCGCGGCGCGGCACCGGTGGCGAGCACGATGCCGTCGGCGGTGAGCGTGCGGCCGTCGTGGAGCGTTACCGTGCGGGTCGCCGCGTCGAGCGCGGTCGCCCGGAACCCGAGCAGCAGCTCGAGCTCGAGCTCGTCGTACGGGGCCCTGCGCAGCACCACGCGGTCGTGGTCCCACTCCCCCGACAGCAGCTCCTTCGAGAGGGGCGGCCGGTCGTAGGGCAGGTGGGACTCCGCCCCCACGAGGGTGAGACGCCCGGCGAACCCGGATCGGCGGAGCGTCTCGACCGCGCGCAGGCCGGCGAGCGACGCGCCGATGACGGCGATCGACTCCACGGGGCCGCTCAGCCCTCGACGGTGATGGCCTGGGTCGGGCAGGTCGCCGCCGCAGCCTCCACCTGGGCGCGCAGGTCCTCGCCGGGCTCCTCCTGGAGCACGTAGAGGTAGCCGTCGTCGCGGACCTCGAACACGGTCGGGGCCGCGTCCATGCAGACCGCGTTGGACTTGCAGAGATCGAAGTTCACGCTGACCTTCACGGCATCGCTCCTCGTTGTCGTCGACGCTGCGTGCGCAGCGTCGGATCCTCGGTGGCCGGCCGACCCGGCATCCCGAACGGTACCGCCCGCATGCCTCCCGGTCCGGCGTGCCGACCGACCCCGTATGCTCACGCCGCCCGATCGGCCCCACTGGAGGACCCATGCCCGAGGCGACCGCGAACGACGCCGACCGCGACCTGCTCACGGAGCTGCGCGACGGTGTGCTCACGTTGACGATCAACCGCCCCGAAGCGTCGAACGCGATCCCTTACACCGTGCGCGACGCGCTCATCGAGCAGTTCCAGCGGGCGCACACCGACCTCGAGGTGCGCTGCGTCGTGCTGACCGGCGCCGGGGATCGCCACTTCTGCACCGGCGCCGACCTGCGGGTGCGCCCCCCGGCCCCCGTGCGACCCGAGGGTGCGCCCGACTTCGTCGTCGGGCAGGCGGTCGAGATGATGCGGGCCGGGTTCCAGACCCTCATGGCGTCCATCCAGGACTGCCAGAAGCCCGTGGTCGCGGCGCTCAACGGCACTGCGGCCGGTGGCGGCGCCATGCTCGCGCTCGCCTGCGACCTCGTGATTGCGGCCGACACCGCCCGCTTCGTCGACGTGTTCGCGTCCAAGGCGCTCGTCCCCGACGGGGGCTTCGCGTACCTGCTCCCCCAGATCGTGGGCATGCACCGGGCCAAGGAGATCGTGCTGCTCGGCGACACCCTCTCGGCCGAGCAGGCCCGGGAGTTCGGGATCGTGAACCGGGTCGTGCCGGCCGCCGACCTGCGCGCCGAGACCGACGCGGTCGCCGCCCGGCTCGCAGCGAAGCCCACCAAGGTGCTCGGCTGGGCCAAGCACCTGCTGCACTCGGCGGTCGACAACCCGCGCGGCGTCGTGCTCGAGCAGGAGGGGCTCTACGTCGAGCTGAACCTCGGCACCGCCGACGGCCAGGAGCGCACCGCGGCCATGCTCGAGAAGCGGGACCCCGACTTCAGAGGGTGGTGAGCCGCAGCGCGAGGAGGCGAGCAGCCCCCGCGCCCCGGCGACCCTCTGAGCACCACCCTCCAGCCGCACGCGGGCACCCCCCGACGAGCCGTGCGGGATGGAACCGCCGCGCGAGGAGGCGAGCAGCCCCCGCGCACCGACACAGCCGTGACGCGACGAGGCCTCGCCCACCGGAGGGGGGATCCGGTGATCGAGGCCTCGTCGTGTTCGTGACCCGTACGCCCCGGGGGGAGGGCGTCGGGTCGGTGTCGTGGGGGTCAGGCGGCCCGGGCGGGCCCGTCTCCCTCCGCACCACGATCCTCGTGGGCCGCCTCGTCCACACCCCGGAGGGCGTCGAGCGAGTGCTCCCACTCCAACTGTCGGGCGATCCAGCGTCTGACGGCCGCCGCCTGCTCGTGCTGCTCACGCTCCACGCCAGGTCTCCGATCCTGATCCCGCATCCGGATGGGGGTACTGCGGGCTCGTACGATGAGAGTAACCTCTGTCAGAGTCCTCACTCACATACTGTGACCGACATCACAGGTGTCCCCGACGACCCACCCGGAGCATCCGTGCCGACCGAACCGACCGAGTGGCGGATCGACGACCTGGCCCGCGAATCCGGCCTCACGGTCGACACGATCCGGTTCTACCGCCGGGAGGGCCTCCTCCCCCCGGCCACCCGGGTCGGTCGCACCAAGGTCTACGGGGCCGAGCACCTCGAGCGACTCGAGCGCATCCGCGAGTTGCAGGCCCGGCGGTTCTCCCTCGCCGCGATCCGGACCCTCCTCGACACCGACCGCGGCGCCGAACTCGTGGCCGAGGTGTGCGAGGGGGCCGGCGCGCTCGACTACTCCCTCGAGGATCTGGTCGAGCGCAGCGGTCTCGACCCGGCGGTCGTCGACGCGGTGCGCGCCGAGGGACTCCTGCGGGAACCGGGCGAGTACGGCCGGCGCGACTACGACGCCACCGATCTCGACGCGTTGCGGGCGCTCGCCGAACTGCGGCGCATCGGCATGCCGACCGAGATCGTCCTCGAGCTCGTGCGCATCCAGGTCCGCCACATCGAGGCGATGCAGACCGAGGTGGTCGAGGTGTTCGCCGGCCGTCGTGGACCCGCGCTCGACGAGAAGGAGTTCGCCGAGTTCCGCCGCCGGATCGACGCGTCCGCCGCCCGGATGGCTCCCCTCGTCACCCGGGTCGTCGAGTACCTCCACCAACGCACGACCCAACGCCTCGCCCTCGCCGCGATCGAACGCCGGGTCGCCGAGTCCGGCGACACCCCCGCCTGACCGAACGCGCGTGTTCCCGCCCTGCGTACACTCCCCGGCGCCCGTCCCGGGCCCGTCGACGAACCGAGGATCGCCGTGCAGACCGACTTCGAGACCCTGACGTACGAGGAGCAGGACGGTGTCGCCCGGGTGACGCTCAACCGCCCGGAGAGCCTCAACTCGTTCAACCTCCAGATGCAGCGCGAGCTGCACGGCCTCTGGCGGGCCCTGCGGCGCCACGACGACGTCCGCTGCATCGTGCTCACCGGAGCCGGCGACCGCGCGTTCTGCACCGGCATCGACCGCATCGAGGCGATGGGCGACGGCAGGGCCGAGGTGACCGACATCGAGGACATCGTCGGTGCGGGCGACGAGACGCCGTTCATGTTCAACGACCCCGGCGATCGGCTCGGGCCGAAGTCCTGCGACCTCTGGAAGCCCGTCATCGCCGCGGTGAACGGCATGGCGTGCGGTGGCGCGTTCTACATGCTCGGCGAGGTCGACTTCATCATCGCCGCCGATCATGCGACCTTCTTCGATCCGCACGTCACCTACGGCATGACCGCGTCGTTCGAGCCGATGCACCTCGCCGGCATCACACCGTTCGGCGACATCATGCGCATGTCGCTGCTCGGCAACTACGAGCGGCTGTCCGCGCAGCGCGCCCACCAGGTCGGCCTCGTGAGCGAGGTGGTCCCCGGTGCGGAGCTGCAGGAGCGAGCCGACTGGGCGGCGCGGATCATCGCGTCGCAACCCGCACTCGCGATCCAGGGCACGGTGCGCGCCCTGTGGGCCGCGCGCGAGATGGGCGCCCGGCAGGCGCTCAAGCTCGGGTACGCCTACGTCGGCCTCGGCACGAACCAGGAGTCCCTCGCCGAGGGCCAGCAGGCCTTCGAGTCGGGCGAGCGGATCGAGTGGCGCCTGCGGTGACGCGGATCCCACCCCGCACGGCTCGTCGGGGGACGTCCGCACACCGCACCGCACGGCGCTCACGACCACGACACCCGCAAGGCGCTCCCCACCTCCTCGCACTGCGGACCCCCACCCCGCACGGCTCGTCGCAGGCGCCGCACGCGACGAGGGCGCCCCGTGGGGCGCCCTCGTGCGTCGAACGGAGTCGGGGCTCAGGCGAGGATGTACTTGTAGAGCCCGAGCTGGACCACGAGGTACACGACGCCGGTGATGATCGCCGCCTTGTGGGTGTCGTAGATCTTCCGGGTCCCGCCCGGGTCCTTGCCGAACACTCCGAGGGCGTTGAGTTCCAGGACGAGCCAGATGACCGCGGTGATCGCCCAGTAGAGGGCCCGCTGACCACCGTCGGCCGCACCGGTCGCACCGAAGTGGCTCGTGCCGACCATGAAGGCGAGCATCGGCAGGGAGTAGATGGCGTTCTGCCGGGATGCGAGCAGCGCCCGGCGCCCTGCGCCCGCCGCCGCCGGGTCGGCCTCCCCACCGGCCTGCACGTTGCGGGCGTTGGCGATGACGACCTTCTGGTTGCGCCAGATGATGCCCCACACGTTCACGAACATCGTGAGGGCGAGCAGGATACCGGTCGAGATCGCGATGCCGGCCGGCGACTTGAAGTACTCGCCGCCGGAGAGCTGCTCCTGGGCCCACAGGATGAGGATCCCGGACACGACCGTGGCCACGGCGGCCCAGCGGAACCACCAGAGGGCCCGGCTCGCGAGCTTGTCGATCGCGTTGTTGCGGGCCGCGGCCTCCATCTCGGCGAAGGCCGGGACCTGCACGAAGTTGAAGTAGTAGAGCAGGCCGATCCAGGCCACACCGAACACGACGTGCGCGTAGCGCGTCAGGTACGCCAGGCCTCCGCCCGGCCCCATGCTGAAGAAGTCGATCTCAACACCTGTCATCACTACCTGCCTTCCGACGTGCTCCGCCCGTGGGAGCGGCGCGCAAAGTACCACCGGTCCCCGATTTCCCCGGGGATCCCGCCGGACAGCCCCCGTCCGACGCGCCGACGCCGAGCCATTACGGTGCGCAACCGTGACCGACGCTCCCGCTCCGCCCGAACCCGTCTGGGTTGCGACCGACGCCAACCTCGACGCAGCGGTGGAGGTTCTGCTCCGGGCCGACCGCTACGCGCTCGACACCGAGTTCCAGGGGGAGCGCTCCTACTACCCCACCCTCGCGCTGCTGCAGGTCTCCGACGGCGCACGCATCTGGCTCGTCGATCCGCTCGCGTGCGACGTGCGACTCCTCGCGCCGCTGCTCGACGGCCCGGGCACCATGCTCGCCCACGCGGCCCGCCAGGACCTCGAGATCCTCCAGCGGGAGGTCGGCACCGGACCCGCGCGCCTCGTCGACACCCAGATCGCCGCCGCGTTCGTGGGCGCGGGCAACCAGTCCCTCCTCACGCTGTGCAAGCGGCACCTCGGCGTCACCCTCGAGAAGGGCGATCGGCTCACCGACTGGACGGCGCGACCGCTGCGGGAATCCGCCCGCAAGTACGCGGCGCTCGACGTCGCGCACCTGCACGATCTCGCCGACCGGTTGCGCGAGGAGATCGGCGAGGAGCGCTGGGCCTGGGCGCTCGACGAGTGCGAGGCGTCACGCGTCCCGCCGGGGCCCGCCGACCCGTCGCGTGCATGGTGGCGGGTCCGCGGCGCCCGATCGTTGCGCGGCGAACGCGCCCGGGTCGCGCAGACGCTGTGCGCGTGGCGCGAGGAGACCGCACGGGCCCGCAACGTGCCGCCGCGCAACGTCATCGGTGACCTCGGGCTCGACAGCGTCATCGCGCGCCAACCCCGTTCGAAGCAGGACCTCGACGGGTGCCGCGGCGTGCCGAACGACCCGAGGAGCGTGCAGGCGATCCTCGACGCCGTGGCCGCCGGGCTCGCGATGGACCCGTCCGGCCTCGTGACCCCGCCCGACGAGCCCGACGACCGCGGCCTCGGCGCCGCGATCACCCTCGCCGGCGCGCTCGTGGGGCAGCGGGCCCGCAACCTCGGGCTCGACCCCGCGATGGTGGCCGCCCGGGCCGACATCACCGCGATCGTCGCCGGTCGCCCCGGTCGTCTCGACGAGGGTTGGCGGGCCCAGGTCGTCGGCGACCTCGTGCACCGGCTCCTCGCCGGCGAGATCACTCTGCGACTCGCCGACGGCGGGCGCACGCTCGTCGTCGACGGGGACTGACGCCGGTGGAGCGCGCGGTCGTCACCGCGCTCGTCGCCGGGTACGAGCCGCTCGGCGAGCAACCGATCGCCGCCCGCAGCGACCTCCGGTTCGTGTGCGTGACCGACGACCCCACCCTCACGAGCGACACCTGGGAGATCCGCGTCGTCGAACCGGCGTTCCCGCGGGACCCGGTCCGCAGCGCCCGGCGGATCAAGGCGCTCCTCCACGAGTACGCACCCGAGTTCGACGAGACCCTGTTCATCGACAACGCGATCACCCTGCGGGAGCTGCCCGAGACGGTCCTCGACGCCGCGCTCGCCGATCACGACCTCGCGCTCGTCCGGCACTCGTCACGTGCGACCCTCGCCGACGAGTTCCTCGTGGTGGCCGACGACGGCCTCGACGACCCCGCCCGCGTGTACGAGCAGTTCATGCACTACAGCGCCCTGCACCCGGCCGTGCTCGAGACGCGCCCCTACTCGGCCGGGTTCATCGCCCGTCGGCGCAGCGCCCGGGTCGAGGCCACGATGCGGACCTGGTTCGACCACCAACTCCGCTACTCCCGTCGGGACCAGCTCTCCCTCAACGTCGCGCTCGCGATCCACGGCATCACCCCGACGGTGCTCGAACTCGACAACGCCGACAACCCGCTCTTCCGCTCCGACTCCCCGCCCGGTCGCCGGGGCGAGCGACGCACCGGCGCCTCCTGCGCGGCCATGCGGCCGCCCGCGGTCGAGATCCGCGCGGTCGAGGCCCGGGTCGCCGAACTCGAGGCCCGGGTCGTGGCGGCCGAGACCATGAACGCCGAGCTCATCGACACCCTCGCCGAGGTGCAGGCGGCACTCGAGGCCGAGCGGGCCGACCACGCCACGACGCGGACCGCCGCCGAGGACGCCCGCCGCTCGATCTCGTGGCGCCTCACCGCGCCGCTGCGCGCGCTCCGACGCCGCTGACCGGTTCGACCGCCCGGGGTACGGTGACGACGACCCCCACCGCGAGGAGCCTCCCGATGCCCGAGTACGACTTCCTCTCTGCGAACGCCGCGCTCGCCGCCAAGGCGGAGCTCGACGTCGAGGCGCTCGAACTCGCCTACCGCCTCGAGGTGAGCGGTGAGGTGCTGTACCAGGGCCTCGCCGACCGGGTTGAGGACCCGACGGCCAAGGAGCTGCTGCGCCGCAACGGTCAGGAGGAGCGGGCGCACGCGCGCCGCATCGCGAAGATGCTCTCGATCCGGACCGGCACCGAGTGGACACCCGGCCCGGAGCACGAGGAGATCCTCGCCGTGCCGCTCCCGGACACCGTCGACGCGAACTTCTTCCTCGCTGTGGTCCAGGGCGAGATCGCGGGCGATGCCGGCTACCAGCGCTGGGCCGACCGCGAGACCGACCCCGAGATCGAGCGCCTGCTCCGGCTCAACGGGCGGGAGGAGACGATCCACGCCGGCCGCGCTCAGCAGGTCCACGAGATCCTCTCGCGCTGAGGGACACGTGACGCGGTGGTGCCCCGACCGAGGCCGGGGCACCGTGGATGAGGTGGTGGCGGGAATTGAACCCGCGTCCAGGGTTTTGCAGACCCTTGCCTGAACCACTCGGCTACACCACCGTGACGCACCGCGAGGTGCGATCGCTCCGAGGTTACCCGCACCGCACCCGACGCCCGGCCGCCGCCGATTCTGCGAGGATGGCCGCATGAGCACCGGCCGCACCGTGGACCCCGCGCTCGTCGGACCGATCGCCGACCCGATGCTGTACGCGGGCGATCCCTTCCCGCAGTACGCACGCCTGCGCCGCGAAGCCCCCCTCGCGTGGCTCGACGACCCGGGGTGCTGGATCGCGACGAAGCACGCCGACGTGCTGCGCATCTCACGGGACCCCGAGACCTTCTGCTCGTCGCAGGGCATCCTGCTCATGGACATCGGGCGCGAGCTGCCCCAGATCCCGGGGGCGCTCCTCTACGTCGACCCGCCCGAGCACGGCCGGTACCGCCGGCTCGTGAACCCGGGCTTCTCGACCTCGCACATCCGCACCCTCGAGGCACAGATCCGCACGCGCGCCCGTGCCCTCATCGACGCCGTCGGACCCGGCTCGACGGTCGACGTGGTGGAGGCCCTCGCCGTCCCGTTCCCGCTCCTCGTCATCGCGGACCTCCTCGGCGTGCCCGGTGACGACTGGCCCCGCTTCCGCGTGTGGACCGACCTCATGATCGAGGCCGCTCAGGGCACGACGCCCGAGAGCGAGGCCGCGCTCGGCGAGATGGCGATGTACTTCCTCGATCTCGTGGCCGAGCGGCGGGCCAACCCGCGCGACGACCTCGTGTCACTGCTCTGCACCGCGGAGGTCGACGGCGTCGGGCTCGACGACGGCGAACTCATGATGTTCTACGGACAGCTGCTCGTCGCCGGCAACGAGACCACCCGCAACCTCATCAGCGGCGCGCTCCAGGCCTTCAGCGAGCACCCCGAGCAGTGGGCCCGACTCCGCGAGCACCCGGGGCCGATCCCGGTCGCGGTCGAGGAGTGCCTGCGCTGGACGACCCCGGTGATCTCGTTCATGCGCACCGCAACCCGCGACGTCGAGGTGCGGGGCGAGACCATCCGGGCCGGGGAGCCGGTGCTCCTCGTCTACGCCGCGGCGAACCGCGACGAGGAGGTCTTCGGCACCACCGCCGAGCGGTTCGACGCCGCACGCGAGCCGAATCCGCACCTCTCGCTCGGCTTCGGCGAGCACTTCTGCCTCGGCGCGGTCCTCGCGCGCCTCGAGGCCCGGGTGTTCCTCGAGGAGGCGGCCCGCCGGTTCGTCACGCTCGAGCCGGCCGGTGCGGTCGAGCGGCTCGACTCCGGCGTGATCGCCGGGATCCTGCGGGTCCCCCTGCGCCTGGGGGCCTGACCGGGGTCAGGCCGGGACGGCGCACCGGCGCCGGGCCAGATCGAGGAACGCCTGCACCTGCCCCACCGCCTCCTGGAGCTCCGCGACCCGGCGCCGGGACCGCACGAGCCGCTCGCGTGCGACGCGCAACTGCTCCGCCGCCGTCTCGAGCTGCACCTCGAGGAGGTCGGTCGGCGGCCGCTCCGTCACGCCCGTGCGGATCGGGACGAGCACCGGATCCAGGTCGATCTCGGCGATGCGTTCCCGTTCGGCGCAGGCACTCGCGAACTCGGGCATCGAGGGGTGCATGACGTTCGTTCCTCCCAGGTCCACCCGGTCGGGCGGTTCCGGCATCGGAACGTCAGGTTCATGCGCGCGGTTCCCCGAACGCGGACATTCACGCAGCGCGGTCGGAACGCAGCGTTCCTCACACCGGGCGTATCGGTCAGGCGGACTCGAGCACGTCGTCCTGTGCGCCGCTCGGGAACCGGACGCGGTCCGGCGGCGTTCGGAGATCCTTCACGATGCCCAACCACGACAGCACCTTGAGGCCGTAGTACGTGGTGTCGATCTCCCACCAGAAGAACCCCTGACGCGCCGAGGCCTGGTAGTGGTGGTGGTTGTTGTGCCATCCCTCGCCGCCGGTCACGAGCGCGATGAGCAACGAGTTCCTGCTCGTGTCGTCGGTGTCGTACCGACGACGACCGAACACGTGCGCCGCGGAGTTCACGAGGAACGTCGTGTGCCACAGGAGCACCGTCGACGCGAAGAAGCCGACGACGAGGCCGCTCCAGCCGCCGATGAGGAAGCACGCGACGCCGAGCGCCCAGGTCGGCAGCCAGTCGTGCTTCGAGATGAAGACGAGTTCCGGGAACTTCTGGAAGTCGCGGATGCGGTCGGGTTCGTACCCCTTGTACTTGTCGCACAGGATCCAGCCGACGTGGCTCCACCAGAAACCCTTGCGCGGCGAGTGCAGGTCGCGCTCGGTGTCCGAGAACTGGTGGTGGTTCCGGTGGTGCGAGGCCCACCAGAGCACGCCCTTCTGCGCCGAGGTCTCGGCACCGAAGGCCATGAGGAACTGCGGGATGCGACCCATCCGGTACGTGCGGTGCGCGAAGTACCGGTGGTACCCGGCGGTCACGAGCCACATCCGACCGAAGTAGGTGACCGCGAACAGGACGAGCGCCGTCGTCGTGATGCCGGTGAACACGACGAGGAACGGCAGCAGGTGCACGAGCAGGAACGGCACCGAGGCCGGCCAGTTCACGTGCTCCTCGGGGGTGCGGTGGATCGTTGAGGGCTTCGGGTAACGGCGCATGGTTTCAGCCTACCTACCGGTAGGTAGGGAACGGGATTCGGGGCCAGGGCCCGCTCCGGCGGGGACCGCACGGGGCGGGGCCGGCGGTTCCCGGGGTGTCCGGGGGCGCTGGCACGATGGGGCGCATGACCTCCCCGACCGCCCGCGGTGTGCTCCTCGACTTCTACGGCACGCTGGCCCGGGCCACCCACTGGTTCTCGATCGAGGAGGCGCTCGCCGAGCACGGCTACGCGCTGGACCCGGCCGCCCGCGACCGCTACTTCGACCACGGACTCGACGGTCTCGAGCATGACGAGCACTCGGTCTCCCGCGACCACTACTCGGCGTGGCAGCGCCGGCGCACCCTCGCCATGCTCACCGAGTCCGACGTCCACCCCGACGAGCACGACGTCATCGCCGACAAGCTCCGGGCCGGTCAGTCGACGCGTGTCCTCGAGGCCTACGACGAGGTCCCCGACCTGCTCGCCGCGCTCCGGGCCCGCGGCCTGCGGATCGTTGTGTGCTCCAACTGGGACTGGGACCTCCACGAGGCGATCGCCGAGGCCGGGCTCACCGAGGCCGTCGACGTGGTGATCTCCTCGGCCTGGGTCGGCGCCCGCAAGCCGCACCCCCGCATCTACGCCCACACGCTTGCGGCCGCCGGGCTCGAGCCGGAGGCCGTCGTGTTCGCAGGTGACACCTGGAACGCCGACGTCGAGGGTCCGCTCGCGGCCGGCATCACGCCCCTCTACCTCCGTCGCGACGGCCACTGGCCCGACGGCACCTGTCCCCACGACGAGCCCCGCGGCCGGGGGGTGGCGGTGGGGGCCGACCTCACCGCCCTGCTCGACCTCCTCTGAGGACCCCGACACCGGCCGGTTCGCCGCCGTACGATCGCGCTCGAGGCACCGATCCACCTGGAGGATCCATGACCGCCACCGCCACCCCGCCCGTCGCACCCGCGACCCCCGACCTCGACGCCCCGGCGATCGTCGCCGCGCTGCGGTCGACCTTCGCGTCGGGCCGGACCCGCGACCTCGCCTGGCGCAAGGAGCAGCTCCGGGCCCTGCGCCGCATGCTCGCCGAGCGCGAGGAGGACCTCCTCGGCGCGCTGCGGGTCGACCTCGGCAAGCCTGCGATCGAGGCGTTCCTCACCGAACTCGCCTTCGTGCGGGCCGAGATCGACGTGACGCTCAAGCACCTCGACCGCTGGGTCCGCCCCGAGCGCGTGGCGATCCCGGTGAAGCAGCGCCCGGGCCGGGGCCGCATCCACCGCGACCCGCTCGGCGTCGTCCTCATCATCGGACCGTGGAACTACCCGGTGCAGCTCCTGCTCGCACCCCTCGTCGGCGCGATCGCCGCCGGCAACTGCGCGGTGCTCAAGCCCTCCGAGGTCTCCGCATCGGTCTCCGAGACGTTGGCGCGCCTGCTGCCGCAGTACCTCGACCAGGACGCGATCCGGCTCGTCGAGGGCGCCGTGACCGAGACCACCGCGCTGCTCGAGCAGCGATGGGACCACGTCTTCTACACGGGCAACGGCACCATCGGCCGGGTCGTGATGGCCGCGGCCGCCCGCCATCTGACCCCGGTCACCCTCGAGCTCGGCGGCAAGAGCCCGACCTACGTCGATGCGTCCGCGAACCTCGCCGTCGCCGCGAAGCGCATCGCGTGGGGCAAGTTCCTGAACGCCGGGCAGACCTGCATCGCCCCCGACTACGTGCTCGTCGACCGGTCCGTCGCCGACGCGTTCGTCGAGGCCCTCGGTGCCGTGGTCCGGGACTTCTACGGCGACGACCCGCAGGCCTCGCCCGATCTCGGTCGGATCATCAACGGCCGGCACTTCGCCCGCATCGCCGCGCTCGTCGACGGCGAGGGCGCCGGCACGCCCGCGTTCGGCGGCCGCCGCGACGAGGCCGACCGGTACATGGAGCCCACGGCGCTCGTGGGCACGGACCCCGGCTCGCAGGTCATGCAGGAGGAGATCTTCGGGCCGATCCTCCCGATCCTGCCGGTCGACGGGGTCGACGCGGCCATCGACTTCATCAACGGGCGCGACAAGCCGCTTGCGCTCTACGTGTTCGCGGAATCCGGGCGCGTCGTCGACCGGGTGCTCGCCGAGACCTCGTCCGGCGGGGCCTGCGTGAACGCAACGCTCTACCACCTCGTACCCCCGACCCTGCCGTTCGGCGGCGTGGGCGAGAGCGGGCAGGGCGCCTACCACGGGCGCTCGACCTTCGAGACGTTCAGCCACCGCAAGAGCGTGCTGCGCAAGCCGACGCGCCTCGATCCGCCGATCGCCTACCCGCCCTACACCGAGCAGAAGCAGAAGCTGCTCCGCCGCTTCCTCTAGCGGTCAGGCCGGCGCCGCGGGCTCCGCGCCGTAGTGCCGGAGCTCGACCCGATTGCCGTCAGGGTCGCGCACGTAGATCCCCCAGCCCGTGCCGCGGGCACCGAACAGTCGGCGCGGCGAGCCCTCGTGGTCGAGGTGCCCGGCGGCTGCGATCGCGTGGAGGTCGGCGTCCTCGACGACGAGGCAGAGGTGGTCCACGTTCGTGCCCGAGCGTTCGCCCGGCACGAGGTCGATGATCGTGGTCGCGTCGATCCGCACCGAGACGAACGGCGCGGCCCCACGACGCCACTCCTCGAACCGCACCGGCTCGAGCCCGAGTCGGTCCCGGTACCACGCGAGGGATCGCTCGACGTCGGCGACCACGAGCACGATGTGGTCGATCCCCCGGACCCTCACCGGCTCGCCCCCGCCCGCGTGCGGGCCCGGTGGGCCCGCACCTTCGTCCGGTTCCCGCAGGTCGCCATGTCGCACCAGGTGCGGTTGCCGCTCCGGGTCGTGTCGACGAACACGCGCTCGCACGCCGGGGCGCCGCACGGGCGGATCCGCGACCACGCCCCACTCGTCCCGGCCGCGACCGCATCGAGCAGGATGCGTCCGACCACGCCGTCGGCCCCGGTCCCTGCGGGGATCAGGGCCGGCCCGGTCGGGCCGAGGGCGACCCCGAAGTGCAGCCGCCGGGCGAGGGTGCCGAGCCGACGCCCGGCCGCCGCCTCCGGCGCACCGATCGCCGCACGGAGCCCCGTGCGCAGCGCGCGCAGGCGGACGAGGTCGTCGGGGGCGAACGCCCGGCGGCCGGGATCGAGGTCGTGGGCCCGGCACCAGTCGCGCGTGCGCCGCTCGTCGCGCAGCACGTCGCCGTCGGCATCGACCGCGGTCCCGAGGAACTCGACGAGCCGGCGGACGGCGGGGGTCGGCTCGTTCGGCATCGGACGGGCAGGCTAGGTCGCCGGCGCGGCGACGGGGGCGTCGATCCCGGCGCCCGGCTGCCGGAGCCGGGACGCGATCGCCACTCCACCGAGCGCGACCACGAGGTCGATCGTCGCCCCGAGGTGGAGGGCCGAGGCGGGATCCCAGCCCACGCGCTCGCCCCACGCGACGAGCGCCCCGCCGACCCCGATCCCGATCGCGCACCCGAGCACGTCCGTCAACTGGATCGACGCGCTCGCGTGACCCTCCCGCCCCGGCTCCGCGGCGCCGAGGACCACGAGCGCCACCGGTGCGTACGCGAGTCCGATCCCGAATCCGGCGACCGCCCACGCGAGCACGAAGGTGGCGATCGGCACCGAGGGCAGGAGCGCGACGGAGAAGAGACCGATCGCCAGGGCCACGACGGCGAACCCGATGCGGACGAGGCGGGGCGCTCCGACCCGGTGGATCAGGTGCTGCTGGGTCCACGACGCGGTGGTCCAGCTCACGCCGCCCGCCGCGAGCGCAAGGCCGCCGAGCGCGACGCCACCGCCCCGCACCTCCTGGACCGCGAGCGTGAGGAACGCGTCGACACCGAAGAACGCGAAGGTGAGCATCCCGCGGGCGAGCACTGCGGCGGGCGGACCCGGCCGCGCCCGGAGGGTGCCGACCGGGGTCAATCGACGGAACGCGCCGACCCCGACGGCGAGGCCGACCACCACGAGACCGACGACGCCGACCATCCGCGGGGCGGTGAGCCCGCCGAGCAGGAGCCCGGCCCCGAGCGCGACGAGCACGGCGTCGCGCGGCGCGGCGGGCGGCTCGGCGTCGGGATCCGTCGGGAGCGGACGCAGGTGCCGCATCGAGGGCGCCGCGAGGGCGCCCGCCACCACCACGACCGGCAGCAGCGCGAGGAACACCCAACGCCACCCGAGCGCGGCGGCGATCAAAGCGGCGATCGGCGGACCGAACAGACTCGGCAGGACCCACGCGGTCGACATGAGCGCGAACATCCGCGGCTGGAGCGCACTCGGGTAGGCCCGCCCGATGACGACGTACAGGACCGCCGGGATCACCCCGGCGCCGAAACCCTGCACCGCCCGGCCGAGGACGAGGATCGGCATCGACGGGGTCACGCCACCGATGACGAGCCCGGCGCAGAAGAGGACGAGGCCGAGCACGAACGGCCGCTCGGGTCCGTACCGATCGGCGAGGCGACCGGCGAGCACGATCCCGAGGAGCGACGCGAGCAGGAACGCGGAGAACACCCACCCGTAGAGGCCGATGCCGTCGAGGTCGCGGCTCACCCGCGGGAGGACCGTCGCGATCGCCAGCGCCTCGAACCCGACGAGCGTGATGACGAGGAACAGTCCGATGGAGGTGGCCCGGTGCTCCGGCGCCAGCACTCCCGAGCGCGCGCGGTCCGAGGGCTCACCGGTCATGGGGCCATTGTCGCCGACGCGCCGCGGCGCGTCCGGACTACTTCTTGTGCTCCATGCCCCCGGGCATCGCCATGCCGACCGGCTGCAGCTGCTGGGCGAAGATCTTGTTGAAGTTCTCGGACACGCCCTGCACGTCCCAGCCGCCCTCGCGGTACATGTACGCGATCTGCAGCGGGTTGCGGTAGAGGGTGTAGGCGAAGTCGGTGCGGCCGAGGATCTGTCCGTTGACGTGCGCGGCCTCCTCGGATGCGAGCCAGGTGACCATCGGCGCGTTGAGGGCCGGGTTCGCCTCGGGGGGCGGGGCCTGACCGGTCCGGGCGAAGAGTTCCTCGGTCATCCGGGTCGCGCCCGCCGGCGACATCGCGTTCACCGTGATGCCGTACCGGCCCAACTCGATGGCCCAGATGTAAGTGAGGCCCATGATCGCGGCCTTGGCCGACCCGTAGTTGGTCTGCCCGAAGTTGCCGCGCAGGCCGGCCTGCGAGGTCACGTTGATGATGCGGCCGTACCCGGCCTCCTTCATGTGCGGCGCTGCGTGGCGGGCGCAGTTGAAGGTGCCGTACTGGTGGACCTTCACGACGGCGTCGTAGTCCTCGGCGCTCATCTTGAGCAGCGACCGATCGCGCACGATCCCCGCGTTGTTCACGAGGATGTCGATCTTCCCGAACGCGTCGATCGCGGTCTGGATGATCCGCCCCGCGGCGTCGAAGTCGGAGACGGAGTCGTAGGACGGCACGGCCCGGCCGCCCATCGCCTCGATCTCCCTGCAGGTCTGCGCAGCGGGATCGTCCTCGGTGCCCTGACCGTCGAGGCTCACGCCCACGTCGTTGATGACGATGCTCGCGCCCTCGCTCGCCATCGACAGCGCGAACTCACGGCCGATGCCGCGGCCCGAACCCGTGATGACGGCGACCCGTCCGTCCAGCAGTCCCATGGTGTCTCCTCGTGTGCACGGGCGGTCGCCCGGTCGGTCATCCGACGGACACCGCGACCACCGCGGTGCCCGAGAGCTTCTCCTGGCCGTTGCCGTCGACGACCGAGAGGGCGAGCGTGGCCCGCCCCTCCCCGTCGGTCTCGGCGAGGTCGGTGATGGTGGCGGTCGCCGTGAGCGTGTCGCCGGGCCACACCTGCTTCGTGAACGTGACGGCCAACCGGCGCAGCGCCTCGGGGCCGAACCAGTCCTTCACGACCCGCGCCATGATCCCGGCGGTCAGCATCCCCTGACCGAAGACCGACGGGTTCCCGAACCGCGTGGCGAGCGTGTCGTCGAAGTGCATCGGGTTGAAGTCGCAGGATGCGCCGGCGTACTTCACGAAGTGGGTCCGGGCGATGCCCTCGACCGTGATCGGATCGGAGACCGCACCGACCCGCAGGTCGGTGAGGCGGGGCGGGGTCGTCGTGCTCACGCTCGCTCCTCTCGGGTACGTCGGTCCTCGGAACCGGCGGAGAGTACCCGCCGCCGCGACCGGGCCCGGAACGACCCGGGGCTCGCCCGCCCCGTGCGTTCCGTGGGAACATCCCCGGCGTGTCGACGCTCGTCTGCTTCCACGCCCACCCCGACGACGAGGCCATGACCACGGCCGGGACGATGGCCCTCGCGGCCGACGCCGGCCACCGGGTCGTCCTCGTGGTGGCGACGCGCGGCGAGGAGGGCGAGGTCGCACCGGGCGTGCTCGCCGACGGCGTGGCACTCGGCGACCACCGCAGCGACGAGGTGCTCGCCGCGGCGGCGGCGATCGGCATCCACCGGGTGGCGTTCCTCGGGTACCGCGACTCGGGGATGGCGGGCGAGGACACCAACGCGCACCCCGAGTGCTTCGCCGCCGCCGACGCCGAGGAGGCGGCCGTGCGGCTCGCAGCGATCCTCACCGAGGAGGCCGCCGACGTGGTCACCGTGTACGACGAGCACGGCGGGTACGGCCACCCCGACCACATCCAGGTCCATCGGGTCGGCGTCCGGGCCGCCGAGCTCGCACGGATCGACGCCGTCTACGAGGCGACGATCGACCGGGACCACCTCATCGCCCTCATGCGGGCGCGTCCCACCGAACTCGGGGACGACAGCCCGCTGCCCGACGACCCCGACGACCTGAACCTCGGCGTGGCGGGGGAACTCATCACCACCCGGGTCGACGTCACGAGCGTGATCGCCCGCAAGCGGGCCGCCATGCGGGCGCATGCGAGCCAGATTCCGGCCGACTCCTTCTTCCTCCAGATGCCCGACGACATCTACGCGATGGCCTTCGGCACGGAGTGGTTCACCCGCCGGGGGGCGGACCCCGGCACCGCCGAGACCGCGCTCCCGCTCTGAACCGGGCGCACCCGGAGCCGGGCGCACCCGGAGCCGGGCGCCGGTGTCCGGTACGGTGCCGCCCGGTTCCGAGAACTCCGGGAGGAGAGCACCATGCGCAGCACGCTCCGCCGCACCGTCGTCGTCGGCCTGGTCGCCGCGATCGCCGTCACCGGGCTCGCCGGCGTCGCCGGGGCCACCCCGGCCAAGGTGGCCAAGGAAGCGCCGTACGCGAAGCCCGGTCCCTACGCGGCCGGCGTCACGACGCTGCAGCTCGACGACCGCGAGATCGAGGTCTGGTACCCGGCAGAGAAGTCCGCGGTGAAGGGCCGCACCCGCGACTCGTACTACCTCCGGGACTGGCTGCCGCCCGCGATCCAGCAGTTGCTCGGGAAGGTGAACCCGCCGTTCCGCACCGCTGCCTACCGCGGCGTGCCCTCGGCGAAGGGTCGGTTCCCGCTCATCGTGTTCGAGCACGGGTTCGGCGGGTACCGGGACCAGAGCACCTTCCTCACGACCCACCTCGCCCAGTGGGGCTTCGTCGTGGCCTCGCCCGACTTCCTTGAGCGCGGCCTCGCCGCCCAGCTCGGGGGCGCACCCGCGTCGCCGAAGCCCGGCCTCCAGGTGTTCGACGAGACCGTCGCCGCGGTGCGCGCCGCGAACGCCCGCACGCGGGGCCCGCTCGCCGGACGGGTCAAGCCCGGCAAGGTCGGGGTGACCGGACACTCGGCCGGCGCCCGCGGCACCATCGAGGTCGCGGCGAACCGCTCGAAGCAGGTCGCCGGTTACGTGCCCCTCGCCGGCGCGGCCTCGGGCGGCACGCGCAACGGTGTGGAGATCCCGGCCATCGTGCCGCCGCCGCTCCCTAACGTCTTCATCGCCGGGATCCAGGACGGCGTCATCCCGATCGCCGGGATCCAGAGCTACTACGCCGACTCAGTCGTCGCGCCCAAGCGTGGGGTGTGGATCGACGGATCCGGTCACCTCACGGCGTTCAGCGACATCTGCGCCATCGGGGCCGGCGGCGGCGGCATCGTCGCCATCGCCCGCCAGGCCGGACTGCCCGTGCCCGAGAACCTCGCACGACTCGGCGAGGACGGCTGCAAGCCGCCGGCGCTCGCGCCGCAGCAGGTGTGGCCGATCACGAACCACTACACGACGGCGCTGTTCCGCTACGCGTTCCGCATCGACAAGAAGCCGGTCGGCCTCAACTCGAAGGCCGCGGCGGCGTTCGCACCCGGCGTCGAGGTGGAGTACACCCAGACCCTCAAGTAGTCCGCGCCCTCGAGGAGCCCGGCGACCCGGGCGCGGGTCAGCCCGCGTCCGGGTAGCCGTCGGCCGCAACGGCCGGGACGACGTCCGTGAGGTCCACCTCGACCGTCACGGCAGCGGCCGGCTCGTCGAGTTCCTCGTGCCGTTCGCCCGCCGCCGCGGCGCGGGCGGCCGCCACGAGTTCGGCCATGGCGTCCGGCACCGCCGTCGCCATGCCCCACACCCCGGGCACCGTCTCGCGGCAGGCCATGAAGCCGACGTCGACCCGGTCGAGGTAGGACAGCACCGTGACGTTGAGGCCCGCGCCGTCGAAGATCGGACCCATCGGCACGAGGCTCACGACCTGAGCCCCCGCCATGTACACGGGCACGGGCGGCCCCGGGACGTTCGAGATCACGAGGTTGTGGATCGGGCGGACCCGGTCGGCGAAGCGGCGGTAGAGCTGGATCCCGTTGTGGAGGATCGGCGCGGTGGCCACCTCGGCCCACTCGCCGAGGAGGGTGCCACCGATGTCCTTGTGGGTTTGCTTGGCGACCGACATGGACTCGGCGACCGCGGCGAGACGCGCCACCGGGTCGGCCTGCTCGGACGGCAGCGACGCGAACATCGCCGACACCACGTTCCCGACGACGCCGCGCGTCGACTCGGTGCGCTCGTTGGTCGGGACGACCGCCACGAGCGGGCGATCCGGGAGTTCGTCCCGGGCCTCGAGGTAGCGCCGCAGCGAACCGGCGACCATCGCGAGGACGACGTCGTTCACGGTCACGCCGAAGGCGTCCTTGACCTCCTTGACGTCGGCCAGCGAGATCGTGGCGAACGCGACCTTGCGATGCGGGGTGATCGAACCGTTCCAGGTGAGGCGCGGCGCCGTGAACGGGGCGGCGCCGCCGCTCATCGATCCCTCACGGGCCCGCTGGCCGAGCCGCACGAGGCCACGGGTCAGGTGCAGTCCGGCCCTCGCCATCTGCACGGGACGCTTGGCGATGGAGACCATCGAGCCGACGATCATCTCGATGTCGGACGGCACGCGGTCAGGACGCCAGGGCTCAAGGTCATCGCGATCGACTGCGGGCTGGACCGGCTCGAGGTCGACGAGTTGGGCGAGGACGTCGACGCCGGCGGCCCCGTCGATCGCGGAGTGGTGGACCTTGGCGATGAGCCCGACGTTGCCGTCCTCGAGCCCCTCGACGACCCAGAGCTGCCAGAGCGGTCGGGTCCGATCCAGCGGCCACGACGCGATGTCGCCGACCAGTGCGGCGAGCTCGCGGGTGCCTCCCGGGGCGATGACCGCCATCTGGCGCACGTGGTAGTCGAGATCGAAGTCGGGGTCCTCGACCCACAGCGGGTGGTGGAGGTTGAACGGCACCTCGACGATGCGTCGACGGAAGGCCGGGATGTTCGGGAGCCGCTCCTCGACGAGCCGCTTCACCGTCGCGGCCGTGAACCCGCCGGGACTCGTCCGGGGGTCGAGCACCGCGACCGCCATGACGTGCATGTGGTCGGCCGGCGTCTCCAGCGCGAGGAACGCCGCATCGAGACCGCTCAATCGTTCCATGCCGGCAGGGTACCGGGGAGGGTCCCGAACCGGCAGGGTCGGAGGTCCATCCGGCCCGGATCCCGGGTGGTCCCCGAGGATCAGTCCTCGGACGCCGGGCGGCCCCGCCCCCGTTTGACCTCGCCCCGACGCCGCTTGTCCTCGACCCGGGCCCGCCGGGCCGCCGGGCCCGGGCGGGTGGGCCGGCGCGGCGGATCCCGACGGAGGGCCTCGGCGATCCGGGTCCGGAGTCGGTCGAGGGCGATCGCCCGGTTCCGGGTCTGGGAGCGGGTGTCGGCCGAGGTCGCCCGCACGACCGGCCCGAGGCGCTCGAGCAACCGCTCGCGCTGGCGGGGCCCGAGGGCCGCCGAGGCCCGGACGTCGAAGCTCACGACGACCGCCGACCGGGTGACGTTGGCGTGCTGGCCGCCGGGGCCCCCCGAGGTCGTGGCGCGGACCACGATCTCGGGCCACGGCAGCGTCAGCCTCGGACTCACGCGCAGGCCGGCGGGGTCCTCGATCGCGTCGCCCGGCACGCCAGCGACGCTACCCCCGCGCATCGTCCGCGCCGCGGACGCGCACCGTCGTCGCGCCCGTGCACCACCTGCCGCGACTGCCGTGCGCGGACCCCTCCGAGCGGCCATGATGGCGTTTGACAACCAAGGCGCGCTTCCCTAGGTTCGGGCGCTTCCGGGGCCGCTTCGGTCTCGCGGGAGCACACGGTGCACGGGGACGTGCGCCGCACCGGGGGGCGTCGCCCCATCCACGACCACACGGGGGGAATCGTGCGGAAGGTCCGACTCACTGGCCGTCGGGGCGCGCTCACCAGCGCCATCACCGCGGCCGCGCTCGTCGCCGGATCCATCGGGGTCGGAGGTGTCGCCCACGCGGCCGCCGCCCGACCGGCGGCCTCCACCGGCAAGGCCGGTGGTGGCGGCGTGATCACGTACGGCGTCGAGGGCAAGACGACGCAGTTCTGCCCGTACAAGACGCAGGCCGCGATCTCCGGGATCATGATCATGCAGTCGATGTACGACACGATCACGTACCCCACGAACAAGGGCACGGTCGCCCCGTACCTCGCCAAGAGCGTCACCCCGAACGCCGACTACTCCGAGTGGACCATCGGCCTCCGCGAGGGTGTGAAGTTCCACGACGGCACCCCGCTCGACGCCGCGGCACTCAAGCTGAACATGGACAAGTGGAAGGAGGGCATCCTCCTGCAGTTCGTGTTCTCGAACATGGGTCAGGTCGATGTCGTCGACCCGCTCACGGTGAAGGTCGCCATGAAGAAGCCGTGGGTCGCCTTCCCGTGGTACCTCTGGTCCACCGGCCGCACCGGCATCGCTGCGCCGGCCCAGCTCAACTCGGCGAACTGCGAAACCGAGCTCATCGGTACCGGTCCGTTCAAGAAGAAGTCGTTCGACCCGTCGACCGGTGAGATCTCGGTGGTCCGCAACAAGGGCTACTGGCGCAAGGGCTTCCCGAAGGCCGACGGCATCAACTGGAAGGTCCAGGGCGACTCGACCCAGCGCCTCAACGGTCTGGAGGGCGGCCAGTTCGACGTCATCCACTCCAGTGGCGGGAAGGACCTCAAGACCGTCAACGGGTTCTCCGGCGTCTCGGTCACCAAGGAGCCGAAGGGCTACCGCGAGATCTCGCAGGTGCTCATCAACGTCACCCGTCCGCCGTTCGACGACCAGGGCGCCCGCACGGCGCTCGCGCTCGGCCTCGACCGGACCAAGTTCCTCGCCATCGCCAACCCCGGCGGCGAGATCACGAACCAGGTGGTCGACAAGAAGGTGCTCGGGTACGTGAAGAACCCGGGCTACCCGACGAAGTTGAACATCCCCAAGGCCAAGAAGCTCGTCAAGGAGTACAAGGCCGCCCACGGCGGGAAGTTCGAGTTCAACCTGCAGTCGACGTTCGACCCGAGCACCCAGGCGCTCGCCGCCGAGCTGAAGCGGCAGGCCGCGCAGATCGGCGTGAAGGTCAACCTGCCCCAGCCGGTCGACCAGGCCCAGATCATCAGCCAGGCCATCGGTGGTCAGGTCGACTCGTTCCTGTGGCGCAACTACCCGGGCGCGGACCCCGACACGCTCTACGTCTGGTTCCACACGGGCTCGCCGGTGAACTTCAACAAGATCAGCGACCCGGTGGTCGACGCGGCGCTCGACGAGGGCCGCTCGGAGGCCGACCCGGCCGCCCGCAAGGCCGACTACCAGACCTTCGTCAAGCAGCTCTCGACGAAGATCTACAACTACTGGTCCTGGTACACGGACTGGTTCATCGCATCGAAGGGCGTCAAGGGCGTGCTCGGCCCGAACCTGCCGAACCCGTCCGGCCAGCCCGGCAAGGACAAGCCCGCCGACGTGCTCGTGGGCTTCCACTCCCTGCTCGGCCTCACCAAGAAGTAGGCACCATCAGGACGACGGGATCACTGGGACGAGCCGGATACAGGACGGAGGGCTGATCGCATGCTGCGCACCTTCACCCTGAAGTTCCTCCGGCTCGTCCTGGTGGTCATCGTCGTCACCTTCATCACCTTCATGCTGACGAAGCTGCAGCCCGGTGATCCCGTCTCGAAGATCATCCCGTTCGGCACCGAGCAGCAGAAGGCCGAACTGCG
>JBJTWK010000062.1:0-7218 GCA_046081705.1 Actinomycetes bacterium | reverse complement strand
CTTCGAGGTCGCCGCCGTCGCCTCCGGCCCGGACGCCCTCGCCGAGTTCGCGGCCGGCACCTTCGACGTCGTGCTCCTCGACGTCATGATGCCGGGAATGGACGGCCTCGAGACCCTCGCCCGGCTCCGGGCGCTCCCCGGGGGCGACCGCGTCGCCGTCGCCTTCCTCACCGCCCGGACCCAGAAGACCGACCTCGAGACCTACCGGGGCGCGGGCGCCGCCGACGTGCTCACGAAGCCGTTCGATCCGAAGGCGCTCGTGACCCGTGTCCAGCAGCTCGCGGCGGGTGCGTCGTGACGCCGGCCCGCCGACAGGTCGATGCGGTCTCGGCCGAGTTCACCGATCAGGAACTCCTGGCTCGGATCACCGATGTCCACGCGCTCTACCTCGAGCGACCCTCCGACGAGTTCTTCGAATTCCTCCTCACCCTCATCATCGAGATCACGAACAGCGAGTACGGATTCATCGGAGAGGCGCTCCTCGACCCGGACGGCACCCGGTACCTCAAGCCGTACGCCATCACGAACCTCGCGTGGAACGAGGAGACTCGGGCGTTCTTCGAGGCCCAGCGGGAGCTCGGGCTCGAGTTCCGAAACCTTGAGACCCTGTTCGGCCGGTGCCTCGCCACCGGTGAGGTCGTGATCGCCAACGACGCGCCCCACGACCCCCGGGCCGGCGGCGTGCCGTCGGGCCACCCACCCCCCAACGCGTTCCTCGGGGTGCCGCTGCGCCACGGTGACTCGTTCATCCGCATGTTCGGCCTCGCGATCGTGCGGTTCGCGGTGGCCCAGCACGGCGGCGAGATCGAGCTCGACTCGACGCCGGGGGAGGGTTCGGTGTTCACCGTTCGCCTCCCGTGTGCCGATGCGGGCTGACGAGGTCCTCCGAGCTGTCACCGACGCGATCCGCGATCGGCGTGACGCCATGCGGACCCGCACCCAGGACCTCGTCGACGTCGCGCTGGATCGGGTGTTCGCCGAGCCCCTGCCGGTGCCCGACGCGGCGACGGCGCGGGCGCTCCTCGCCGACGATCGACTCGTGACCGACTCGGCCGAGGTCGGCCAGCGTCTGACCCGGTTCGCCGTGGTCGGGGCGCCGATCGTGCTGTCGGTGTGGCGCCGGATCGGGCCCACGGCCCGGCTGGCGGGTCGAGTCACCCCCGGTGGGCGCGGCGTGCGGTTCGCGCTGACGCTCGTCCCGGCGACCGCAGCGCTCATCGGCTCGGCCCGCCACGGGGTGCACGAGCTCCAGGTGCTCGCCTCCCTGCTCGTGGCCCGATTCCGGGCCGCCGGCATCACGCCCGATCGCGGGCTCGTGCGCGCGGTGACCCTGAGCGTCTACCTCGACCCCGGCCGGCCGCCGGACCTCGACACCCGCGTCACGAACTCCTCGACGACCCTCGCCCGGCGCTGGATCGTGCGCACGATCCCGTGGTGGTTCCAGGGTGACCCGGCCAAGAAGACGAACCGCCGCATCAGGGCGATCGAGGCGCTCGACCTCGTGACCCTGCATGCCACCTGGCGGGCCTCGACCGTCATCGATGTCTGATGGTCGCGGCGTTGCTCATCGCGTTCGGCGTCGTGTTCGTCGCCGAGCTCGGGGACAAGAGCCAACTCATGGTGCTCACCCTCGCCACGCGGTTCCCCGCCTGGCGGGTCCTCGGTGCGATCACGGTGGCGACCGCGCTCATCCACCTCATCAGCGTGCTCGTCGGCGGTGCGGTGGCTGCGGTCCTGCCGACCGAGGCGATCACCGTCGTGGCGGGCCTCGCGTTCATCGGGTTCGGCGTGTGGACCCTGCGCGGCGACGACGATGACGACGAGGGGGGACCGGTCTCGGGCGGCCGCTCGCCGATCGTCGCCGCGGCTGCGGCCTTCTTCCTCTCGGAACTCGGCGACAAGACCATGCTCGCCTCGATGACGCTCGCGGCGCGCAACGGGATCCTGGGCACATGGATCGGTGCGACCGCCGGGATGGTCGCGGCGGACGCCATCGCGGTGCTCATCGGGGCGACTCTCGGTCGTCGGCTGCCGGCGCGCGCGATCAAGTTGCTGGCCGCGACGCTGTTCCTCGTGTTCGGCGTCCTGCTCGTGGTCGAGGGCCTGCGCAACTGATCCGGCCGCGCTGGCCCCCGACGCGACGAACGGTCAGCGCTTCCAGAGACCGAGCAGCTGGTGGTAGCCCGCGTTGATCTGCACCGGCTTCTGCGTGCCGGGCTTGCCGGCCTCGTTCGGCAGGTTCGGACCGATGACGTCCTGGATGTTCGATCGCGAGGCCACGTAGGTGTCGTTGTACCCGAACCACAGCGCGCTCACGGTGCTCGACATGTGGCGGAACAACTTCGTGTAGATGGCCTTGCGGGCCGCGGGGTCGGTCTCGACCCGGCCCTGCTCGAACAGATCGTCGATCACCGGGTCGTTCAACTTGCCGAAGTTGATCGGCGAACCCGAGCGGAACCACACCGAGAGCGTGTCGGGGTCCGAGCCGGGGTAGTTGCGCCACAGGAACGCGTCGGTCCGGCCGGCCAGCGCGAGGTTGATGATCTGGGCCTCGTCGACCGGGGCGGGCAGGTTGACGCTGATGCCGAGCTTGCGGGCCTGGCGCTTCACCTCGGCGCCGACATCCTGGACCCCCGGGTCGAAGGTGGTCTGGAGGTCGAAGGCGAACTCGCCGCCGTGATCCGCCTTGTACGCGGCGACGAGCTTCTTCGCCTTCGCGACGTTGGACTTCGGGAACCCGGAGCGCTCCGAGAAGCCGAGCACCTTCGAGTCCACGACCTGCTCGGCGATGTCGCCCTCGCCCTGGTTCGCGAGCACGTTGAGGGTCTCGAGGTCGAGGCCCACGGCGAGCGCCTTGCGGGCGTTCGGGTCGTCGAAGGGCGGGCGTTGGGTGTTGAACAGGATGTTGTTGACGTCCCGGAAGCCGGGCTTGTTCTTGAGCACCTTCACGCCCGACAGCGATCGGGCGGTCTGGGCGTTCTTGCCGCCACCGAAGAAGGTGATGTCGAACTGCCCGCCCTCGAGACCGTTGATGCGCTGGGTCGTGTTGCCCTGCACCTTGAACGAGATCTTGCTGAGGCGCGGGAAGCCCTTGCGCCAGTAGCCGGGGTTGCGCACGACCGTCACGTCGCCGGTCGACGGGTCGTAGGTCTCGAGCTTGAACGGCCCGCTGCCGATCATCTCCGTGGCGCAGTTCGCAGCGTCGTTCAACTGGGCCGGCGCAGCGATGCCGGTGCGGCCCGCCGAGAACAGGTACGCCGGGAAGGCGGGCCAGGGCTGCTTGATGGTGACGACGACCGTCGAGCGGTCGGGTGCGGCGACGTCGCTGACCGGCGCCCACAGGAACTGGAGGAGCAGGCCCTTGCGCCACGCGTCGATGTTCGCCTTGACCGCGGCCGAGTCGACCGGGGTGCCGTCGTGGAACTCGATGCCGTCGCGCAGCGTGATCGTCCACTGGTCGAAGGTCGCGTTCGGCGTGACCGCCTTCGCGAGGTAGGGCACGTACTGGCCCTTGTCGTTCGGCACGGTGAGCGTGTCGTACATCGACTGGGCGACCATGATCCCGGAGGCGCTCATCTGGGCGCGGGGCAGGCAGAACGAGGTGGTCTTGCCCGGGATCGCGTAGACGATCTCGCCGCCCCGCTTGGGCTTGGGTGCGGCACCCGCGGGCAGCGCGGCCGCGCCGATCACGGTCGCGGCGAGGAGCGCGGCGGCCGTCGTGGCGAGGGTGCGGTGGCGGCGGATCGAGGTCATGGTCCCCCCAGGGTCGAACGGTGAACGGTCAGTCTGGCCGATGGCGGCCGTATGGTGGTCTCAGGTCATCCGGGCGACGGCGTCGATGGCGGCGGCGAGCTCGGCGTGGCCGAGTTCCTGTGAGAAGTGGCCGGCGCCCTCGATGGTGCCGTGCTCGCAGCGGGCGGCGCCCGGGACGTGCTCGATGAAGTAGCGCTGTCCGTGCCCGGTGATCGGGTCGGGAGTGCCGTAGCGGGTCGCGAACGGCTTCTCCCAGGTGTCCAGCACGTCCCACGCGGCGAGCATGATGCGCGCCGCCTCGGTGTCGGCGGAGTTCGGGACGAGCGACGGGAACACGAGCGCGCCCATCTGGTGCGTGCGGTCGGGGAACGGTGCGTCGTACGCGGCCCGCTCCGCCGCCGAGAGGTGCCCCGGCATGGTGGCGTCGACCATCGCGCCGCAGTCCATGTACTCGAGGTTCGCGACGTACTCCTGCCACTGCGCGAAGGCTCCGGTCTGCTCCTTGAACCTCCGGGCGAGGATGCCGTTGCCGATCACGATCCCTCGGACTCGTTCGGCCCGCTGGGTGGCGACGGCGAGGCCGACGAGGCTGCCCCAGTCCTGTCCGAAGAACACCGCGCCGTCGGGGACGGCGGCGTCCCACCACGCACCCATCCAGGCGACGTGGGCCGCGTAGGTGTAGGCGCTGCGGGCGCAGGGCTGGTCGGAGCGGCCGAACCCGATCTGGTCCGGCACGAGCACCCGGTACCCGAGGGTGAGGAGATCGCGCACCATGTGGCGGTACAGGTACCCCCAGGTGGGTTCGCCGTGGAGCATGACCACGGGGATCCCGTCCGTCGGGCCCTCGTCGATGAAGGCGACCGAGAGCGTGTCGCACTCGGGCACGGTCGGTCCGGCGGGGACGAGCACCTCCCGGCGGGTGTACGGCCACCCGGGGAGTTCCACGAACCGGTCGTCGGGGGCCCGCACGACGGCCGGTGAACTATTGGCAGTCACGGTGACGACAGTAACCGCGGCCCGTCGGACCCGCCAGCGCCGCGCGTATGGTGCCCCCGGAGTCCCCCGACGAAAGTGAACCCGTGCTGCGCTGCGTCCGATCCCGTCTCACCTCGGTCCCGCTCTCCGTCGCGCTCGTGGCCACGGGCTTCGTCGGCGTCGTCGTGCCCGCCGCGCCGACGGCTGCGGCGGCCACCGGGTGTCGCCCCCCGGCGGACTGGCGGTCCGTGTCGGCGCCGGCGGTCGCGGGCTCCGAGTACCGGCGCACCCTCACGTCGTTCGACGGCACGCGGATCAACGTCAACTGGTTCCCGAACGCGGCGGCCACGGCGTCGAAGCCGATGCCGACGATCCTCATGGGTCCGGGGTGGGGCCAGGCGGGCGACACGAACGTGAACGCGACCGGGGTCCTCGGCTCGCCGCTCAGCATCGGCGCGCTCTGGAGGGCGGGCTACCACGTCGTCACGTGGGATCCGCGGGGCTTCGGCGCCTCGGGAGGTCGCGCGACCGTCGACGCCGCGCAGTTCGAGGGCCGTGACGTGCGCCAGATCATCTCGTGGGTCGCCCGGCAACCCGGGGTCGCCCTCGACGTCGCCGGTGACCCGCGCCTCGGCATGGTCGGCGGCTCGTACGGCGGCGGCATCCAGTTCGTCACCGCGGCGATCGACTGCCGGGTCGACGCGATCGCGCCGATCATCGCCTGGAACTCGCTCGTCACCAGCCTCGGCAAGTCACGCACCCCCAAGTCCGGCTGGAGCGGGATCCTCACCGCGGCGTCGGCCGGTGGCCGGGTCGACCCCAGGGTGACGCGGGCGAACGTCCAGCAACTCGAGACCGGACGGGTGACCAACGCCTCGATCCGCTTCTTCGCGACCCGTGGCCCGGGGCCGCTGCTCGACCGGATCACCCAGCCGACCCTCATCATCCAGGGGACGGTCGACAACCTCTTCACGCCCACCGAGGCGGTCCGCAACCACGAGGTGCTCGCCGCGCAGGGAACCGAGGTGGCGATGGCGTGGTACTGCGGGGGCCACGGCACCTGCCTCACCGATCCCGGCGCCATCGATCCGGGGGCGCTGTCGGTCGCGTGGATGGACCGCTACGTGCAGCGTGATCGCAGTGCGCCGGCGCTCGAGGGCTTCGAGTTCGTCGATCAGACCGGGACGGTGCTGCGGTCCGCGACCTACCCGCCCGCGCCCGGCCGTCGGGTCACCGCCCGAGGCTCCGGCACGCTCGCGCTCGAGGAGGCGGGCGGCTCCGGCCCGCCCGCGGTCAAGCCCTCGGGTGCCGGCGTCAACGCGGTCGTCGACGGTCTCGCCGCCCGGATCACGCCCGGCCCCGCGGCGAACGCCGTCGAGGTGCCGATCGCGTTCGACGCCGACGCCACGGTGGTCGGCGCGCCGCGGCTCACGATGCGCTACACGGGCACGGCCGGACCGGGCGAGTGCACTCGACTCGAGCGGGTCTTCGCCCAGATCGTCGACACCCGGACCCGGATCGTGGTCGGCAACCAGATCACCCCGGTCCCTGTCCGCCTCGACGGCCGCCCCCGCGAGGTCGCGCTGCCCCTCGAGGTGATCGGGTACCGCGCCACGCCGAACTCCCGGCTCTCCCTGCAGATCGTGGCGAGCACCACGGCGTACGCGACGCCCTGCTTCGGCGGGAGCCTGAAGGTCGCGCAGGCGACCATCTCGCTGCCGACGGCGAAGGGGATGCGCGTGGTGACCCTGGGCTGAGGGTCGGGCGATGTCGGCGAACGCGAAGCGGCCCGGTCACCGAGGTGACCGGGCCGCTGTCGCGAGATGGGGCGGGACCTAGAAGAGCGGGTCCGGCTCGAGCTGGTAGGTCGACTTCCCGAAGCCGAGGATCAGCGAGAAGATGAACCCGAGGAAGATCAGGCCGAGTGCGAAGCCCACGCCGTGACCGAACGCCTTGGCCAGGTCGAGCAGCACGATCACCAGGATCACGATGTTCACGATCGGGATCAGCATCAGCACGACCCACCAGAGCGGGCGCTTCACGATCTTCATGAGCACCACGAGGTTCAGGATCGGGATGATCGAGGTCCAGCCCTTCTGACCGGCCTTCGTGAAGATCTTCCAGTGGGCGACGATGGCGATGACCGCGATCGCCAGCATGATGATCAGGGAGAGGCCGCTACCGCCCCCGGATTCCGCTGCGAATGACATCTGGTGGTTCCCCCTTTGGACCCGGGTGTCGAGCCCTGAGGGGAGGAATGTTGCCAGTGTTGCGAATGTGATTGGTGGATAGCGGGCCGGATCGGGCGGGATCGGCCCGGCTCAGGCGGGATTCTCGGGGTCCGGGGCCGGGTCGAGCCACCGGACCGTCCAGGGCAGGAGCACGGCGAGGCCACAGACGCCGGCGAACACCACGGTGGCCCCGATGAGCCGGTGGTCGTCGGCGAGCACCACCGTGACCCCGCCCCCCACGACGAGGGCGATCCCGGTG
>JBJTWK010000061.1:0-4857 GCA_046081705.1 Actinomycetes bacterium | reverse complement strand
GCACTTCGACCGCCCCGAGGAGTTCGACGTCACGCGTGACCCGAACCTCCACCTCGCGTTCGGGTTCGGCACGCACTTCTGCATCGGCTCGAACCTCGCCCGCATGGAGATCCGCATCTTCATCGAGGAGTTCCTGCGCCGGGTCGCGAGCTGGTCGCCGGCCCCGGGCCACGAGCCGGTCGAGATGCCGAACGCCTTCGTCTACGGCCTCAAGGAGGCCGTCCTCATCCTCGAACCCGCGGCCGCCTGAGGGTCAGCGGCGCTCCCGCGCGACGGCGGTCGCCAGCCGCGCCGATCCGACTTCGAGCGCAAGGGCGGCGGCCCGATCGAGTGACCGACGGCGGGCCGCCACGGTCATCCGTACGATCCGCGTCGCCTCAAACGTGCACCAGCCCTCCCACAGGGCGGAGCCTGACCGCTCGGCGAGGTCACGGGCGGCCTCGATCCGGACTCCAGCGAGATCGGCGTCGCCCAGCAGGGACGCGAGGCGCGCGGCGGCGCGGTCGGACGGTCCGAGGGCCATCGAGGTGGAGCCGTACACGACGATGGTCCCCGAGGTCCGCGCGAGCGCGTCGAGCAGCGTGGGGGCGAGATCGGTCAGCCCGAGGTCGGCCACGAGATCTGCAGCGACGACGACGTGCCCGTCGTAGACCCAGTCCACGGCGAGTCGAGGGAGGTCATTCCGGACGAACCGCTCCACGATGCCCGGCGCGGGCCGGGAGTCACCGAGTTCGTGCTGCGTCGCAGCGTGGAACAGCGCGCTGCCCTCGCGGTCGCTCGTGCGCGCCAACTCGGCGACCAGGTCGGCGTACTCGGCGAGCCGGGCCTGTTCCCGGCGGACCGGCCATCGCTGCATCGCTGCGGTCAGGAAGGCCCCGGGCATGTGCCGTGCGGTCCCGAACTCCTCGGCCCGGTCGATGGTGAGTTCGGCGGCCGGCATCGTGCCGGCTGCGGTCGTGACCGAGGCCATGGCGGCGAGCGCGTAGTACTCGGCGGCCGGGTAGGCGGCGGCCCGGCACAGCTCGAGCGTGTACTCGAGCGCCTCGGGAGGCACGGGGACGCCCGCCCGCACGGCGGCGGTGGTCCACATGATCCGGCTCATCGCCGTGCCGAGCGGATCCTCATCGGCTGCACAGCGCGCGCCGAGGGCGGCGGCGTCGGTCATCTCGGCGACCGGGTCGGTGCGCCGACTCGCGAGGAGACGCACCCGCGCCGCGTCGATGTCGATCCGGTGCGGGCCGGTCAGGGGTGCGAGCTGATCGGCGTCGTCGAGCGCATCGGCCGCGAGATCGTGGTCGAGGTTCGCGGCCACATGGGCCTTCCAGACGAGGAGTCGCATCCTCCGCAGGTGGTCCGAAGCGCCGAGGTGATCGAGCGTCGAGTCGATGCGCACGAGCCATTCCCGGCCGGCCGTGATGTTGGGAGGGAACCCGAGGTTGGTCTCGGCGAGGATCGCATCGGCGGCGAGGTCCCACCGGTCCACGGCGACGGCTTCGGCGAACACCTCGGCGGCGAGACGCATCCCCGCTTCCGAGTCGCCCCGGGCGAACTCGACGCCGGCGAGTTGGACCATCGCGACGAGCCGACGGTGTCCGGTTCCGGCGGCGGCCGCTTGGAGCAAGCGATGGGCGGAGTCGATCGCGCCGGCGTCGATCGCCGTGCTGGCGCCGTCGAGACACGAGTCGACCAACTCGTCGGGATCCACCAGGTCGCCCGCCTCGAGGAGGTGTCCGGCGATCGCACTCCGGTCCCCTCCACGCGCCCGGAGCGATCGCGCGGTGAGGAGGTGGAGCGCCCGCCGTCTAGCGAGCGGAGTCGTCGCCGCGGTGCGCTCGCGTTCGGCATCGTGTGCGAACCGCACCAGCACGGCATCGCCCGGGCCGCCGGCGGTGAGGAGGGTCCCGGCGGCGACCGCCGATTGGACCTCGGCGAGGACGACGCTCGGGTATCGATCGACGATCTTGGCGAGGAGGCTGACCGTCGCATCGGGACCGGCCGCGGCGACTGCGGCGAGCAGCCCCGGGATCCCGGCGCCGGGTGCCGTGGTGGCCTCGGTCCGGTGCTCTCGAGCGGCGTCGACGATGCGCCCGGGGACCCCGCCGCTCAGGCGGACGACCTCGTCGATCGATGACCGTGGCGTACCGCACGCCAGTGCGAGCTCCGCCGCGTCGGCCGGCTCGAGACGGTCGAGGTCGACGACCTCGCCCTGCCCGTGCTCCACGATCTCCTCGGTGAGGCGCGCGACCGGTCCCGGTGGATCGATGTCGACGGTCGCCACGATGAGCATCGCACTCGCGCGCCCGAGCGCGAGATCGCGGACGAGGGCGAGCAGCGCTCCGTCGGCCCGGTCGAGGTCATCGACGAGGAGGAGCGCACCGTGCTCGTCGGCCACGGTCCGAAGGTCCTCCGCCGTGCGGTGGACGAGCCGGGCCCGGTCGCGGGTGAGCGAGCCGGCGGCGAAGGGTTCGCGGGGTGCGGCGTCCTGTTGCGCCACGCTCCTGTGGATGGTTCCGAGCGTCGTGTGCTCCGCAGGATCCAGCCGCCAGGTCCAGTGATGCACGGTGGTGTCGGAGCGCTGGTCGATCTCCTCGAGGAGGGCGGTCCGTCCAGTGCCCGTCGCACCACGGACCAGGATCACCCTCGGTCCGTGGTCCCGTGCCTCGGCCATCGTGCTCAGCACGCGCTGCACGAGGTCGACCCGCCCGAAGAACGGCCGCGAGTTCGGGAGGGGGCGCGCTGCGATGCGGTCGAGGACCCGTCGCTCGCTCTCCCGGAGGGGTGCTCCGGGGACGAGCCCGAGCTCCTCGCGCAGGCGACGCCGGGCGTTCTGCGCCGCGGCGAGCGCCTCCGACGGTCGGCCCGCACGATCGAGGGCCTCCACGAGCATCGACCACCGTCGCTCGTCGAGGGGCGTCGTTCGTGCGAGCTCATCCAGCAGGGCCACCGCCTGCGCGGGTCGATCACTGTGCAGCAGGAGGCCGGCGAGCGCGTCCTCGGCCTGTCGACGCCGCTCGGACATCGCGGAGCGGGTGGCGTCGACGAACGGTGCGTTGCTGAGTCCGAGCAACGGGTCGCCGCGCCAGAGTGCGAGCGCCGCCCGATACGTCTCGATGGCGGATCGGGCCCGACCGGTGTCGGCGAGGTTCTCGGCGTCCCGCACCAGCAGTTCGAACGCGGCGGAGTCCGTCGCCACCTCGGGGGCCTCGAGCAGGTACCCCTGTGCGGTCCACCTGATGCCCCAACCCACCGCCTCGACGATGCGGCGCAGGCGTGACAACTGCGTCGACAGGGAGTGACGCACGGTTGCCGGGGGCTCGTCGCCCCACACCGCATCGATGACGGCGTCCACGGCGACGCGCCGGGGAGCCTGGAGGGCGAGGTGGGTCAGGATCGTCGTCTGGACCTGTCCACCGGTCGGTACGGTGCGGCCACCTGCGCGCAGTTCGACCACGCCGAGCACGTCGAGCCGTGCTGCACCATCGGGGGTGGGAGCGGATCGGGGCGCCACACCCGCATCCTGCCGCACGGTGATCCGACCGTTTGTCAGCATTTGTCGGTCGTTGCCTGCGTGCCGGCCGGTGCTCAGGTCCGGTCGGGACGTTGGACATCCCGGGTCCGGTCGATCGCGACGGCGAAGAAGCGGGCCGGGTCGTCGCGGACCGCCAGGAGTAGGTTCGCCCAGATGTCCGGGATCGGCAGGGTCTCGTACCCGTTCGGCACCACGCACAGCAGGTGCACGGTGTTCGTCCCGCGGGGTTCGAACCGGATCGAGTAGAGGCGGCCGAACCGCAGGCGTCCCTGGGGGACCTCGACCCAGAAGTGGCCGGTGCGCTGGTACTCGGCACGCTGGTCGGGATCGAGCAGCGACAGGAGCAGCGCCTTCGCCCGGTCGTGCGCGAGGCGCCGTCGGTAGGACGAGGCCTGGCCCGCGAGGTGGGCGCGGTCGACGGCCCGGACGTGGAACGGGCCCGGCCGGGGCGCGCGCGGGGCCCGCGGTCGTGGCAGGTCGCGGCGGATCCAGTCGACGCCGGGCACCGGGTGGGGCCGGGCCTGCGCGGTCCCGACGACCACGAGTGAACCGTCGGCGAGCACCCGCAACTCGCGCCCGTCGGGGAGGATCTCGGTCTCGACCGCCGTCGCCGGTGCGGTCGCGGTGGTCACCGTGGATCAGCCACCCTGGATCGGGCGGACCCAGATGATCTCCTCGGCGGTCGGGTCGAAGGCGTGGATGCGCTCGGCCTCGCTCGCCGGGGCCCCCTCCGGGCGGGCGAAGGCCATGCGGCGCTCGAGTTCGAGGCTCCGGAAGATCCGCTCGGCCTCGGCGACCGTCGCCGGGTCGTCCGGCGCCCAGGTCACGACCGTGTCGCCGGTCTCGTCGATGATGCGCATGAGCCCCATGGCTGCCCCCTCAGGTGGTCGGTGGAGGCGCCAGTCGAACACACGTTCGTCCCCGTGTCAAGGGGCTCGCCGGGCTCAGCCCCCGGTTCCGAGCCGGGCCTCGAGGGCGGCGAGGTCCTCGGGGGCGAGCACGTCGGTGGCGATCTCCCAGACCTGGTCCGCGAACGGCGCGGGCGCGTGGGCCCGGATCGCGCCGATGACCTCGGCCCGCTCCCCGACGTTCATCGCGGGGATCATGAACTCGAGGCCGAGCAGCCGATCGTCGGGGTCGAGGGCGGCCACGAACTCGACCTCGAGCGCCCGCACCCGCTCGACGCCGATCGCATCCTCGAGTGCGGGGAGCACGACCCGCTCCTCGTGGTCCTGGTGGATGAAGTACTCGCCGGCGAACGCCGCGAGGTCGAGGTGCAGGCTGCGCATCTCGGCGTGCGGATCGGCCGCCGTGAGCAGACGGTCGGC
>JBJTWK010000060.1:0-24450 GCA_046081705.1 Actinomycetes bacterium | reverse complement strand
CACCATGTTCGCGCCCCACCCAAGGGGGAACTGATCGGAGGCTGGCTTCGGCCGAGTCCGACACAGGCCCCGGCGGGTAGCAATGGGGTGACGCAGGAGGGTAGGTGAACCCAGGCGTTGGTTGTCCTGGGGTAAGCGTGTAGGAGGTCGGGTAGGCAAATCCGCCCGGCACCAACTCCGAGACGTGATGCCGAGCTAATTAGCGAAGTCACTGATCCCATGCTGCCGAGAAAAACCTCTAGCGAGCTGACATGGTGCCCGTACCCCAAACCGACTCAGGTGGACAAGTAGAGAATACTAAGGCGATCGGGAGAACTCTGGTTAAGGAACTCGGCAAATTGCCCCCGTAACTTCGGAAGAAGGGGGGCCTCAGTAGGGTGAAGGACTTCGCGTCCCGAGCTCGAGGAGGCCGCAGAGACCAGGGCCAAGCGACTGTTTACTAAAAACACAGCAGCGTGCGAAGTCGTAAGACCATGTATACGCTGTGACGCCTGCCCGGTGCCGGAAGGTTACGGGGAAGGGTTAGCCGCAAGGCGAAGCTCTGAACCTAAGCCCCGGTAAACGGCGGCCGTAACTATAACGGTCCTAAGGTAGCGAAATTCCTTGTCGGGTAAGTTCCGACCTGCACGAATGGCGTAACGACTTGGCTACTGTCTCAACCAGAGACTCGGCGAAATTGCAATACGAGTAAAGATGCTCGTTACCCGCAACAGGACGGAAAGACCCCGTGGACCTTTACTGCAGCTTGATGTTGGGTTTCGGTTCGAATTGTGTAGGATAGGTGGGAGTCTTGGAAGCCGTGGCGTCAGCCATGGTGGAGACAACGTTGAAATACCACCCTGTTCGTATTGGAACTCTAACCCAGGCCCGTGATCCGGGTCGGGAACAGCGTCAGGTGGGCAGTTTGACTGGGGCGGTCGCCTCCTAAAGAGTAACGGAGGCGCCCAAAGGTTCCCTCAGCCTGGTTGGCAATCAGGCGTCGAGTGCAAAGGCACAAGGGAGCTTGACTGCGAGACCTACAAGTCAAGCAGGTGCGAAAGCAGGGCTTAGTGACCCGGTCGTGGCATGTGGAAGCGCGATCGATCAACGGATAAAAGGTACCCCGGGGATAACAGGCTTATCTTCCCCAAGAGTCCACATCGACGGGAAGGTTTGGCACCTCGATGTCGGCTCGTCGCATCCTGGGGGTGAAGCATCTCCCAAGGGTTGGGCTGTTCGCCCATTAAAGCGGTACGCGAGCTGGGTTTAGAACGTCGCGAGACAGTTCGGTCCCTATCCGTTGCGGGCGTAGGAGAATTGAGAGGAGCTGTCCCTAGTACGAGAGGACCGGGACGGACGCAGCTCTCGTGTGCCAGTTGTTCTGCCAAGAGCACGGCTGGTTGGCGACCTGCGGAAGAGATAAGCGCTGAAAGCATCTAAGCGCGAAACTCGCCTCGAGACGAGTTCTCCCACCGGGTCAACCGGGTAAGGCCCCTGGTAGACGACCAGGTAGATAGGCCGGAGGTGTACGCACGGCAACGTGTTCAGCCGACCGGTACTAATCGGCCGAGGGCTTGAGATCTTCTCGGTGTTCGTGCTCGCTATGGAGTCTTCGAGGGGCAGCCGTGTCTAGACACGGCGCACTCGATTGACAACTGATTTCCGGTGGCAATAGCGGCGGGGAAACACCCGTTCCCATCCCGAACACGGCAGTGAAGACCGCCCGCGCCGATGGTACTTGGGGGGGAGCCCCCTGGGAGAGTAGGTCGCCGCCGGAATCCTCTTGATGAGAGGGGCACTCGTACGGGTGCCCCTCCGTCGCGTCCGGGTCAGGGCGCTATCGTCAACGGCCCACCGTCATGCGCCGTGCTCGCTGTTGCAGTGCTCGATGTGTGCGGGTGCCGTTCCCATCGCTTCCCCGAGGTCATCACCGTGCCCCAGCGTCCCTCCAACTCCGGCCGTTCCGGCGGTGCGTCCCGAGGCGGCGCGTCCGGCGGTCGCGGATCCACGGGCGGATCGCGATCGGGCGGATCGGGCGGCGGATCCCGCGCCGGGTCGGGGTCGTCGGGGTCTGGCTCCCGCGCCGGCGGGTCGACCGGGAGGTCGGGGTCCGGTTCCGGGTCGGCCCGTGCGGGGTCGAGCGCCGGGGGCCGCACCGCGTCGTCCGGCGGGTCCCGCTCGGGCACCTCACGATCGGCGACCGGGCGATCGGCGAACGCGCGGTCGGCCGGAACGCGAGCGGGGTCGACGGCGCGCGGCGCCCGGGATGAACGGGCGAGCCGCAGCACGTCGGCGACGAGCCGGAGTGGTGCCCCGCGGCGCGGCGAGGGTCGCGGGCGGATCGAAGCACCCGACTGGAAGGCGGAGCGGGACGAGGAGCGGCGTCGCAACGGTGGCCGCCCGACCGGGGGCTCGAAGCCGACGGCCGGATCGAAGCGGGCGGCGCCCGCGCGGTCGGCCGGAGGATCGCGTGCTGCGGGCGCGGGTTCCCGTGCCGGCGCCCCGGCACGGGGGGCCGGCGCCGGTCGATCGGCGGCCGGGCGCGGTGCACCGGCTCGGGGCGCTCGTCGGGACGACGAGCGGGACGCCGCCCCGAAGCCGCGCAAGCAGATGGGCGGCGGGACGAACCGCACGACGGGACGCGCCGAGGGTGCGATCGCCCGGGGCGGCCGACGTGCCGCATCGTTCCCCCTCGAGGTTCCGCCGCCGCGTCCGTCGCGCCGAGCCAAGGGCACCGCGGCCGCCGAGCCCGTGGACGACCGGGAGCCCCGTGATTCGTTGCGTCGGGTGCAGGGGCAGGCCAAGGGTCGGCCCGCGCGCGGGGCGAAGCGGACGGTCGAGGCCCCGCCGCGTCGTACGCCGTCGCGGCGTCGTCGCCCGGGTCCCCAGGCGGTGCGCGACGAGATCCTGCGGCTCGGTGGTCGCCGGGGCGCGCGCAACTACGACGAGCTCATGCGCGCAGCGGACGCGTTCGCCGATGGTCGCGACCGCGATGCGCTGCGCATCCTCCGACCGCTGCGCGAGGCGATGCCGACCTCCCCGAGCGTGCGGGAGCTCTACGCGCTCGCGCTGTACCGCAACGGCCGCTTCAAGGACGCCGCCCGGGAGCTCGAGGAGTACTTCTCGATGACGGGCGACGTGACCCAGCATCCGGTGCTCATGGACTGCTACCGGGCGCTCGGTGACCACGAGACCGTCGAGGCCCGCTGGCGCGAACTCGGGGAGGAGTCGCCGTCGTCGGAGCTCGTGACCGAGGGGCGGATCGTGCTGGCCGGGTCACTCGCCGATCGCGATCGACTCACCGACGCGATCACCCTCCTCGCGAAGCGGGCGGACGGGATCAAGCGGGTCATGGACCACCACCTGCGGCTCTGGTACGCGCTGGCCGATCTCGAGGAGCGCAGCGGCAACCTGCCGGCGGCCCGGTCGCGCTTCGATCGGATCCGGAAGCAGGATCCGGGGTTCGCCGACGTCGCCGAACGGCTCGCCGCACTCGCGTAGACGGTCGGGGCGCCCGCCGGGCACCGGTACGCTCGGACTCGTGTCGGGCACCGTGGAGGGAGCGAGGTCGGCCGCCGGTCCGACGGGTCGGCGCGAGCCGACCGATCGGTCGGTCCACGGGTTCCCGTGCCTCGACGGCGTGCGAGCCCTCGCGGCGATGACGGTGATCGCATACCACCTCTGCATGTCGATCCTCATCATCGAACCCGGCGCGCTCCCGCCGGTGATCGTCCGCCACATCGCCGCGCTCGACCGGTTCGGTGTGGCGATCTTCTTCATGCTGTCGGGGTTCCTGCTGTACCGGCCGTACGTCCTGGCCCAACTGCGAGGCCGTCGCCCGCCCCGAGCCCGTGACTTCTGGCTCCGCCGCGGTGCCCGCATCATGCCGGGGTACTGGTTCGCACTCGCGGGGGCAATGGTCCTCGGGGTCGCGGTCTTCACCCGGCCGACGCCGGCCGACTACCTCACGGCGGTCGCGCTCCTCCAGAACTACCGGGCCTACGGGGTGCTGTCCTTCGGCCTCGTGGTCGCGTGGACGCTCGTCATCGAGGTCGCGTTCTACGCGCTCATGCCGGCCTTCGCCGCGCTGGCGGCGAAGGCTCGGTCGACCCGGGGATCGCAGGGCGACGCTGCGCGGCAACGTGGTGGTGCTCGGCGGCATGGTGCTCGTGGGCATCGCCACCCGGTACGTGGCGCTGTTCGTCGTCGGGGCGTCGGCCCCTCCGTCGCGCACCTGGTTCCCGATCTCGAACCTCAACATGTGGCTCCCCGCGTACCTCGACATGTTCGCCCTCGGGATGGCGCTGGCCGTGGTGTGCGCCTGGCGGGAGACCGGAGGCGGCGTGCCGCGCGTGGTCGCGGCGTTCGCCCGCCGCCCGTGGGCGGCGTGGCTCGTGGTCGGCATCATGATCGTGGCGCTGGGGCGGGCGGGCATGCCCGAGGTGCCGGGGGTCCTCGTCATCGGACCGACGACGTTGTTCATCCGTGATGAGCTCTCGATCCTCGCCGCCCTCGCGTTCGTGCTGCCCGGCGCGATCCCGGGACCGCGTCCCGGCGGCATCCGGCGGCTGCTCGCGTGGAAGCCGGTCGTGCTGTTCGGCACGATCGCCTTCGGGGTCTACCTGTGGCAGCTGCCGATCATCGACGTCGTCGATCGGTGGCGGGACGACGTCGCGTTCCTCGACGCCGCGTGGCCGTTCACCGCGGTCACGGTCGGCATCACGCTGCTCGCCGCCTACGTCTCGTACGTCGGGGTCGAGTTCCCGGCCCGCAACCTCGCCATGCGGGTGACCGGCCGCCCGCCCGGGCGCCGCGCGGATCGATGGTCGTGGCTGCACATCGACACCTCGGAGCACACCGAGGGGATCGGCCGGTTCGTGTGGACCGACGACCCCGCGCAGGTGGGGGAGCGGCGCGTCGTCGCGGCGGTCGTGGTGGCGTGCATCGGCCTCGCCGCCGTGCTGCCGGCGCTGCGTGACGCGCTGGCCTAGCGGGCGAAGAGCGGTGCGATCTGCCCGGAGTCGAGGTACTCGTCGAGGCGGGTGATGAGACCGTCCCGGACCCGCACGACGAGGCAGGCCGGGACCGCGAGGTCCTGGGCCGGTCGGTCGTCGCGGGCGGGCACGGTGACGTGGAGGACGTGGCGCTGCACGTACCCCGCCGCGGTCGGGATGACCTCGAGCACCTCGTAGCGGACCGCCTCGGCGCGTCGGTGGAGCGATGCGAGCACACCGAGGCCGTCGGCCGCCGGCATCTCGGTCCCGGTCGCGTTGATCCAGATGACGGCGTCCGGCGCGTACATGGCGGCGACGGTCTCGAGGTCCCCCGCCCCGGTCGCTTCGATGAAGGTGCGGGCGAGGCGTTCGATCGGCTCCATGGGGGCGTCACCCTAGCGAGCGTCGGGCGATCGGCGCGCGGTGTCCGACCCCCGCCGTACCGTGCGGACCGCTCCACCCGTGGGGCGGACCTCCCCGTCGAACCCGAGCGCCGTGCGCCCATCGTCGCCGGCGTGTCCATCGACGTCGTCCTCGGATCCCGGGGACGCGAGAGGAGGCCGCATGCCCCGAACCGCCACCGACCGATCCCGATCGTCCGCCTCGGGCCGGACCGCCCACGACCCCGACCGGGTCGGCGGGCTGAACCTCGCCGTCGTCATCGGTGCACTGTCCTCGGAGCCCGAGGTGCGCGACCTCGGCGAGCGGGGGAGGGTGGCCTCGCTCGCGGTGCGCACCCCGACCGCTGACGGTGCGACCTCGGTGCCGGTCGCGGTGTGGTCGCCGCCGGCCTGGCTCGAGGATGCACCCGCCGGCACCCGGGTCGTGCTCATCGGTCCGATCCGTCGGCGCTTCTACCGGAGCGCGACCGGTGCGACGGGTTCACGCGTCGAGGTGGAGGCCACCACGATCTCCCGCGACACGGCGCGGTTGCGGGCCGCGATGGCGCGGCGCGCCGTGGCCGCCCTCGAGGGGTCCGGGTGACGCGACTCGGCCCCGCCGGAGTGGGGCCGAGTCCACACCGCAGGGCGGGGCGGGGGCCCCGTCGGTTCAGCCGCCGACGTAGACGTCGATGTACCGGCGGTAGTTGGCCGAGATCTGCGCCGCGGCCTCGTCCCCGGAGAGCGAGCCGTCGAGGTAGCCCTTGAGCTGGTCCCACCAGATCGACCGACCGATCGCGAACCCGAGGTACCCGGGCACGCCCGCGCCCGTGCGCAGCCAGTGGTCGACCTTGGCGTCGTCGGCGCCGCGCCCGAGCACCACGCAGCCGACGCCGTCCCGGCCGCCCGCACGCGTCTGCTCGGCGATCATCTCGCAGTCCTCGCGCTTGTCGATGCCCTCGATCTTCCAGATGTCGGCCTCGATGCCGGCGTCCTGCATCGCCACGATCGCCTGACGCATGAGGCCCGGACGCACGTCGGTGTCGTATGCGTCCTCGCCCCCGGCGGCCTCGATCTGGTGCGGCTCGCCGGGCACGAGGAGTTCGAGGAGGAACTTGCGGTCCCGGGCGTGGAGCCAGTCCGAGAGCGTGCGGAGCCCGGCGAGGGAGCGCGCGTTGTCGTCGGCGGAGCCCTCGGGGTTGTAGCGGACGAGGATCTTCGAGAAGGTCGGGTCGAACGACTCGATGTGGGCACCGAAGTCGTCGCCGTACTCGAAGTCGAAGTAGTCGAGCCCGCTCTTCTCGACCGGCATGGCGACGATGCGCCCGGCGGCGAGCCCGGCCCGGGCCACCTCCGTGCCGAACTGCTCGTCGACCAGGATGCCGGCGGTGCCCGCCTGGGCCCCGTCCTCGAGCGCCCGGGCGAACCCGGCGGCGATGACCGCCTTGGCGTCGATGATCCTGGCGGTCTCCTCGGGGTTCGGGTCGCCGGCGATCCCGAACATCTTCTTCTGGAACGAGCCCCGGTGGTCGAAGGCGAGGATGAAGAGCTGCTGGTCGTACCCGAGGGCCATGTGGGTGCTCCTGTGTCCGCCCGGCGCCGTTGCCGGGGGTCTCGGTGGGGCTCGATCTCGAACGTCACGTCCCCGGATGTGCTCCACGACCCGGGGGTCGCGTGCCGGTGGGGCGCGGCAGCGAGCATACCCACGGCCGCTTCCCGGAACGCGACCCACCGGTCGGTATGCTCGCCCACGGTTCGCGGGGTCTCGCACCTCTCGATCCGGTTCGGGCCCCTCCGCCCGTTCCCCCTGCATCGGTCGGCGCCGCGACGAGGCGGAACGCCGGTCCGCGAAAGAGGCTCCGTGACCGCAGAGACCACCTCGCCCGTCCAGCCGCCCGAGACGCTCGAGCGCGTCGTCATCCGTTTCGCCGGCGACTCCGGCGACGGGATGCAGCTCGTCGGTGACCGGTTCACCGACGTGAGCGCCGCCTTCGGCAACGACCTGGCGACCCTCCCGAACTATCCGGCCGAGATCCGGGCCCCCGCCGGCACCATCGCGGGGGTCTCGTCGTTCCAGGTGCACATCGCCGGTCGCGACATCGTGACCCCGGGCGATGCACCGAACCTGCTCGTGGCCATGAACCCGGCCGCACTCAAGGCGAACATCGGCGACCTCATGCCCGGTGGGGCGATCATCGCCAACACGGATGCGTTCGAGCCCCGCAACCTCGAGAAGGCCGGGTACCTCGGGAACCCGCTCGAGGACGGCTCGCTCGCCTCGTACCGGCTCTACGCCATCCCGATGACGACGCTCACGCTCGAAGCGGCCAAGGACACGGGGGCCAAGCCCCGGGACGCCGAGCGTTCGAAGAACTTCTTCGCGCTCGGGCTCATCGCCTGGATGTACACCCGGCCGCTCGAGTCGATCCTCGCCTGGATCGGAGAGCGGTTCGCCAAGAACCAGATCGTGCACGACGCGAACCTCGCCGCCTTCAAGGCCGGGTACCACTTCGGTGAGACGGCCGAGATCTTCGAGCACGCCTACTCGGTCCCGGCAGCGAAGCTCGAGCCGGGTCGGTACCGCAACATCACGGGGAACGTCGCCACGGCGTACGGCCTCATCGCGGCGGCCCAGCAGGCCAAGCTCCCGCTGTTCCTCGCGTCGTACCCGATCACGCCCGCCTCGGACATCCTCCACGAACTCTCGAAGCACAAGAAGTTCGGGGTGCGCACGGTCCAGGCCGAGGACGAGATCGCGGCGGCCGGCATGGCGATCGGCGCGTCGTACGCCGGGCACCTCGGCGTCACGACGACGAGCGGCCCTGGCGTCGACCTCAAGTCCGAGTCGATGGGGCTCGCGGTGAGCATCGAACTCCCGATGCTCCTCATCGACGTCCAGCGCGGCGGGCCGTCGACGGGCCTGCCGACGAAGACCGAGCAGGCCGACCTCATGCTCGCGATGTACGGACGGCACGGCGAGGCGCCTATGCCGATCGTGGCCGCCTACTCGCCCTCGAACTGCTTCGACGCGGTCATCGAGGGCGCGCGCATCGCCCTGAAGTACCAGACCCCGGTGATGATCCTCACGGACGGCTACCTCGCCAACGGCTCGGAGCCCTGGCGCTACCCGACGGCGGCCGAGCTCCCGGACATCTCGGTGCCGTTCCAGACCTCGACGAACGGGGAGCACCCCGACGGCACCCCTCGCTACCTGCCGTACCTGCGTGACCCCGAGACCCTCGCCCGGCCCTGGGCGATCCCGGGGACCCCGGGACTCATGCACCGCGTGGGCGGCATCGAGAAGCAGGACGTCACCGGCAACGTGAACTACGAGCCGGCGAACCACGAGCTGATGATGCACCTGCGGGCCGACAAGATCGCCGGCATCGCGCGGGACATCCCGGCCGTGGAGGTCGACGACCCCTCGGGTGAGGCCGAACTGCTCGTGCTCGGCTGGGGCAGCACCTGGGGTGCGATCCAGGCCGCCGCCCGGCGGGTCCGCGAGGGCGGTGCGAACGTCGCCCACGCCCACCTCATGCACCTCAACCCGTTCCCGGCGAACCTCGGTGAGGTGCTGCGGCGGTACCCGAAGGTGCTCGTGCCCGAGATGAACCTCGGGCAGCTCTCCCGGCTCGTGCGCGCCGAGTACCTCGTCGACGCGCAGAGCCTCACCAAGGTCCAGGGTCTCCCGTTCCGGGCGGCCGAGCTCGAGGCGAAGATGCTGGAGATGATCAATGGCTGAACCCGTCACCCTGTCGCGCAAGGACTTCTCGTCCGACCAGGAGGTCCGGTGGTGTCCGGGCTGCGGGGACTACTCCGTGCTCACCGCGGTGCAGCTCCTCCTGCCGGAGATGGGCCTGCGGCCCGAGAACCAGGTGTTCGTGAGCGGCATCGGGTGCTCCAGCCGCTTCCCGTACTACATGAACACCTACGGCGTGCACAGCATCCACGGCCGTGCCCCGGCGTTCGCCACCGGGATCGCGACCGCCCGCCCCGACCTCGACGTCTGGGTCATCACCGGTGACGGCGACTCGCTGTCGATCGGCGGCAACCACACGATCCACGCGCTCCGTCGCAACGTGAACCTCACGATCCTGATGTTCAACAACCAGATCTACGGGCTCACCAAGGGGCAGTACTCGCCGACGAGCGAGGTGGGCAAGGTCACCAAGTCGACCCCGTTCGGCTCGGTCGACCACCCGTTCAACCCGATCTCGGTCGCGCTCGGTGTGGAGGCGTCCTTCGTCGCCCGCACGCACGACATGGACCGCAAGCACATGATGGAGACCTTCCGGCGAGCGCACGACCACCAGGGTGCGGCGTTCGTGGAGATCTACCAGAACTGCAACGTCTTCAACGACGGCGCCTTCGACGGCATCGTCGCCAAGGACCAGCGGGCCGAGATGCTCATCAACCTCCGCCACGGGGAGCCGATCGTGTTCGGTGACGAGGGCCAGCACGGCGTCGTCATCGAGGACGGCGAGGCGCGCATCGTCGAGGTGGCCGCCGTCGGGCTCGACCGCATCGCGGTCCACGACGAGCACCGGGTCGACCCGTCGTTCGCGTTCGCGCTGTCCCGCCTGTCGTGGGGTCCGGTGATGCCGACCCCGATCGGGATCTTCCGGGACGTCGAGCGCCCGGTCTACGAGCAGGAGGTGGCCCGCCAGCTCGCGGCGGCGCAGGAGGGCGGCGTGGCCGACCTCGACGCGCTCCTCGGTGCGGGCAACACCTGGGACGTCGCCTGAGCGATCGGTATCGGCACCGAACGGTCCGCCGCACTCGCCGTCGCCCCCGGGCGGCGGCGAGTGCCGCGTCCCGACCCGAACGGATCGAGGGTCAGTCGTCGAGTCGGCGGAACACGAAGCCGGTGCGCGGCTTGGGCCAGAAGAAGGTGGTCTTCTCCGGCATGCGCACCCCGGCCCGGCCCGCCTCGCGGATCGTGGCGACGCTCACCGGTTGGAGGATGATCGCCGCATCGGCCTCGCCGGACGCGACGAGCGCGGCGCACGCGCTCGCGTCGTTGCGGTAGGCGAGGCTCGCGTCGCCGAGCGCGGGTCGCACGAGCGCGTCGAAGTGCGCCGAGGAGACGTCGTGCAACGACGGGGGCAGGGCCGACCGCACGGACTCGAGCGCGTCGGCGCGGGGTACGAGCCGCACGAGCCGGTCCGAGAGGACCAGCCCGATGCCGCCGGCGTGGCGCAGGTGCTCCCGCAGCGCCGCGACGTCCTCGGGCGTGTTCGCGCCGGCGTCCTCGAGGTCGGAGGTCTCGGCGAGTCGGGCCTCGACGTCGGCCGGCAGACCGTGCACCAGGCGGTGGATCGCGTGGACGACGAGCTGGTCGTCCGCGAGTTCGACCACGAAGCACAGGATGGCGTCCGCGCCCGGATCGCCGGCGCGTTCGGCCCGGTAGTTGAGCGCGGTCTCGAACCGGTGGTGGCCGTCGGCGAGCACGAGCGGTCCTGCGGCGACCGCGGCACCGACGGCGTCGATCGTGCCGGGATCGGTGAGGGTCCAGGCCTCATGGAGGACCCCGAGATCGTCGACCGCGGTCGCGGTCGGTGCCGCCGCCGTGACGGCGGTGAGCGCGTCGGACAGCCCGGGGGTCGGGCACAGGCCCCAGATCGGATCGAGGTTCGCCCGGGTCGCCCGCAGCAGGTCGAGTCGGTCGGTCTTCGCCTTGGGCAACGTGCGCTCGTGCGGGAGGACCTGGCCGTCCTCGATGCGTTCGGGGAGTCCGAGTGCCCCGAGGACGCCGATCGTGGACCGACTGCCGTCGCCATCCGGGTACGTCATGCGGTACACGGTGAGGCCGGGGGTGCCGTCGACCGCGAGCGTGCCGTCGGCGACCCAGGTCTCGAGCAGGGACGCGGCGTCGCGGTAGGGATCATCGCCGCGGGGCAGGATCAGCCGGACGGCGTTGTGCGGGTCGGAGGCGGCGAGGCGCTCCCGGTGCGCGGGGTCGATCACGTCGTAGGGCGGTGCCGTCACCGCGTCGAGCGCGCCGCCGTCGGCGTAGCGGAGGCCGCGGAAGGGAACGAGTTCGGGCACGGTCGGGGGTCCTTCGCTGCCGGGATCGCGGGCGCCGTTTGCGATCATGGCACACCGCCGTGCGCCCGCCCGGGGTGCGCGCCGGCGCGACGAACGCTGCGTCCGGTGGGCTCGTCGCGGTCGGCGCGGCGATGAGGATCCGGCACGGGAGGTGGGAGTGGACGACCAGCGCGACGACCGGCCCGACGACCGGCGCGACGACGCGGCCCGCCGGGCCGCAGGGGCGGATGACCCCGACGCGGCGTACGCCGCCTTCCGTCGGGGCAGCGCGCTCCTCGCCGAGGCGCATCCGCACGCCGCGGCCGCTCCACTCGAACGGGCTCGGGACCTCGAGCCCGATCAGGCCTCGATCCGGGAGGCCCTCGCGCGTGCGTACTTCCGCGTCGCCCGGTTCGCGGACGCCGAGACCGAGTTCGCCCGTGCGCTCGAGCTCGATCCGGTGAACGATGACGCGCTCTTCGGACTCGGGCTGTGTCGGGTCCGCCTCGGTGACCCGATCGGGGCCCGCGGGTACCTCCGGCGCGCCGTGGCGATGCGGCCGGAGGCGGTCCACTACCGCGACGCGCTCGATGCGCTCGGCCCGGCGGAGGCCTGAGTGGGTGTCGTCGCCCTCGACCTCGACGGCGTGGTCTGGCGCGGGGAGGTCGCGATCCCCGGATCGTCGGTGGCGGTCGCGCGCCTCCGGGATGCGGGCCGCCGGGTCGTGTTCGTCACGAACAACTCCGGCGCGACCGTCGCGGCGTACCTCGCCCGGCTCGAGGCGGTCGGGATCCGGGCGGATGCGGCGGACCTCCTCACGAGCGCGCAGTGCGCGGCGGACCTCCTCGTCGGCGACCTCCCGCCGGGATCCGTCGTGCACGCGTGTGCGGGCCCCGGGGTCGTCGAGGCGCTCGAGGCCGCGGGCTTCGTCGTGACCCGCGATCCTGCGGTCGGTGCGGCCGCGGTCGTGGTCGGTTGGCATCGGGCCTTCGACTTCGCGGCGCTCGACGCCGCATCGGCGGCGGTGCGAGCGGGCGCCCGCCTCGTGGCCACGAACCCGGACCCGACCTACCCGACGCCGGCCGGGCTCCTCCCGGGGAACGGGGCGCTCGTCGCGGCGGTCTCGACGGCGTCCGGGGTGACCCCCGTGATCGCCGGGAAGCCGGAGGCGGCCGCGGTGCGACTGCTGCGTCGCCGGTTCGGCGACCACGGCGTGATGGTCGGCGACCGGCCCTCGACCGACGGCGCGTTCGCCGCCGCCCTCGGCTGGCCGTTCGCGCTCGTCCTCTCCGGCGTCACCGGACCCGGGGCGGGGCCGGGCGGCGAGCCCGTCCCGGACCCTGCGCCGTCGATCTTGGGCGCGGACCTCGCGGCGATCGTCGGGCCCCTGCTCGACGCGACCACCCGCTGACCGTCGTCAGGGGCGGTCGTCCGCGGGGGGTTCCCACGGGTGGGGCCCCGGAGCCGGCGGGGCCGTGGGCGGGGCCCAGGTGGGCGGCGCGGACGAGGCCGGGGGACTCCACGGCGTCGCATCGACGGGCGGATCCCAGGTGTGCGCGGGATCCGGACCTGCACGCGAGCCGAAGGTGCCGCGCGGCGCACGGCGGCGTCGGGTCACGACGGGCAGCGGCCGGAGGCGCGATCGGACGGCGAACGCAACCGCGGCCCCGAACACGAAGCCGCCGACGTGGGCCTGCCAGGCGACCCCGGAGTTCGGATCGGTCGCGAACTGCATGAGGAACCACAGCCCCAGCACGATGACGGCGGGGATGTAGACGACGAGGATGAGGAACATCGGCCACCAGGTGAGCACCCGGGCGCGTGGGAACAGCACGATGTACGCACCCATCACCCCGGCGATCGCCCCCGACGCCCCGATGAGCGGGATCGTCGACCCGCGATCGGCGAGCACCTGCGCAAGGGTCGCCGCGACCCCGGCCGCGAGGTAGAAGGCCACGAAGCCGATGCGGCCGAAGCGTTCCTCGATGTTGTTGCCGAACACCCAGAGGAACCACACGTTCCCGAGCAGGTGCAGCCACGACCCGTGGAGGAACATCGACCACAGCACCGCCAGCCACACGTTCTTGCCCGGAGCGAAGGGCCGGGTGCCGTAGGTGTCCCCGAGGTCGGTCACCCGGGTCGCCCCGCAGTCGCCGCTGACGATCTCGGCCTCGCTGAGCGGTCGGCCCTGCTCGAGTTCGCACGGGATCACGGCGTGGCGGTAGTCGAATCGGACCTCGGCCTCGCCGCCGCGCGGCTGGACGAACGCGAAGATCACCACGTTGAGCGCGATGAACAGGATCGTGAGGTACGGGACGCGCCCGGTCGGGTTGTCGTCGTAGAGGGGGAGGACCACGCCGGGCGAGGGTACCCCCGGATCGGGGGAGAGCCCGGGGTGGTGTCCGGACCCCGGGTAGGCTCCGAGGCGGATGTGGGCGGGGCCTCTCTCCGACGGCGTCGGTGTCTCCGTTGCGCCTCCTCCGCACCGCCACCGCACCGCCACCGCACGACCACCGTCCGTTCCCCTGGCCCCTCTCGGAGGACGTCATGCCCCAGCGCCCCGACCTCGCCCGCCTCATCGACGCCGGCGCCGACTTCGTCGAACTCACCCGCAGCCAGGCCCGTGGCCGGGCGCGGGTCCTCGTCGACCAGGGCGTGCTCGCCCAGAACCAGGTCCAGTCCTTCGTCGACGGCATCGTCGACGAGAGCCGGCGGCGGCGTGACGCCGCCGTGAACCTCGTCCGGACCGAGGTCGCACGCCAGGTCAAGTCCCTCGGCCTCGTCACCCGCGACGACCTCGCGGCCTCCGAGCGCCGGTTGCGCCGCGAGCTCTCGGCGGCGAGGTCGAAGTCGAAGGCGTCGACGACGAAGGCCGCCAAGGCGACGAAGTCGGCCAAGGCCACCAAGGCCGCGAAGCCGACCACGCGCGCCACGACGGCCAAGAAGGCCGCAGCCCGGAAGTCCGCCGCCAAGAAGACGGCGAAGCGATCGTCGTAACGACGATCGCCGCCCCGGTCCGCATGCGCCGTCGCCTCGACGTCGAACTCGTCCGGCGTGGGCTCGCGCCGAGCCGGACGCGGGCGGCCGAGCTCATCGAGGCGGACCACGTGACCGTGGGTGGCGCCCCCGCCCGCACGGCCTCGCGCCAGGTCGGGGCCGACGAGGCGATCGCGGTCGATGCCCCGCCCGCCCGGTTCGTCTCGCGCGGCGGTGAGAAGCTCGACGCCGCGCTCGACGCGTTCGGGATCGCGGTGACGGGTCGGCGGGCGCTCGACGCGGGCGCCTCGACGGGAGGGTTCACCGATTGCCTGCTCCAGCGCGGGGCCGCGGGTGTCGTCGCGGTCGACGTCGGGCGGGGTCAGCTCGCGTGGTCGCTGCGCACCGACGACCGCGTCACCGTCCTCGAACGGGTGAACATCCGGACGCTCGCGCCCGATGCGATCGGTGGCGCGGTCGACCTCCTCGTCGCCGACCTGTCCTTCATCTCCCTCGTCACGGTCGCGCCGGCGCTCGCCGCACTCACCACCGGGACGGCCGATCTCGTCCTGCTCGTGAAGCCCCAGTTCGAGGCGGGACGCGAGCGCATCGGCAAGGGCGGCATCGTCCGCGACCCGGCGGTCCACCGTGCGGTGCTCGACGAGGTGGTCGCCGGGCTCGATCGCTCGGGGCTCGGGGTCCGCGACGTCGTCGCGTCGCCCCTGCGCGGCGCCGACGGCAACGTCGAGTTCCTCGCCCACGTCGTCCACGGCCCGCCGGCCGTCAAGGTCGCGACGCTCGACCGGGTCGTCGAGGGGGTCCACGCGTGATCGTCGGCCTCGTCCCGCACCCGCATCGCGACGCGGCCCAGGCCCTCGCCGCCCGCGCCGCCGATCGCCTGCGTTCACTCGGTGCGACCGTGCGCGTCATCGCCGCCGACGCCCCCGCGCTCACGGACCACCACGTCGGCGCCGGTGAGTTCGCCGCGGGCCTCGATCTCGTCCTGTCGCTCGGTGGGGACGGCACCATGCTGCGTACCGTGGACCTCGTCGCCGATGCGGGGGTGGCGGTCCTCGGGGTCAACGTCGGGCAGCTCGGCTACCTCACCGAGGTCGAACCGGCCGGGCTCGACGCGGCCCTCGACCGCGTGGTGGCCGGCGACTACACGGTGATCGAACGCATGATGCTGTCGGTCGTGGTCGAGGGTGCGCCCTGTGCGGGGGAGTGGAAGGCCCTCAACGAGGCCGTCCTGGAGAAGGGGCGACCCGGCCGCGTCGTTCGGCTCGACGTCAGCATCAACGGCACCGCGTTCACGACCTACGCCGCCGACGGCGTCATCGTGGCCACCCCCACGGGATCCACCGCCTACTCCTTCTCGGCCCGTGGGCCCATCGTGTCGCCCCGCCACGACTGCATGGTGCTCACGCCGGTGTCGCCGCACATGCTCTTCGATCGGGCGCTCGTGCTCGATCCGGCCGAGGAGATCCGCTTCGACGTGGTGAACGCCCGGTCGGTCGTGCTCACGATCGACGGTCGCGAGATCGGGGACCTCGACGAGGGGGCGAGCGTGCGGTGCACCGGGGCGGCGCGCCCGGCCCGCATCGCCACGCTCGGACCGCGCGACTTCCACCAGGTGCTCAAGGCCAAGTTCGGGCTGTCCGACCGGTGAGTGCGGCCTCGCTCCTCGAGCTGCGGGTCAGCGACCTCGGGATCATCGAGGAGCTCTCGGTCGTGTTCGCGCCGGGGCTCACGGTCGTGACGGGGGAGACCGGCGCGGGCAAGACCCTCGTGATGACGGCGCTCGCGCTCCTGGGCGGGGCCCGGGCCGATGCGGGGTCGGTACGCTCCGGGGCGACCGAGGCCCGAGTCGAGGGCCGGTTCCTCGACCCCCGTACCGGGGAGGACACCGTCCTGGCCCGGGTCATCCCCGTCGACGGCCGCAGCCGCGCGTACGTCGACGGTCGGCTCGCGACGGTCGCCGAACTCGCGGAGGCCTCGGCCCGGCTCCTCGACATCCACGGTCAGCACGCGCACCAGGGGCTGCTCGAACCCGCGGTCCAGACCGCGCTGCTCGATGCGTTCGCCGGCGCGCCCGCGCTCGGGGCGCTGGCCGAGTACCGCGCGGCGCGGGCCGAGGTCCGCCGCATCGACGAGGCCCTGGGGACGATGGGTGGGGACGAACGCGCCCGGGCGCGTGAGCTCGACCTCATCGCGTTCCAGATCGAGGAGCTCGAGGCGGCCGGACTCTCGGATCCCGACGAACTCGACGCGCTCGCCGACGAGGAGGCCCGGCTCGCGGACGCCGACGCGCTCCGCGACGCGCTCGCCACCGCGTACAGCACCCTCATGGGCCCGGCCGTCGACGCGGCCGGGACCGCCGCGGGCGCGCTCACGGGCCGGGTCGGACTCGACGGCCACGAGGCCCGGCTCCGCGGGCTGCAGGCCGAGATCCAGGAGGCGGCGCACGACCTGCGCGACGCCCGGGACGGCGTCGTCGTCGATCCCCAGCGGCTCGCCGCGGTGCAGGAGCGCCGGCGCCTCCTGCGCGAGTTGGGTCGCAAGTACGGCGCGACCTGCGCCGAGATGCTCGGCTTCCTCGAGGAGACCCGGAACCGCCGCGACGAACTCACCTCCCACGAGGCCCGGGCCGCGGCGCTCGAGACCGAACGTGCGCAGGCGGAGGACGCCGTGCGCGCCGCCGCCGAACGCCTCGGTGCCGCGCGCCGGTCCGCCGCCGACGCCCTCGCCGCGGCGGTGGCCGAACGCCTCGTCCGCCTCGCGATGCCGGCGGCTCGCCTGCAGGTGTCGGTCGAGCCCGGCCCCGACACGGACGACGGCGCGGATCGGGTCGCGTTCCTCCTCGCGGCGAACGCGGGTGAGCCCTTCCGTCCGCTCGCCCGCTCGGCGTCCGGGGGCGAGTTGGCCCGCGCCATGCTCGCGGTCCGGGTGGCGCTGCACGCCGCCGGGGTCGGGGGCGAGGGCGTGCCGGTCCTCGTCTTCGACGAGGTCGACGCCGGAATCGGCGGGGAGGCCGGCACTGCGGTGGGGCGTGAGCTCAAGGCGCTCGCCGCCACCGGGGACGTGATCTGCGTGACCCACCTCGCGCAGGTCGCAGCCCATGCCGACACCCACATCGTGGTGACGAAACGGTCGGTCCAGGATCGAACGGTCGCGATGGCCGAGGTGGTGTCGGGCGACGATCGCATCACCGAGCTCTCCCGTATGCTCGCCGGCGTGGGGGAGTCCGAGCACGCACGACGCCACGCCGCCGAACTCCTGGGCGCCACGGCGCCGACGGGCGGGCGTCGGGCCCGGACCGGCGGGGGTCGCGGGTGAGCGCCGTGATCGGTTCCGAGGCGCGGGTCACGGGGTCCTGTCGGGTCGACCGGCGGACCAAGGACCTCGCGAAGCGGCTCCGCCCGGGGGAGATCGCGGTCATCGACCACACCGACATCGATCGGGTCGCGGCCGAGAGCCTCATCGCGGCCGGGGTGGCCGCCGTCGTGAACGCGGGCACCTCGATCTCCGGGCGCTACCCCAACGTCGGACCCATCCGGCTGCTGCGCGCCGGGGTGCCCATCGTCGACGGTGTCGACCGTGCGCTCCTCGAGGTGGTGGCCGAGGGCGACACCCTCCGGGTCGCGGGCGGCGAGGTGTTCCACGGCCCGGACCGCATCGCGGTGGGGACCCCGCTCACGATCGACGGCGTCGAGGCCGAGATGGAGGAGGCCCGCGTCAACATCGGCGAGGAGCTCCAGCGCTTCGCCGAGAACACGCTCGAGTACATCCGACGCGAGGCCGACCTCACCTTCGAACCGGTGACGCTGCCGCCGCTCCGGGTCGACATGAAGGGTCGCCACGCGCTCGTCGTCGTGCGCGGGCACGACTACAAGGACGACCTCCACGCGCTCAAGGCCTACATCAAGGAGTACCGACCGGCGCTCATCGCCGTCGACGGCGGGGCCGACGCGCTCCTCGAGGAGGGCTTCACCCCCGACGTCATCATCGGCGACTTCGACTCCGTCTCGGAGCGGGCGCTCGGGGTCGGGGCCGACCTCGTGCACCACGTCCACCGGGACGGACGGGCGCCGGGCCGGGAGAACCTCGAGATGTGGGGCGTGCCGTACCACGAGTTCGTGATCGACGGCACGAGCGAGGACGTCGCGATGCTGCTCGCGTTCGAGGCGGGCGCGACGCTCATCGTCGCCGTGGGCACCCACGCCACCATGGTCGAGTTCCTCGACAAGGGCCGGCCCGGCATGTCGTCGACCTTCCTGACCCGGCTCCGGCTCGGCCCGGTGCTCGTCGATGCCAAGGGGGTGAACCGGCTCTACGAGGGTCGGGTCCGGCGACGCGACCTCCTGATGGTGATCGGAGCGGCGCTCGTGGCGATGATCACGGTCTCGGTCGTCTCCGAGCCGATCCACGTGTTCCTGCGGGGGATCACCCTCTCGGTACGCGACCTCTGGTACTCCGTCTTCGGGGCGCTCTGAGCGCCGGATCGGAACTGAGCCCACCGCATGATCAACTTCCGCTTCCACGTCGTCTCGATCGTCGCCGTCTTCCTCGCGCTCGCGCTCGGGGTCGTCGTCGGTTCCACGGTCGTCGACCGGGCCATCGTGAGCTCACTGCGGAACCGCATCGATCAGGTGGAGCGGAACGCCGAGACGCGTCAGGCCGAGAACGCGGCGCTGCGCACCGAGCTCGGGCAACGCAACGCGACGATCGACGCGAGCAGTCCGTTCGCGGTCACCGGTCGACTCACCGGCGTCTCGGTCGCGATCCTCGTCGAGCCGGGCGTGGACGGTGCCGCGATCGAGGACCTCGTGGCCCTGACCCGGACCGCTGGGTCGCCCGTCGGCGGCGTGCTCAACATCACGGCCGCATGGGCGGACGACGCCCGGACCGAGGCGCTGCGGACGGCCACCCGGGTCGAGGCCCGCGGACCGCGGCGCGTGCGCGCCGCGGCGTGGGAGGTGCTGGCGCGCCGGATCGCGGCGGGCGTGGCCGAGGATCCGGCCGACGACGTGCTCGCCCGGCTCGACGACGCCGGGTTCGTCGCCTACCGCGGGATCGGGGACGTGCCCGAGAGCGCGCCCGCGTTCCCCGCGGCCTGGCCCGGGGCCGGCGCACGCTCGGTGTACGTGGTTCGGCCCGACGCCGCCCCGGCCACGGAGCAGGCCGCCCGCACGGCCTCGCGCGCTGGTGCGCTCGCGGCGGCCGGGGTCGAGACGACCGCGGCCGAGGATCACCGCGACGCCGACGGCGTGCCCGAGCGCGGGCTCGTGCTCGCGGGGGTGCGCGACGACGAGAGGCTGCGCGGCCGGCTCTCGACCGTCGACGACCTCGATCTCGTCGACGGTCGGATCGCTGCGGTGCTCTCGACCGCCGATCTCGGTCGCGACGTGAGCGGGCGGTACGGCTTCGGGGCGGGCGCCGAGGCGCCGCTGCCCGCATGGTGGGCGCCGTGACGGAGGGCGATCCCGCGGCCGACGAGTTCGACGGCCGCCGCCCCGGGACCGGGCGGGCCGCCGCCGGGATGGGTGCCGCCGTCGCCCTCTCGCGCGGCATCGGCTTCGTCCGCATCCTCACGATCGCCGCAGTCCTCGGCACCACCTACCTCGGCAACACCTACTCGTCGTCGAACTCGGTCTCGAACGTCATCTTCGAGCTGCTCGCGGCGGGCGCGCTCTCGGCGGTGCTCGTCCCGACCTTCACGAACCTGTTCGCCGGACAGGATCGGGCCGAGGTGGAACGCCTGGCCGGCGGCCTCCTCGGCCTCGCGCTCGTCGTCCTCGGGGTGCTCGTCATCCTCGGGGAGATCTTCGCCGGCTCGATCGCCCGCCTCCTCGCCTCGGGCGTCGCGGCACCGGCGGTCGCGGCCCAGCAGCAGGAACTCTCGACCTTCCTGCTGCGGTTCATGCTCCCGCAGATCCTGCTCTACGCGTTCGGTGCGGTCGCGGTCGCCGTGCTCCACGCGCAGCGCCGGTTCATCGTGCCCGCGCTCGCTCCGATCGCCCTCACCGTCGTGGTCGTCACGGGGATGCTCGTGTTCCGGGGGATCGTCGGACCGGGCCGTCCCGGCCTCGACCTGAGCCCCGCGGCCCGGCTGTGTCTGGCACTCACCGCCACGCTCGGGGTCGCGGCGTTCGTCGCGATGCCGGTCGTCGCCATGTTGCGCACCGGCATACGGCCCCGGATCCACATCCCCCGGGGGGATCCGGCGGTCGGGCGCCTGCTCCGACTCTCGGGCTGGGCGATCCTCCAGCACGCAGCGTTCGGGCTCCTGCTCGGGGTGTGCATCATCATCGGCAACGCGGTGCGGGGCGGGACCGTCGCCTACCAGGTCGCGTTCGTGTTCTTCACGGCCCCCTACGCCGTACTCGCCGCGCCCGTCCACACCACGGTGCTGCCGGAGCTCGCCCAGGACGCGGCACGCAGCGCGTGGGCCGGGTTCGCGGGATCCGTGCGCTGGGCGTTCGACGCGATGGCGATGCTCCTGCTCCCGATGACGGCCGGCATGGTGGCCCTCGCCGAACCGGGGATGCGGGCGGTGGCGTTCGGCAACGCCGCGACACCCCGGGGGGTGCACCTGCTCGCGGTCGCGGTCGCGACGCTCGCCGTCGGACTCCTGCCGTACGCAGCCTTCTTCCTCTTCGCCCGGTCCTTCTACGCGCTCGACGAGAGTCGCCTGCCCGCCACCCTCGCCCTCGGGGCCGCGTGCCTCACCGGGATCGCCATGCTGCTCGTGGCCCCGCACACCGAGGGCGCCGGTCGGGTCGCGGTCCTCGGCCTCGGCAACACCGTCGCCTCGATCATCTCGGCGACCGCCCTCGGGGTGGCCCTGCGTCGCCGCCTGGGCCATCCGATCGTGCCGGTCGGCGTGCTCCGGAGCCTCGGGGTCGCCGTTCTGGTGGGGACCGCCGTCTGGCTCGCCGCACGGGCCCTCGATCCGGCCGGGCGCATCGAGTCGTTCCTCGTCGTCGGGGCGCTCGCCGCGGTGGGCGGCGGTTGCTACCTGATCGGCATCCGCCTCCTCGGGGCCCGGGTGCGCCTGCGCCCCCGACCGCCCAGCGGTCCGCGCCCGGACGCCTCGGCCGCGTGAGGATGCGGGACGCGTGATCCTCCTCCTCGCCCTCGCCCTCGGATTCCTCGCGGCGCGGCTCGTGACCGTGAGCGCGCCGGAGTTGCGTGAGTCGCCGGTGCTCGAGCGCACCAACTACCGGGGGATCCGCCTCGCCACCGCGTCGGGACTCGTGGTGGTGGCCGCCGTCCTCATCGTCGAGGCGGGCCGGTCGATCCTCGGGGCGTTCGGTCTCGGGATCGAGCCCGGGGTGAACCCGGCCCGAACGCTCGTGCTCTTCGCGGTCTTCGGGTTCGCGCTCCTCGGCTTCATCGACGACGTGCTCGGTGGGGAGGACCGTGGCTTCCGCGGGCACCTGCGGGCGCTGCGCGAGGGTCGGGTCACGACCGGGATGCTCAAGTTGGCCGGCGGCGCGGCGATCGCGTTCGTGCTCGCGGCACAGCCCGGTTTCGTGACCGGGAAGCGGCTGCTCGCCGACGCGGTGCTCATCGCGCTCGCCGCGAACCTCGGCAACCTCCTCGATCGGGCACCCGGGCGCGTCCTGAAGTGCGCGCTCATCGCCTACGTGCCCCTCGCGGTCGTCGCCGGCACCGGCCCCGTCGGGGTCGCAGTGGCCCCGGTCATGGGGGCGGCCGCCGGGGTCCTGCCGGACGACCTCCGCGAGCGGTCGATGCTCGGCGACACGGGTGCGAACCTCCTCGGTGGGGTGCTCGGCCTCATGGCCGTCTTCACCCTCGGGCGGGGTGCCCGGACGGCGGTGCTCGTGGCGCTCGTCGTGCTCAACCTCGCCTCGGAGTTCGTCTCCTACAGCCGGGTGATCGAGCGGGTGCCGCCGTTGCGCTGGCTCGACGGGTTGGGACGCCGGAGCTGACGGGCGCGAGCGGTCAGCGGGGGCTCCGGCAGGTCCGGCGGTAGACGCCGAGCGTGCCGGGACCGAGCGACGCGACCTTGCGGTAGCCCCGCTCCGCGAGGCGACCCGGGAGGTCGGCGAACGATCCCCAGCGCACGGGCGAGGTGATGAGCACGAGACAGACCCGCGGGCGGCTCGCGACCCGGGCGATCGACGCGCTCGTGATGCGGATGGAGTCCACCGGGGTCTCGATGCGCAGGATCGACGGGTCGACGTACCACGGCGCCGTGGCCCGACCCGCCCGCCACACGTACCCGCCCGTGTCGGTGAGCGCCCAGGATCGCAGCGGGATGTCGCGTGCCGCCCGGAGCGCGACCGCCGCCGGGCCCCGGTAGGGCTCCGGGCGGTACAGCGCGCGCAGCGAGACCATCTGCAGCGGCACCGTGACCGCGAGCACGACGGCCACGACGCGCCACGACGGGCGGTGGCACGCGACGAGGAGGACGAGCGGCGGGGCGAGGATGTTGACGTGGTTGCGCCACATCGCGGGGTCGATCGCCAACGTGACGAAGCACGCGAGCAGCCACCACCACAGGAACCGATCGCCTCCGAACCATCGGTCGAGGAGTGGCGTCGGCGGGGCGGACGGGGCGGTCCGGTCCCGGCGCAGCCACGCAGCGATCGCGGCGACGACTGCGGCGGCGGCGAGCACGAGGAGGGTGAGGTCCCGCCGCCCGAGGGTCGACATGGCCTTGTGCCAGTTGGCCAGCACGTCGTGGCGGCCCTCGACGGTGCTGTGGTAGGCGATCGACTGCTCGTAGACGGCCCGGACGCCCCAGGGGACGGCCGAGGCGAGGGCGAAGGCGGCCGCGACGAGGGGGACGACCACGGTGTCTCGCCAGCGCCGACTCCCGGCGACGATGAGCCAGGCCACGAGGATCGCCGGACCCGAGAGCAGGCTCTTGGTCCCGACCGCGGCCCCGATGAGGATCGCCACGACCACGGCCCGGTGGGTGGCGGGGCGGGAGCGGTGGTTGAGCGCCTCGGCCACCGCCCACACGGCGAAGGTCAGGGCGACGCCATCGGAGGTGATCGGCGCGGTGGTCCAGAGCACGACCCCGCTCGCAGCGGCGAGGCCGCCCGCGAGCAGCGCACCGCCCCGGTCCGTGAGCATCGAGGCGATCCGGTACACCCCGATGGCGATCGCGGCCCCGGCGAGGACCGGGAGCACCCGGGGCGAGTCCATGCGCTCGAACCCGAGGACGTCGAACACGTGGAGCAGGGGCAGGAACACCGGGCCCTGGGACGAGTACACGGAGATGAACGGTGCGTTCCCCGAACGCATCGCCACCGCCGACAGTCCGTAGGTGCCGTCGTCGAAGTGGAGCGCCGTGTCGGCGAGGAACGCGGGCAACCGGAGCAGGATCGCAAGCAGCCCGAGCATCGTCGCGTCGAGCGCCTGGGTGCGTCCCCAGGCCCCGGTTCGCGTGCTCGGCGTCCTGCTCACGGTGTGGTCCTCGGTTGGGGTCGTGCCACGGCGTGTGTCGCGTGGTGGGGGAGTGGATTCGGCCGGAGGACCCACGTGAGCGGTGCCCGAAACCTGCCCACCCAAGCGCGACCCCCGGACCCGCAGATGGTACCGTTGCAATCCCGAGGGCCCCGGGCGGAGCTCATCGGAATCCGATCGGATGCTCCGGTGCGCGATGCACGAGGCCGAGGCGGATTCGGGTTCTGGAGGGTTCTGGGTTGGCGAAGCACATCTTCGTGACCGGTGGTGTCGCATCGAGTCTCGGCAAGGGGCTCACTGCGTCGTCGCTCGGACGGCTGCTCAAGGCGCGCGGGCTGCGCGTGACGATGCAGAAGCTCGATCCCTACATCAACGTCGACCCGGGGACGATGAACCCGTTCCAGCACGGCGAGGTGTTCGTCACCGACGACGGTGGTGAGACCGACCTCGACCTCGGGCACTACGAGCGGTTCATCGACGAGCCGCTCAACCGCCGCTCGAACGCCACGACCGGCTCGATCTACCAGTCGGTGCTCGCCAAGGAGCGCCGGGGCGACTACCTCGGCCAGACGGTCCAGGTGATCCCGCACATCACCGACGAGATCAAGGAACGCATCCTCAGCCTCGCCACCGACGAGGTCGACGTGGTGATC
>JBJTWK010000059.1:0-8791 GCA_046081705.1 Actinomycetes bacterium | reverse complement strand
GACGTCGAGGAGGGTCACGAGCTCGGCGCGGGACGACGGGCGGGTGGCCGTGCGCAGCACCCCGGTCGGGAGGTCGGCGACGAGGTCGTCGGCGGAGTAGTTGATGTCCCAGCAGGTGACCCGAGCCGCGTCGTCGAGCATCGGGACGAGCTCCTGGGCGAACCAGCCGTCGCCGGCGCCCACGTCCACGACGTCGCGGACCTTCGGGAGATCCACCCGGCTCGCGATGAGGTCCCGGAAGAACTCGGCGCGCACGACCTCCCAAGGATGTCGTGCCGTCGCGGTGCCCCGTTCCGAGAGATCCACGCCGCTGACTCTACCGGCGTCCGTCAGGCCAGAAGACCGTACGCGAGCAGGGTGACGGCGGCGGAGGCGAGCAGCCACGTGGCGAGGACGACCGGCGGTCGGGCCGGGAATCCCCGCATGAACGGCCGCTCGACGGTGAGGTGCAGTGCGACGGCGAGCGCGAGGGCGACCCCGAGCCGCACGAGGGTGAGCGGCGCGCCGTCGAGGCCGCCGGTGCGCTCCGGGACGAGCGCGAGCCGTACCGGCCAGTGCACCAAGTACAGCGCATACGAGATCGTGCCGAGTGCGACGAGCGGCCGCCACGCAAGGACGCGGGCGAGCGAACCGTCGGCGAGGAGGCCGACGAGCACGCCGGTGCTCACGATCGACACGAGCGCGAAGCCACCGTGGAAGAGCCACCACTGCGACTTGGACGCGAACGCGAAGAGCGCGACGAGTCCGGCGAACGCGGCCCAGCCGACGAGGTCGGCGGTCCGGCCCCGCACCTCCCGCCCCGTGACGATGAGCGTGCAGGCCAGCACGCACCCCGCGGCGATCTCGGGTGCTCGCACCTGCGTGCCCCACTCGGCCATGGTCGGGGAGAGGTCCGCGAAGCGGGCGACCCCGGCGCCCACGATCCACACGGCCCCGGTGATCCAGAGCATCACGACCGCGGGCCGCGCGACGCGACGCACGCCGAGCAGGACGATGCCGACCACGAGGTAGAACTGCTCCTCGACCGCGAGCGACCAGTACGGCGACAGCGGGTGGACGATGCGCAGGCCGACGCCCGGCCCGTACCCGATCTGGTGCCAGTTCATGACGCTCCACGCCGCGGCCACCGGGTCGGTCCAGACCATGGCGTTGCGCCAGCCCCACGCGCCCCCGCCGGCGAGCAGGATCACCACGGTCGTCGTGACGAGCGCGGCCGGGGCGAGGCGGCGGATCCGGCGGGCCCAGAATGCGCCGAGATCGACCGAGCCGGTGGTCTCCCGTTCGCGCAGCAGCAGGGTCACGATGAGGAAGCCGCTCAGGGTGAAGAACACCGATACGCCGAGCAGGCCGCCGGTGACCACCTCCGGATCGAAGTGGTAGAGCACCACGGCGAGTACGGCGACCGCGCGCAGCCCGTCGAGGGCCGGGCGGTACGGGAGGTGACGGTGGCGTCCGGCGATCGTCGCCCTCGGGGCCGCGTCGGGCGCCACGCTCGTCGGGGTCGGCTCCACGGGGCGAACGGTAGGGCAGGGCGGCCGGAGCCGGTGCGACCGCGGCCGCGGACCTCCGGGGGACGACCGGGTGCCGACGGGTGGAGCGCGCGTACGGTGGGGCCCGCGATGACACGGACCGGAGGCGCAGCGGACATGAGTACGGCGTACGAGGCGGCACGGCGACGGGTGGCCGACGGGGCGGACCCGCGTGCGGAGGCGGCCGCGCTCGTCGCCGAGATGTCGGTGGACGAGCGCATCCACTGCCTCGACGGCGGATCGCCGTTCTGGGCCGGGCTCACGGACATGGGGCAGGGCGGGTACCACCAGCGACCGTTCCCCGGTGCCCGCGTCGAGCGGCTCGGCGTCCCGGGGTTCAACTTCAGCGACGGGCCCCGCGGTGCCGTGATCGGACCGGCGACCGCGTTCCCGGTGAGCATGGCGCGGGGTGCGTCGTTCGACCTCGACCTCGAGGAGCGGGTCGGCCGGGCGATTGGCCGGGAGCTGCGCGCGACGGGCGCGGACCTCACGGGGGCGGTCTGCGTCAACCTCCTCCGTCATCCGGCCTGGGGCCGGGCGCAGGAGACCTACGGCGAGGACCCGCACCACGTGGGCGAGATGGGGGCGGCGCTCACGCGCGGGCTCCAGACGCGCGTCATGGCGACCGTGAAGCACTTCGCGCTCAACTCCATGGAGAACGCCCGGTTCAAGGTCGATGTGACCTGCGCCGAGGAGCACCTGCACGAGGTGTACCTGCCGCACTTCCTCCGGATCGTCGACGAGGGAGTGGCCTGCGTGATGAGCGCCTACAACTCGGTCAACGGCGCCTTCTGCGGCGAGAACGAGGCGCTGCTCACCGGTGTGCTGCGCGACGAGTGGGGTTTCGAGGGGTTCGTGATCTCCGACTGGATCTTCGGTCTGCGCGACGGCGTGCGCTCCGTGACCGCGGGCCTCGACGTCGAGATGCCCTACCGGATGATCCGGCACGCGCCCGTCGTTGCCGCGGTCGAGGCCGGCACGCTGCCCGTGGCGGAGATCGACGCGCGCGTCACGGCGACCCTGGCCACGATGCTGCGGTTCGGCCTCGGGGCGCTCGAGGACGAGCCGGTGGACGTGCTGGGGTGCGACGAGCACAGGGCGCTCTCGCTCGAGGCGGCCCGCAAGGCCGCGGTGCTGCTGCGGAACGAGGCGGTCGACGGCGCGCCGCTCCTCCCACTGGACCCGGGCGAGCTGGGTCGGGTCGCCGTACTGGGGCGCTACGCGGACGTGCGCAACCTCGGTGACGGGGGATCGAGCGACGTCATGGCGCCGAGCGTGGTCACGCCGCTGGCCGGGCTCCGAGCGGCGCTCGCGCACGCCGAGGTCACGTCAGCGCCGGCCGACGACCTCGCCGCCAGCGTGGCCGCGGCGACCCGGGCCGACGTGGCGGTGGTCGTCGTCGGGTTCGACCGGGAGGACGAGGGCGAGTTCATCGGGGGCTCGGGCGACAACGCCGACCTCGGGCACCTCCTGCCCGCGACCGACGATCCGGCACTCGTCGAGGCGTTCGAGCGGTACGTCGCCGAGCACCACCACGACGTCCCGTCCGAGCTCGCGCGTCGGCCCGACGCCGTGCGGTTCTCGGTCGGCGGTGACCGGGCGTCATTGCGGCTCCGGGCTTCGGACGTCAACCTCGTCCGGGCGGTCGCCGCGGCGAACCCGCGGACGGTCGTCGTGCTCGTGGCCGGCAGTGCCGTCGTGACGAGCGAGTGGGACACCGGCGTCCCGGCGATCCTGCTGTCCTGGTACAACGGCATGGAGGGCGGTCACGCGATCGCGGACCTGCTCCTCGGTGCGGCCAACCCGGGCGGTCGACTCCCGTTCGTCGTGCCGGACGACGAGGCGGACCTGCCCGCCTTCGACGTGGATGCGACCGAGTGCACCTACGACGGGTTGCACGGGCAGTGGTACCTCGACGCCCGCGGCGTGCGTCCGGCGCACCCGTTCGGGTTCGGCCTGTCGTACACGCACTTCGACCACGCCGCCGAGCGGGCCGAGGTCGACGGCGACGAGGTCGTCGTGCGGGCCACGACCTTCAACGCCGGCTCGCGCGACGGGGCCGACGTCGTGCAGGTGTACGTGACCCGGCCGGACGCCCCCGGTCGGGCCCGACGCCGCCTCGGCGGGTTCGCCCGGGTCGAGCTCGCGGCGGGCGCCGCGGCCGAGGTCACGGTGCGCGTACCGCTGCGCGCGCTGGCGCTGCGGGACACCGCGACGCACTCCTGGGTGCTCCCGGCCGGTGCGTACCGGTTCGAGGTCGCCCACGACGCGGGGGACCCGGCGCCGCTCGGGGTCACGCTCCACCTCGACGGGGCGCGTTGGGCCCGATGAGCGGTGCGGCCCCGACCGAGCACGTCGACGTCCTCATCGTCGGCGCCGGCATCTCCGGGATCGGCGCGGCATGGCACCTCCAGCACCGCAGCCCGCATCGGACCTTCGCCATCCTCGAGGGACGCGACGATCTCGGCGGTACGTGGAGTCTGTTCCGCTACCCGGGCATCCGCAGTGACTCCGACATGCACACGCTCGGGTTCGAGTTCCGACCGTGGATCGCCGACAAGGCGATCGCCGACGGTCCGGCCATCCTCCAGTACCTGCGCGACACCGCGCGGGAGTCCCACATCACCGAGCACATCCGGTTCGGACACCTCGTCGAGACCGCCGACTGGTCCGGCGAGGATCGGCACTGGGTCGTCACGGCCCGCCGCACCGACACGGGGGAGCCGGTCACCCTCACGTGCGGCTACCTCTTCATGTGCTCCGGTTACTACTCGTACCGGGGTGGGTACCAACCCGAGTTCCCGGGGCGCGAGCGCTTCGGTGGCACGGTCATCCACCCACAGGCCTGGCCCGAGGACCTCGACCTCACGGGGGCGCGGGTCGTGGTCATCGGCTCGGGGGCGACGGCCATCACGCTCGTACCGCAGCTCGCCCGCAGCGCCGCGCACGTGACGATGCTCCAGCGATCCCCGACCTACGTCGTGTCCCGACCCGACGTCGATCGACTCGCCAACCGGCTCCGCCGGGTGCTCCCGGCGATGACGGCGTACCGCATCACGCGGTTCAAGAACACGATGTTCCAGCGCATCTTCTACCGGCGGTCCCAGGCCAAGCCGGCCGAGGTCAAGCAGTACCTCGTCGGCAAGGTGCGCAAGGAGTTGGGCCCCGACTTCGACGTCGAGCGCCACTTCTCGCCGTCGTACGGTCCGTGGGACCAGCGCGTGTGCCTCGTCACGAACGGCGACCTCTTCGCCGCGCTCCGCGAAGGCACGGCGTCGGTCGTCACCGACCACATCGCGTCGTTCACGGAGACGGGCATCGAACTCGAGTCCGGTGAGCACCTCGACGCCGACGTCATCGTCACCGCGACCGGTCTCGATCTCGTGACCCTCGGCGAGGTCGCGTTCTCGCTCGACGGCACGCCCATCGACTTCGCCGACACGTGGACCTACAAGGGCCTCGCGTACTCCGGCGTGCCGAACCTCGCGTCCTCGTTCGGTTACATCAACGCGTCCTGGACCCTGCGCACCGACCTCATCTGCGAGTACGTGTGCCGACTCCTCAACCACATGGAGTCGATCGGGGCGACCGAGTGCACCCCGCGGCTGCGGCCGGGCGACGAGCGGATGCCGGCGCGGCGGTGGATCGAGGGCTTCACCCCCGGGTACATGAACCGGTACATGGACCGCATGCCCAAGCAGGGGGACCGCGAGCCGTGGATCAACCCGCAGGACTACCAGCACGATCGGAGACTCTTCCGGAGGAGCCACGTCGACGACGGGGTGATGTGGTTCCGCTGAGGTCGCGGCTCGGCGCGCCCGACGGGTGGAGCGGATGACGGGAATCGAACCCGCATGGCCAGCTTGGAAGGCTGGGGCTCTACCATTGAGCTACATCCGCGAACGGGGCGTGACGTTACCGCCCGTCGCGGTGCGGGCTCACCTCATGGGGTCCACGGGTCGGTGGTGGCGATGACCGGGCTCGTGACCGCGGCCCGGTGCGCGGCGGCGCTCGTCGCGTCGCCCCCCGGTGCCTCGTAGAAGATCGTGCGCCGGGCGCGCAACGTGCCGGAGCAGCCGAGCGCCGGGTCGGTGCAGGGGATGCTCGAGGTGATGTGCGGGCCCGTGGTCGCCGCGGTGCCGTCGCCGGTGCACTGGGTGTCGGCCGGCGTCGTGTCGTCGAGGTGGTAGGTCGAGACCGTCCTCGGGAACGAGGTCGTGAGGTCGTGCACGTGGGTGATCGTGCCCGGCCCGCCGGACAACTGCTCCCAGGTCGGTTCGCCGTTCACGATCGCGTCCGGCGTGCCGTCGAGCGTGACCCCGGCCGGGTTGAGGGAGTTGCGGTAGGTCATGCCGTGGGCCGCGGGCGAGTAGTCGAAGAGGTCCATGATCGACGGGATGGCGTGGACCCGCAGGTCCGTGACGATCTCCTCGCGGCGGTCGTACAGGAAGTGGGTCCGTTGGGTGTTGGGTCCGCTGTTCGCGCCGACGAACGACCGGATGGCCCGCACCGGTCCGTTCTTGTTCACGATGAACGCGCCCTCGGCCGTGCCGTAGCCGCTCGTCTGATCGAAGGTGTCCTCCGAGCGCACGCAGTTGCTCGGAGCGAAGAGGGCCTTCTGGCGATCGAGCAGGTCGGCCGAGAGCACCTTGTTCGTCACGATGGTGAGTTGATCGCTGAGCCAACGGTCGGCGAAGTGGCGCTGGTAGGTCGCGCTGCGGAACCGGGTGTCCTCGGGGTTCGGACCGGAGAACCGGGAGTACGTGGTCTTGTAGGCGCCCGATGTGAGCCGGAACGTGTACGACGCGTACCTCGGGCCCGCCCCGCCCGGCAGGATCCCGGTCGTGGCGCACTCGAAGAGGTAGAGGTACGACTCGCTGTCGGCGACGAGGGGATCGGTGATGCGGACCTCGACCCCCGAGCCGGCGGCGGTCCCGGGAGGTTGCGGGGCCCCGGTCGCGCGCTCGCCCCCGTCGCGGGCCATGAACACGATCTCGTCGTCGGCGTCGACCTTCCGGTCGGGGTCGTTGCCCGTCCAGGTCGCGCCCGACGTGTGGACGAGCGCGTCCACGAGGCCCGGTTGGCTGCCGTAGAACGCGGTCGTCGGCGCGTTGAGGATCCCGTAGATCTGCGCGAAGTTCACCACGGCCCGCTCGTCGACCTGCACGTGCCGGCGCTGCCAGGCCGCACCGGTCCACCGCAGGGCGACGATCCGACTCGGGATGCGTCCCACGAGGGTCGGTGTGTCGGCACCGGTGAGCACGACGGGATCGGCCGGTCGGGTCACGGGCACCGCGGCGCCGGCGCTCGCCGGGGCGCCCGCGCCGAGGAGGCCGAGCGCGACGAATGGGACGACGATGCACTTCCTGCGCAGCTCCACGGGGAAAGGCTACGGGAGGCGTCCCCGGTTGTCACGGGCCCGCCGTCGACCGCGGCCCGACCGGGCCGCCGACGGTGGCGGCGGTACCGTCCGCCCATGCGCAGGATCCGCTTCGTCGCCATCGCGTCCGTCTCCCTCGTCGTGCTCGCCGCGTGCGGGGGTTCCTCGGCGAAGGACGGTCAGGAGCGCCCGGGGCGATCCACGACCACGAGCGCGGCCGCGTCGGGCGGCGGGGGGTTCGGCGACCTCGCCGCACGGGCGGAGGACGCGGACGTCGCGGTGACCTACCGCAACGGCGGACAGGACGGCGAGTTCACGATCGCCCAGTTCGAGGGCGACTCCTACCTCTCGTTCGGCAACGACGCGTTCTACCGACAGGACGGCCGGTCGATCACCTGCTCGGGTCGCGGTGCGGACGCCGCGTGCTTCGAGTTGCCGGGGGAGGTCGACCTCGCCGGGACGATCGTGGCGTCGTTCTTCGGCACGTACGCAGCCCTGTTCGACGGACTCCGCAGCGCGTCGCCCGCGTTCGGCCCGGTGCGCACGTCGACGTCGAGCGACACGATCGCCGGACGGCCCGCTGCGTGCGCAACGATCTCGGCCGAGGTGCTCGGGCGATCCGGGGACGTCACCGTGTGCTTGGACGCGGAGACCGGGTTCCTGCTCCGGGCGGTGGCCGGCGACACCCGCGATTCGTCCGGCATCGAGGCGACCTCGTTCCGGGCGTCGACCGCGTCCGACGTCACGCCGCCGGCGGCGCCCCAGGGGATCCCAGGCGCCTGATCGTCCGCGGCGCGACGCGGACACCGCACCTCGTCGGGAGAGCGGGATTCGAACCCGCGGCCTCGACCACCCAAAGGTCGTGCGCTACCGGACTGCGCCACCTCCCGTGCCGTGGACGCTACCGTGCGCGTCCACCCCCGACCATGAGGTGACGAGCCCGTGCCGACCCCCGCGCCGCTCCCCGAACTCGGCTTCTACGGCCTCGCCGGGCACACCGAGACCCCCGGTGATCTGCTCGACGAGTGTCGCGACGCGGAGCGGCTCGGGCTCGGCTCCTGCTTCGTGTCGGAACGCTTCAACGTCAAGGAGGCGGCGGCGCTCACGGGCGCGGCGGCCGCGGTGACCTCGACGCTCGGCATCGCGACGGGTGTGACGAACCACAACACCCGGCACCCGCTCGTCACTGCGACCTGGGGTGCGACGGTGCACCGCCTCTCGGGTGGTCGTTTCGCGCTTGGACTCGGCCGGGGCTTCGACTTCCTCTTCGACGCGATCGGTGCACCCCGCGTCACGTTCGCCCAACTCGAGGACTTCGTCGGTCTCATGCGCCGGCTGTGGTGCGGCGAGATGGTGTTCGGACACGACGGTCCCGCGGGTGCGTTCCCGTACCTGGGGTTGGACCCGACGTTCGACGAGGACATCCCGATCCTCATGGCCGCACTCGGGCCGCGGGCGATGACGTTCGGCGGACGGGTGATGGACGGCGTCATCCTCCACACGTTCTTCTCCGACGACGCGCTCGAGCGCTGTGTGACCGCCATCCGGCGGGGTGCCGAGGAGGCGGGCCGCGATCCGGCGGCGGTGCGGGTGTGGTCGGTGCTGGCGGTCGGGTGCGACCTCACCGAGGAGCGGCGACTCCGGGCGATGGTCGGGCGTCTCGCCACCTACTGCCAGGCGTACGGCGACCTGCTGGTGGGCGTCAACGGCTGGGACCCCGCGGTGCTCGATCGATTCCGGGCCGATGAGGTCGTCGCCGGGGTCGGGGGTGCGATCGACGCGAAGGCGACGGTCGCCGAGCTCGAGCACATCGCAGGACTGTTCCCGCAGGAGTGGCTCGCCGCGAGCGCGGTGGGTGACGCCGCGACCTGCGCGGCACGGG
>JBJTWK010000058.1:0-10108 GCA_046081705.1 Actinomycetes bacterium | reverse complement strand
CCGAACGCCTCGACCTCGAACTGCGCGCCCTCATCGAGGCGGCGGCCGAGGCCGACAGCGGGGTGGACTCGCACGTCGAGGAGGTCGCGCCCGACGACGAGGCCGGTCACTAGCCTCCTGCACGACGCGGACCGAGGGGTGGGGGCATGTTGACGGCGATCCAGGTGACGACACCCGAGGTGCACATCCGGCTGCGCGATCGCCTGCGCATGCGGCCGCGCCTCCTCGGGGTGCTCGTGGCGGTCCTCTTCTTCTGGGAGTCGCTCAACCCGACCCTCCTGCCGCGGGCCTGGGCCGTGCAGGCGCTGCTCTGCGGCGCGTGCACCGCGATCGGCTACGCGATCGGCGCCTCGCTCGCCGTGATCCTGAGTTGGGTCCGCGGCGCGGCAGGATTGCCCGCCCTCGACACGCGGCTGGGCCGCCGGCTCGGGTGGGTCGCGTGGGCCGTCGTCATCCTCGTCGGCGCGGTGGTCTGGTCGAACTGGCAGAACGACCAGCGCCTGCTCGTGAACATGCCGCTCGTCCAGCGCAGCGACTACATCCCCGTCCTCATCGTCGGCGCGATCCTGCTGCTCGTGTTCGTGACGATCGGCCGTCTCGTCGGGCAGGGGGCGGTCGCGATCCACCGCGGGCTCACCGCGGTGTTCCCGGCCTGGCTCGCGTTCGCGACGACCATCATCTTCACGGCGGGCTTCATCGGACAGGTCGGCCAGGACTACGTGTTCGAGAACCTCGTGAGCGCGGCGAACTCCGCGTACAGCACTGTCGACGACTCGACCGAGCCCGGCATCGAGCGGCCGACGACGCCGCTGGCGTCCGGCGGTCCGGATTCCCTCGTGCCGTGGGACTCGCTGGGCTTCCAGGGCCGCACGTTCACCGGCGGCATCACCACGCCCGACCAGCTCGAGACCCTCGTCGCCCCCGGCACCCCGGTCCAGCAGCCGATCCGCGTGTACGCGGGGCTGCAGTCCGCCGACTCCCCGGAGGCGCGGGCGCGCCTCGCGGTTCGCGAACTCGAGCGCACCGGCGCGTTCCAGCGTCGTGTGCTCGTCGTCGCCACGACGACCGGCACGGGGTGGATCAACCCGCGCTCGGCCCGATCGGTCGAGGCGCTCAACGCGGGCGACACGGCGATCGTCGGCATCCAGTACTCGTACCTGCCGTCGTGGATCTCGTTCCTCGTCGACCTCGACAAAGCGTCGCAGGCCGGTCGCGCGCTCTACGACGCGGTCCACGCACGCTGGCTCGAGGAGCCCGCGGCCACCCGCCCGCAGTTGTTCGTGTACGGCGAGAGCCTCGGGTCGTTCGGCTCGGAGCACGCGTTCGACGCGAGCACCCCACAGCGCAGCGTGCGCAACGTCGTGCGCGGCGCGGACGGCGCACTCTGGGTCGGGCCGACCTGGTCGAACCCGATCCGGACCCCGCTCGTCCTCGACCGCGACGCGGGATCGCCGACCTGGCGCCCGCGCATCGGTGACGGGGAGCAGGTGGTGTTCACGAACGGTCGGGCGACCCTGCTCGACGTGACCGGCCAGCCCGTCGTCTACCAGCAGCACGCGTCCGACCCGGTCGGGTGGTGGAACTGGAGTTCCGCGTACTCCGTGCCGACATGGCTGCAGGGTCGTCGGGGTCCCGACGTGCCGACCCGGGCCCACTGGTTCCCGATCGTCACCTGGGGTCAGACCTCGGCCGACCTCATCGCCGGGTTCTCGACCCCGCCGGGACACGGTCACAACTACAACGGCGCCTGGCCCGAGGCGTGGGCCGCGGTGGCCGCACCCGAGGGCTGGACCCGGGCCGACACCGTGGCCCTGTCGAAGCGCATTGCGGCGTTCCCGCCCCAGCCGGGCGGGTGAGCACGGCCCTCGGGCGCCGGCCGTGGGCGGCGCCCGTCGCGATCGTGGTCGCACTCGCGTGCTTCGGCGCGGGCCGATCGTTGTGGTTGCCGCACTGGCTGCATCCGTGGGTGAACGCCGTGCTGGGCGCGGCGATCCTCGTCGCCGCGGTCGGGCTCGGGCTCTCGACGCGCGAACTCGGCGTCGAACGGTCGGAGGCGGGACGCGGGCTGCGGTTCGGCCTCATGGCGTGGCTGCCGGTCGCGGCGGTGCTCACCTTCGTTGCGATCGTGCCGGCCACCCGCGGCCTGCTGCGTGACGACCGCGCCGATGTCGGGCTCGGCACCATGGTGCGCACCGTGCTCATCGTCATCCCGCTCGGCACCGCACTCCTCGAAGAAGTGGTGTTCCGAGGCGTGCTGCTCGCGCTGATGGCGCGCCGCACGTCGCCGTGGCGCGCCGCCGTCGGGTCGTCGATCGCGTTCGGGCTCTGGCACATCGCGCCGACCATCTCGTCGGCGCCTGGGAACGACGTCACCGACCATGTGTCCGCGCTCGGCCTCACCGCGCTCGTCGTCGGCATGGTGGTGGCCATGACCGCGGCCGGCCTCGTGTTCTGCTGGTTGCGGATCCGATCACGCAGCCTGGTCGCACCGTTCGTGCTGCACGCGGGCGTCAACGGCACCGCGTTCGCCCTGGCGTGGGCGGTCGTGCACCACTAGGGCCTGCGTTCCGAGGGGTGGTGTGGCCGGGGCTCCGGGCAGAACTCCCCGGCCACAACCGCTCGTCGGTCCGATGGCGGCGCACCCGTCGGCTTCGGACCGGAACCGCTCAGGCCTTCGGCTTGCGGCCCACCATGAAGGCGCCCGCCCCGAGGGCGACGGCGAGCACGCTGATCGCGAGGCTTGCGATGGCGAGCGTCTTCGTGCCGTCGCTCGGCGACGAGCTCGGGGTCGGCTCACCGGCACTGACCTCGACGACCGGCGCGGGGTACTCGGGCTCCTCGCCGTTCGCCGGCGTCGGCTCGATCCACCGGACGACCTGGCCGTCGGCGTAGGTCTGGACCGCCTTGAACTCGAGCGAGGTCACGTCGGGGATCGGGCCCGCGTCGACCACGAACTGCTGGAACTCACCCGGTTCGATCCGCCCGCCGGTCCACGTGATGGTCGACACGGCCTCGGTGAACTTCGTCCCGTCAACGTCGATGGGCTTCGAGAGCGGCGTGGTCTCGACGACGGCGTTCCAGCCCGCGATGGGCTCGACCTTGACCTCGGCGATCGGGCTGCTCGTCGGGAACGTGATCTGCACGCTTGTCGTCGCGGAGTCGTCGCGCTCGTTCGGTACCTGGAAGGCGAAGGTCGCGGCCTCGCCGGGTGCGATGGTGCCCGGGATGACGGCGACGTGCGCCTACGCGGGGGCGGCGATGGCCAACGAGCCCGCGACGAGTGCGGCGGCGGTGACGATGCGGGAGATGGGGACGCGCATGTGGTTCCTCTTCGGTCGTGGTCAGACGCGCGGGCGCGACGGACCGGATGGGTTGTTGCGATCGGGGAGCGAGACGACGTCGGCATCGTGGACGTCCGTCGATGTGATGCTCGCCGTGACGGAACGCCGCGACCACGTCGGGCGCGCCGCCAGCACCCACACGAGCACCATGCCGACGATCTCGAGCAGGTGCTGCGCCTCGTAGACGGCCGGGACGTCGCCGACCATGAGGTCCGCGACCGCGCCGACCACCATGGCCGCGGCGAGCGCGATCGTGAACGGGAGGAACGCGCGCGCCCGGGCCGGACGGTGCGCCACCCACAGGAGTCCGACGGCGTACGCGATCGAGAACGCGCCGGCGTGGCGAACGAGGTGGGCGTGCGACGGGTGGCCGAAGCCGTGACCGAGGAGCAGGTCGGGAACCGCGAACGTGAGCTCCAAGAGCGCGATGGCCACGAGGCCCGCCTGCAGGCCGGTGCGCACGGAGCCGCGGTCCCGGCGCCCGGCGGCCGCCGTCACGCGGTCGGCGAGATCAGGGGTGCAGGGTCGATCGCGAGTCGGGTCCACACCCTGCAGGTCGTCCGAACCGGCACGCGAGTTCCCGGCACCCGCGGGAGGTTCCGGCGGCCGCACGTCGGGCGGCGGAGCCGTTAGGTTCTGCGCTTGATGGACGACGCCAGACTCGCCGAACTCGCCGCCGCCGCCCGGGAGGGCGACGACCGTGCCCTCGGCGCGCTCGTCCGGGCGACCCAGGACGATCTCGTCCGCCTGTGCGCCCACCTGGGCTCACCGACCGATGCCGAGGACCTCGCCCAGGACACCTACCTCCGTGCGATCGACGCGCTCGACCGCTACCGGGGGGATGCGCCATTCCGTGCGTGGTTGTTCGGGATCGCCCGCCATGTGTGCGCCGACCACGTCCGCCGGCACGTCCGGCGCCGGCGACTCGACGCTCTGCGGCCGCCGCGCCGTGAGCACGCCGCCGCTCCCGACGAGCAGGTCGAGGTCCTCGATCTCCTCGACGGCCTCGACCCGGACCAGCGCAGCGCCTTCGTGCTCACCGTCGTCATGGGGCTGGAGTACGCGGAGGCCGCCGCGGTGTGCGGGTGTCCGGTCGGCACGATCAGGTCACGCGTGAACCGCGCCCGCGATCGGCTGCGCGTGCTGCACGCCGCAGCCGAATCGGCCTGACGCGCCTCAGCCGCCCTCGACCTGGCGGATGATCGCGGCGGTCGCCTCGGAGGTGTCGGCGTCGGCGACCACGACGCCGGCCGGCACCTCGAGGTGCAGTTCGGTGGTGCCGTCGAGGCGGAGCCGTCCGGCGATGAGGTCGGCGCCGGTCACATGTCCGCCGATCGTCCGGTCGTCCGACAGGAAGTGCAGGTGGTACCCCGCGACCTCCACCCCCTGGGCCTCAGGCGGGAAGCGGAACCCGACGAGTGTCCCCGGGATGCCCGCCGGGTCGTCGGCGATCGCCTCCCACGCGCGCTGGTGCTCTACGACGTCGCCGAGCGGCGGGTAGGGCGGGTCCTGACGCGGCACGCTGCGCAGGTCGACCTCGGCGAAGCGGCCGTCGATCCGCACCGCGAGGATTGGCGCCGGGCCGAGCTCACCGGCGTGCTCGCGTGCGATCTCATCGACCCGCTCCGTGATCGACCCGAGCGTGTGTCGACCGTCGAGCGGCTCGTCGACGTGCGGATCGAACCGGCAGACGACCGCGAACGGCGTGCGCATCGTCGGGGCCGGTCGTCGCACGACACCGTCGGCCGTCACCTGGTAGCAGACGCCGTCGAGGACCACGAGCTCGCCGTCGAGCGCCTGGACCGTCCCGAGTCCGAGGTCGCCCTGCTCGAGGAGTTCACCGAGGGTCAGGTCGCCGTCGTAGGCGCCCTTGAGGAGCGCATCGATCGATGACGCCTGGTGCACGGCGTGCTCACCCGGGCCGTCGACCTCGGCGACGAAGCCGTCGTGGTCGAGGCGGGTGAGGTGCAGCCGGGCCGCGGTCGCGAGGTGCTCGTCGACGACGTGGTGGCGGTGTCCGCGATGGTCCGACATCGCGGCGGACGGTAGCCGATCAGGTCAGCGCATCGACGCTGCGGCCGAGGAACGGCCCGACGCGGTCCGCGAACGCGCGGGCGTGCGCCGCGTGACCGCCGTCGCCGCCGACGATGAGCAGACCGTACGGTCGACTCGAGACGCCCAGCGGCACGCACAGGGTCGGCGGCTCGTCGTGGGCGAGGTGCCGACACGCGAGCCCGTCCGGCGGTCGGCTCTCGTGGACGTGATGGGTCCGCATCGCCCAGCAGGCGTCGGCGTCCACGTCGGTCGCGTGCACGGCGGTCGTGCCGACGAGGTCGAGCGACGAGCTCCGGCCCCGGGCCCGGAGCAGCGTGACGGGGAGATCCCGGAAGATGGTGGTGGCGGCGCTCCAGACGACGCCCTCGGTCTCCGTGTCGTGGTCGCAGTGCCCGGGCAGCTCGGTCGCCTGCGCGAGCTCGTGGTCGATCCGATGCTCCTCGTCCAGCTCGGCGATGCGGGCCTCGAGCTCCTCGTTCACGGCTCGCAACCGTTCCACCGCGACGACGCGCTCGTGCCCGAACCGTTCGCGACGGTACGGCGCGTCGAGGCCCGGCGAGTAGGGCAGGAAGTCACATCCTCGGGGCGTTCCGCGTCCGTTCGCCCCGATCGTCCGATTCGCGTCGGGCCTATGCTCGGCGCCGTGCGCAACCTGACCGACGTCGCCCTGCCGCCGTTGCTCGCCGCCTTGACCGTGGTGACGGGCCGCCACGACCTGCTGCGCCCCGAGCTCACGCTCGACCCGGCGCGACGGCTCGAACCGCAGGGCGGTCTCGACGACGCGCAGCAGGAACTCGCGCGCCGGATGTGCGCGGAGGCGCTCGCCGATCTCGAGGCGAACGGTCCGGCCCCCACGGTCGACGACGTCGCCCTGCGGCGAGCGATGGAGTTCTGCTTCGGCGAGGCGGTCGGCGAACGCACCTTCACGATGCTGCGCGAGGAGCTCGCGCTCCCGGGTGAGGATCCGCGTGCGCCGCAGTGGACGGTCGAGACGATCGCGCCGGGTCGGCGGATCCGGGCCGTGGTGATCGGTGCGGGCATGTCGGGGATCGCCGCGGCGCACCGACTCGGTCAGGCGGGCGTCGAGGTGCGCCTGCTCGAGCGGGCCGCCGACCTCGGCGGGACCTGGCGGGACAACCGGTACCCGGGGTGTCGGGTCGACGTCCCGAACCACCTGTACTCGTACTCGTTCGCCGCGGGGTTCGACTGGGCGCAACAGTTCTCCACCCAGCCCGTCCTGCTCGAGTACTTCCGCGGCGTGGCCGACCGGCTCGACATCACGCCGCGGATCGAGTTCGGGACCGACGTGCTCGGTGCCCGCTGGGACGACGAGACGCGGTGCTGGCACGTCGAGGTGCGCACATCGGCCGGAACCCGCACGATCGACGCCGAGGTGCTCGTCAGCGCGGTCGGCCAGCTCCACCGCCCGCTCATCCCGGAGTTCGAGGGTCGCGACGCCTTCACGGGTCCGGCCTTCCACACCGCGGCGTGGGACGAGTCGGTCGATCTCGCGGGCCGGCGCGTGGCGGTCGTCGGCGCCGCGGCGAGCGCCGTGCAGTGCGTCCCGGAGATCGCGGAGGTCGCGGCGCACGTGACGGTGTTCCAGCGCACGCCGAACTGGTTCCTGCCTGCGCCGAACTACCACGACGACCTGCCGGTGACCGTCCGTGCTGCGCTGCGGGAGATCCCGTACCTCGAGTCGTGGTACCGGCTCTGGTTGTTCTGGCGGCTGTCGGAGGGCCTCATGGCCGGCACCGTCCCGGGGCCGGCGAACGACATGTTCCGTGCGTTCTTCACCGCGTACCTCCACGAGCAGTTCGGGTCGCGGCCGGATCTGCTCGCGGCGGTCGTCCCGGACTACCCGCCCTTCTCGAAGCGCGTCGTGCTCGACGGTGGGTCGTGGGCTGAGGCGCTGTGCTCACCTCACGTCGACCTCGTCACCGCTGGGATCGACCGGGTCGACGCCGGAGGGATCGTCGACGGCGACGGGGTGCACCACGCCGCCGACGTCATCATCTGGGCGACCGGGTTCACTGCGTCGCAGTTCCTCGCGCCGATGCACATCGTCGGCCGGGACGGCGCAGACCTGCGCGAGCGCTGGCGGGACGATGCGCACGCCTACCTCGGGATCACGGTGCCCGACTTCCCGAACCTGTTCTGCCTCTACGGGCCGAACACGAATCTGGTCGCGAACGGCAGCATCATCTTCTTCACCGAGTGCGAGGTGAACCACCTCGTCGACGCGGTGCGCGTACTGCTGGAGGCGGGAGCGACCGCCATCGAGCCGCGACCGGAGGTGCTCGAGACCTACATCGCCGAGATCGACGCGGGGAACGCCGCCCGCGTGTGGGGTCAGGCCGACGTGCCGTCGTGGTACCGCAACGCTGCGGGCCGGGTCACCCAGAACTGGCCGGGGACGCTCGAGGAGTTCTGGGCGATCACGCGCGCTGCGGATCCGGCCGACTACCGACTGGACTGAGCGGTACCTCGGGGCGCCGGGCCACGGCCAGCCCCCACATGCCGGCACCCAACGCGGCGGCCGCGCCGACGGCGACGCCCCAGCGCGCCCCGAAGGTCTCCGAGATCCACCCGAGGATCGGGCCTCCGATCGGTGTGGAGCCGAGGAATACCATCGCCTGCAGCGCGAGGACTCGTCCGCGCATCTCCTGCGAGGAGTGGGTCTGCACGATGGCGGTCGATGCGGTGAGGAACGAGATGCTGCCGAGGCCCACGACGAAGGCCACGGGCAACGCGACGGTCAGGTTCGGGACGACCACCATGACGGCCATCGGGATCCCGAAGGCGATCGACGTGAGCGCCACGGTGCGCAGCGAGATGCGGGTCCGGCGAGCCACCGCCAGTGCGCCGACGAGTGCGCCGACGCTCATGACCGAGAACAGCACCGTGAAGGTGGCACCCGAGCCGCCGAGGTCCCGGGTGGCGAACAGCGGGAACACGACCTGGAAGTTGTAGGACAGCGTGCCGACGACGGCCATCATCAGGAGCGGTACCCACAGGTCGCGGTTCGCCCGGGCGTACCGGAAGCCCTCCCGCACCTGCCCCTTGCCGCGGGGTGCCGGGTCGGCACGGTGGAGATCGCCCGACCGCATGAGGCCGTAGGCGAGGAGCACCGCGACGTAGGAGACCCCGTCGGCCACGAAGGCCCAGCCGTAGCCCACCGTCGAGACGGCGAGACCGGCGAGGGCCGGGCCGATGATGCGGGAACCGGTCATGAGCGCGCTGTTGAGGCTCACGGCGTTCGGGATGTCGTCGCGCGGGACCATCTCGGTCACGAAGGCGCGCCGTGCCGGGTTGTCGAACGCGACGGTGAGGCCGCCGACCAGGGCCACGAGGTAGATCCCGACGATGGGCGGATCGGCGAGGAAGGCGAGCGCGGCCAACGCGAACGACTGGGCCATCGCGATGACCTGCACCGTGATGAGGAGTCGCCGCTTGTCCGAACGGTCGGCGACGAGCCCGGCCCACGGACCGAGGACGAGGATCGGCCCGAACTGCGCGGCGGCGAGTACGCCGAGCGCGACGCCCGATCCGGTGAGGTGGAGGACGAGGAGCGTCTGGGCGACGAGCGTCATCCAGTTACCGACCTGGGAGACGATCTGCCCGCCGAAGAAGAGGCGGAAGTTCCGGGTGCCGAACGACCGGAAGGTCGCAGCGTTGAACTCCCGGAGCCGGCTCACCGGTCGAGCGCGCGCTCGGCGAGATCGGCGAGGCGCTCGCCGATCGCCGGTCCGAACTTGAACCCGTGCCCGCCGAGGCCCACGCCGAGGACGAACGACCCCGAGCGGTCGAGGCAGAAGTCGTCGGTCGGCGTCGACGCATAGAGGCACGTGGTGGTGCGCGCGGCGCGAGGTTCGACGCCGGGCAACCAACGCGCGGCGTACGCCTCGAGGCGCGCGATCGTGGCCGGGGGCGGGTCGAAGCTGCGCTCGTCCGGGTGGGAGGCGACGCCCGTGCCGTGCTCGGCGACCTTCACGAGGCCGTCGGGGCTCGGGAGTCCGTAGACCTCCGGCTCGATCCGGTGGCACCAGCAGGGCCAGGTTGCGTCGCCGCGCGGGCGGAAGTAGGCCGCCACCTCGGTGGTGACCGTGATCGGGGGGAGCTCCACGGCCGCGCCGAGCATGGGCCCGAGGAGGTCCGCGGTCCAGCCCGCGGTCGTCACGACGAGTGCGTCCGCGTCGATCTCCCCCTCGGCGGTGGTCACCCGCCACCCGGTCCCGACGCTGTCGACCCGACGCGCGGCGCGCTCGTACTCGAACAAGGCGCCGTCGCGGGTGGCGAGGCGCGTGAAGGCGGCGATCGCACGGTCCGCAGCGATCCAGCCGGCCTCCGACTGGATGAGGACGTCGGACTCGAACCGCATCCCGGGCCAGGTCGCCGCCGCGATGCCGGCCCGGACCCGGTCGATGGTGACGCCCTGGTCGAGGCAGGTGGCCTCGAGCGCCTGGAGCCGTCCGGGGTCGCCGTGGTCGACCATGCCGACGGGATGGAGCAGGGTCTCGCCGACCTCGGTGCCGAGTTCGCGCCAACCCGTGAGCGCGTCGAGGCCGAGGCGCACGTACGTCGGGTCGTCGTACGAGAGGCGGAAGATGCGTTCCTGACCGTGGGAGGAGCCGCGGACGTGGCCGGCCTCGAAGCGTTCGAGCACCGTCACCCGGTGGCCGCGGGCGGCGATGGATCGCGCGGCGGCGCTG
>JBJTWK010000057.1:0-4064 GCA_046081705.1 Actinomycetes bacterium | reverse complement strand
GCGGTGCGGTCGCTGCGCCAGCGGGCCGAGCCGCCCGCCCCGCCACTCCTCGGGCCCTGAGCCGGGCGGGGGCACGGACGCTCGGGCAGAAATCCGACCTCGCTATTGGCATTTAGCGGGGTCAGGAATTAGGGTCCCGGGTCACCGCCCACCCCCCTCCCGATCGAAGGCCCATGACGATCGACACCCCCTCCACGCCGTCCGTCCTCGACCCCGTGGTCGCCGACGAGATCGCCCGCTTCGCCGAGGCCATCGAGGCGTACCTCGCCGGCGACCTCGACGAGGACGTCTTCCGCGTCACCCGACTCACCCAGGGCATCTACGGCCAGCGCCAGGGCGGCACGAACCAGATGGTGCGCGTGCGCATCCCCTACGGAGCGGTCACGCCCGAGCAGCTCGAGGCGTTCGCCGTGATCGCCGACGACCACTCGCGCGGGTGGGGCCACCTCACGACGCGCCAGAACATCCAGTTCCACTTCGTCGAGCTGCGCGAGGTACCGGACGTGCTCCGCATCCTCGCGGCGGTCGGCCTCACCTCGCGCGAGGCCTGCGGCGACACCGTGCGCAACGTGCAGGGCTGCCACCTCGCCGGGGCCTGCCCGTTCGAGGTCATCGACATCTCGGCCTGGGCGCAGGCGACCAACGACTACCTGCTGCGCAACCCACTCGGCCAGCGCCTCCCCCGCAAGTTCAAGATCAACTTCTCGGGCTGCGCCACCGACTGCGGACAGGCGATGTTCAACGACGTCGGCGTCATCGCGGTGAGCCGGGCCCTCCCCGACGGCACGACCGAGCCCGGCTTCCGGGTGTTCCTCGCCGGCGGGCTCGGCGCCAACCCGTTCCCGGCCCAGGCGCTCGAGGAGTTCACGAGTCGGGAGGACCTCCTCCCGACCGTCGAGGCGATCCTGCGCACCTTCGACCACTACGGCAACCGCGACAACAAGTTGCGGGCCCGCATGAAGTGGCTCGTCGAGACGATGGGCATCGACGAGGTCCGCGAGCGGATCCTCAAGGAGCGCAAGTTCCTGCGGGCCTCGGCCACGTGGCCCGGCGGCATCCCGGCGATCGTCGCCGAGCGCGGGGACGCCCCGGCGGGTGGCGACGGCGCGGTGAGTGCCGACGCGGTACCGGTCACCATCTCGGGGCTCGACCCCTACCGGCGCTGGGAACTCGCCAACGTCGTGCGGGGTCGCTCGAACGGCACGGTGAGCGCGTACGCGCACGCGCCGCTCGGTGACCTCACGTCGGAGCAGCTGCGGGGCCTCGCCGCACTCCAGCGCGAGCTCGCCGCCGACGTGCGCATCACGAACCGCCAGAACCTCGTGTTCCGAGGTCTCGCCGAGGGCGACCTGCCCCTCGTCCACGAGCGGCTCGAGGCCCTCGGCCTCGGCGCGCCGGGCGCCGAGCGCAGCCGGGACGTCGTGTCGTGCCCCGGCGCGGACACCTGCAACCTCGCGGTGACCCAGTCCCGTGGGCTCGGCTCGGAGATCGACCGCGCCCTCGAGGAGGCCGGTCTCGCCGAGGTCGGCGGCATCCGGGTGAACATCTCCGGCTGCACGAACTCCTGCGGCCAGCACCACATCGCGGACATCGGGTTCTTCGGGCTCGAGCGACGGGCCCACGGGCGCAGCGCGCCGGGGTACCAGATGCTCCTGGGCGGCCGGGTCGGCGCGATGGAGATCGCGTTCGGCGAGAAGGCCACGAAGGTGCCGGCACGCAACGCCGGTGAGGCCGTCGTGCGGGTCGTGCGCCGGTTCGCCGATGAGCGCGGCGCGGGCGAGACCTTCGGCACCTGGCTCGACCGCAGCGGCGGTGCGGCGACGGTCGGCGCGGCACTCGCCGACCTCGACGTCTTCCCCACCCCCGAGGAGAACCCCGACTTCTACACGGACTTCGGCGAGACGAGTCCGTACGTCAAGGACGTGGGCGCCGGAGAGTGCGCGACGTGACCCCGACCACCGACTCCCCGGTCGTCGGGACGCGCCCGATCCCCGATCTCGGCGAACTGGCCCGGCTCAACGCGACGTTCGAGCACTCCCCCGCCTCCCGCGTCATCGCGTGGGCGGCCGAGACGTTCGGGGACCGCGTGGTGCTCGCGTCCTCGTTCCAGGACGCCGTGATGCTCGACCTCGTGGCCCGCACCGTGCCGAGCCTGCCGGTCGTGTTCCTCGACACCGGCTACCACTTCGCCGAGACCCTCTGGTACGTCGACCGTCTGCGCGAGCGCTACGAACTCGACGTCGAGTTCGTGCGGTCGGAGGGCGTCGCCGACGACCTCTGGATGACCGACCCCGACGCGTGCTGCGCCGCCCGCAAGGTCGAGCCGCTAGGGCGCGCGCTGGCCGATCGGGACGCCTGGATGACCGGCCTCCGACGGGCCGAGACCGAGCAGCGCCGCAACGCGCCGATCGTGTCCTTCGACGTGGGCCGGGGCGTCGTGAAGGTGAACCCGATCGCGCACTGGACCGACCTCGACGTGGCCGGGTACGTGCGGGACCACGACCTGCCGGTGCACCCGTTGGCCGATCGCGGGTACGCGTCGATCGGATGCTGGCCGTGCACCCGCCCGGCCAGCGGCGATGATCCCCGCTCGGGCCGCTGGGCCACGCTCGGCAAGACCGAGTGCGGGCTCCACTGACGGAACGCCCGCGCCGCCGCACGAGCACGGAGCGCTCGCGGCACCTGCGATGATGCCGGGGTGAACCTCCGTCGACGCGTTGCGATCCTCGCGGGCCGCGCCGCCGGGTGGGCCTCACGGGCCACCGGCCGGGGCGCCGGCACGCAGGTGAGCGGGCGCATCATGCTCGCCCTCGACCCCGATCTGCTCCGGACCGTCGGCGCCCGCGACCGGGTCGTCACCGTGTCGGCGACGAACGGCAAGACGACCACCACCCGCCTGCTGTGCGATGCGTTGCGCCACGCCGGCCTCCCCGTCGTCACGAACCACACCGGCGCCAACATGGCGAGCGGGATCGCGGCGGCGCTCGCCACCCCGCACGACCCCTCGGTCGCCGTGCTCGAGGTCGACGAGCGCTGGTTGACCCACGTCGTCGGGCCCCTCGAGCCCGAGGTGCTCGTGTTCGGCAACCTCAGCCGCGATCAGCTCGACCGGTTCGGCGAGGTGCACGCGATCGTCGACCGCTGGCGGGCGATCACCGCGGCGGATCCGGCGCGCCACGTCGTGGCGAACGCCTCCGATCCGCACGTGGTGCACGCGGCCGAGCCCGCGCAGCGGGTCACCTGGGTCGCGCTCGGCATCCCGTGGAAGCAGGACGCCACGACCTGCCCGCGCTGCGACGCGCTGCTCGAGTGGCCGGACGGACGGTTCCGCTGCGGCGGGTGCGGGTTCGCCGAGCCGGCCACGGACCTGCGACTCGAGGACGACGTGCTCGCGATCGGACCGCGCCGCATCCCGCTCGACCTCGCCATCCCCGGCACGTGGAACCGCATGAACGCCGCGCTCGCCGCGGTCGTGGCCGAGGCCCACTTCGGGGTGGACGCCGAGGAGGCCGTGGCGGGCATGGGCGCGGTCGAGGTCGTGTCGGGCCGGTTCGCCGAGCACCGGCTCCCCGACGGCCGCGCGGCCCGGGTGGTGCTCGCGAAGAACCCGGCCGGCTGGACCGAGGTGCTGCACTGGCTCGCCGGTCGGGACACGGGTGTCGTGCTCGCGGTGAACGCGCACATCGCCGACGGCCGCGATCCGTCCTGGCTCTACGACGTGCCCTTCGAGGTGCTGCGAGGCCGTCCCATCGTCGCGAGTGGCGAACGCGCGCTCGACGTCGCGGTGCGGCTGCACTACGGCGACGTCGCCTGCACGGTGGAGGCCGACCCGCTCGCCGCCGCCCGGGCGGTCGGTGGGGCCGAGGTCCACATCGTGGCGTCGTACACGCAGTTCACCCACCTCACGAAGGAGTTCTGGTGATGACGAGCGCCCTGCGCATCGCACTCGTCTACCCCGATCTCCTCGGCACCTACGGCGACCGGGGCAACGCGCTCGTGCTCGCGCACCGGGCCCGGGCCCGCGGCATCGGGGCCGACATCGTCGAGGTCCCGGCCGGCTCACC
>JBJTWK010000056.1:0-59776 GCA_046081705.1 Actinomycetes bacterium | reverse complement strand
CGGCTGCGGACGCGTGGGGACCGAGCTCTCCGGCGTCCTCGAGCAGCAGGGCCACTCCGTGGCCGTCATCGACAAGAACCCCCGGGCGTTCCGGCGGCTCCCCGCCGGCTTCGCCGGCCGGACCGTCGTGGGGCTCGGCTTCGACCGCGACGACCTCGCCGAGGCCGGCATCGAGGGGGCCGGGGCCGTGGCCGCGGTCACGAGCGGCGACAACACCAACATCCTCTCGGCCCGCATCGCCCGCGAGCACTACGGCATCGAGCGGGTCGTCGCCCGGATCTACGACCCGCGGCGCGCAGCGATCTACCAGCGCCTCGGGATCCCGACCGTCGCCACCGTGTCGTGGACGACCGATCAGGTCGTGCGACGCCTCATCCCGTCCACCCAGCCGGTCGACTGGACCGACGGTTCCGGATCGATCCACCTCGTCGAGCGCGCGCTCCCCTCCCACTGGGCGGGCCAGCGCCTCGACCAGCTCGAGGAGCCCGGCCGGTTCACGCTCGGTGCCGTCACCCGCCTCGGGACGGCGCAGGTGGCCCGCAAGGACATCGTCGGACAGGACGGCGACATCCTGCACCTCATCGTCTCGACCGACGCGCTCGCCGAGTTGCAGGCACGCCTCGACGAGCGTCCGCACCGCTGACCTGCACCGACGCGCCCGCGCCCGGACGCGACACCACCGGTCACGAGCGGCGTGGCATCCTCGCCGCATGCGTCGCCCCCGCCCCGCACTGCCACCGACCGTCCTGCTCGTCGGTGTGCTCGTGTTCACGGCGTGCGGCGGCGGGAACGACGACGCCGCGGGGCCCACGACGACCACCGGCGGCGCCGCGACCGTGACCCTGTCGGCCGGGCCCATGACGGTCGAACGGACGGGTCCGACCGGCGAGGCGAGCCCCGCCGACGTGCAGGCCCTCCTCGACGCCGGCGCGGCGTACATCCGGACGGCATCGCTCGACCCGATGGCCGGCCGGGCCCCCGCACTGCGCGCGGTCACCACGACGGAGGCCGCGGCCCGGACGACGGGACCCGACGGCGCCGCACTCACCGACGTCGGACTCGGCCGGGTCGACGCCGTCCGCGTCGCCGCGGTCCCGGCGCCGGTCACGATCCTGACGGATGCGAACGGGGCCGCGGTGCTCGGCGCGGTGACGATCGACGTGACGATCACCGGCGAGGCCGCGAAGGGGCCCGTGACCGTGCGCCGCACCGGCGAACTCGCGTTCACCCGCGTGGGTGACTCGTGGTTGCTCGACTCGTGGCGCCTCACGGTCACCCGCGACGGCCGGGGTGTGCCGTCGGGCGTGCGCACGTCCTCGACCACGGCGGCACCGTGATGGTGCGCCGCCACCCGATCGTCACCGGGCTCGCCGTCGCACCCGTCGTGCTCGCCCTGGCGTTCGTCGGCCTCATGGCCTGGTGGATCCGTGGCGGTCGGGTGCCCATCGCGTCGGGCGCCACGTGGATGACGGTCCAGCGGACCGACACCGCCGACGCGACGCCCCGCCCGGGCGCGCCGGTGTTCCTCCTCGCCGTGGGCAGCGACGCCCGCACGGGCGAGACGGTCGCCCGCGGCGACGCGATCCACGTCATCGGCGTGAACCCGACCACCGGGCAGGGGTCGATCCTCGACATCCCGCGGGACACCGGGGCCGCGATCCCCGGACGCGGAACCGACAAGATCAACGCGGCGATGTCCGCGGGCGGCCCCGAACTGCTGGCCCGGACGGTGTCGGACCTCGTCGGCGTCCCGATCTCGTACGTCATCACCACGGACTTCGACGGGTTCATCGGCATGGTCGACGGCCTCGGCGGGGTGACGGTGAACGTCACCCGCCGCAACGTCGACCGGTTCAGCGGGGCGAACTTCGAGGTCGGCACGGTGCGCATGAACGGCACCCAGGCGCTGGCGTTCAACCGCAACCGCCACGGGTTCCCGACCGGCGACCTGCAGCGGAGCGAGAACCAGGGGTACTTCATCCTCCAGGCGCTCGCCCAGTTGCGGGCCCAGGACCCGGGGCCCGCCGCGACCCTCGCGCTCCTCGGCAACCTCGGTCGTCACGCCCGACTCGTGAACCTCGGCTGGGCCGACGCGTACCGACTCGGGCGCCTCGGGCTGTCCCTCGATCCGGCGAACGTCGAGAACGCGCTCATCCCGGTCGGCAGCGGCGTGGGGTCGCGGCTCCAGGTCCAGCCGAGCGCCGCCGCGCTGTTCGCGGACTTCCGCGACGACGCGATCCTCCAGAGCCGCTGACCGCCACCGCTCGGTCGCACGACGGGTCACGGTGGGTACCCTCGGACCCGTGGCCCACGATCCCGACGCCGGCGCGACGATCGATGCGCTCACCCTCGACGACGACCGGGCCGACCGGATCGTCTTCGACGCCCGGATCCCGGCCCGCGGGGCCCGGACGGCGACCCTCGCGGCACCCCTCGGCGACACCCTCGCCGCACGCGTGGCCGACCGCGGCATCGACGCACTCTGGAGCCACCAGGCCGCAGCCATCGACGCGCTGCGCGCGGGTGAGCACACCGTGATCGCCACCGGCACCGCGTCGGGCAAGAGCCTCTGCTACCAGCTCCCGATCCTCGACGCGGTCGGCGAGGGCGCGACCGGGACCGCGCTGCTCATGTTCCCGACCAAGGCGCTCGCCCAGGACCAGTTGCGGTCGCTGCGGTCGTGGTCGGTGCCCGGGGTGCATGCCGTCACCTACGACGGGGACACGCCTCCGGAGGAACGCGTCCGAGCGCGCCGACACGCGAACGTCGTGCTCACGAACCCCGAGATGCTGCACCTCGGGATCCTCCCGGCGCACGATCGCTGGGCCACCTTCCTCATGCGGCTCGAGTATGTGGTCGTCGACGAGCTGCACTCGCTGCGCGGGATCTTCGGGAGCCACGTGGCGCTCGTGCTGCGCCGGTTGCGTCGACTCTGCACGCGGTACGGGGCGGATCCGACCTTCTGCTTCGCGAGCGCGACGATCGGCAACCCCGAGGACCTCGCCGCCGCGCTCATCGGTGCGCCGGTGCGGGCCGTCACCGACGACGGCGCGCCCACCGCCGCGCGTCGGTTCGTGCTCTGGCAGCGACCGCTCCTCGACGAGGCGCTCGGGACCCGGGTCTCGGCCAACCAGGAGACGGCCGATCTGCTCGCCGCGTTCGTCGCCGACGGGCACCCGACACTCGCGTTCACCCGCAGCCGTCGCGGTGCCGAACTCGTCGCCGCGGCCGCGCGCCGGACGCTCGAGCGCACGGCGCCGACCCGGGCGTCGAGGGTCGCGGCGTACCGGGCCGGGTACCGGGCCGACGAGCGGCGGGAGATCGAGACCGCGCTCAGCGACGGTTCCCTCCTCGGCGTCGCCGCCACGAACGCGCTCGAACTCGGCATCGACGTCGGCGGCCTCGATGCGGTGGTCCTCAACGGGTTCCCCGGCACCGTCGCCTCGCTCCGCCAGCAGACGGGTCGGGCCGGCCGCGCCGGACGCGCCGCGGCCTCGGTGCTCGTGGCCGGGGACGACCAGCTCGACCAGTGGTACGCAGCACACCCCGAGGCGCTCCTCGAGCGCCGGGCCGAGGCCGCGGTCGTGAATCCCGACAACCCGTTCGTGCTGCGACCGCACGTCGCCTGCGCGGCGCACGAGCTCCCGCTGCGCCCGGAGGACGAGCAGTGGTTCGGGCCGAACCTCGACGACGCGGTGCGCGAGCTCGTGCTCGCCGATCTGCTCCGGCCCCGCGAGGGCCGGATGTTCTGGGCGGGTCGCACCCCACCCGCCCCGGCGGTCGGACTGCGCACCGGGACGAGCGAGGAGTACGCGCTGCTCACCGAGGACCCCGAGGTCGGCCACCGCCTCATCGGGACGGTCGACGGTGCCCGGGTGCACAACGTCGCCCACGAGGGCGCCGTGTACCTCCACCGGGGTCGTCAGTACCGCGTCGAACGGCTCGACGAGGTCGACCACGTCGCGTGGCTCGAGCCGGCCGACGACCTCGACGAGTACACCCAACCGCGCGAGGAGACCGACATCACCATCGCGGGCACGGACCGCAGCGAGCCCTGCGGGATCGGCACGGCCCACCTCGGGCGGGTCGTGGTCGCGAACCAGGTGATCGCGTACCAGCGTCGGCGGATCGGGACCGGCGAGTCGCTCGGCGTCGTCGACCTCGACCTCGCCCCGCGGGAACTCGACACCCGCGCGTGCTGGTACACCGTGCCGGCCGAGTCGCTCATCGCCGCGGGGATCGAGCCGGTGCGCATCACCGGTGCGGTGCACGCCGCCGAGCACGCGCTCATCGGACTGCTCCCCCTGTTCACGATCTGCGATCGCTGGGACGTCGGTGGGGTGTCGATGGCGGTCCATCCCGGCACCGGCGCACCGACGATCTTCATCTACGACGGGTACCCGGGCGGGGCGGGCATCGCGGAGCTCGCGTTCGCGGAGCTCACCCGCCACGTGAGCGAGACCCTCGACCTCGTGCGCGGGTGCCCGTGCGACGACGGGTGCCCGTCGTGCGTGCAGTCGCCGAAGTGCGGCAACTGGAACGAGTACCTGGACAAGGGTGCCGCCATCACGCTGCTCGAACTGCTCGCGGGCTGATCACCACTCGAGGCGGGCCCGGGCCACCCCGACCTCGCCCCGGCGGTCCACCCGGACCTCGATCCGATCGTCGACCTCGACGAGGCGCGTCGCGGTCGCGCCGGCGAGTCGGGCCAGGCGCCGCCCGCGGGTGATCGCCGTCGCGGCGTCGAGGCCGCGCACGCGGTCGGTGGCGACCCCGGCCGCGACGATCTCGGCGACGGTCGCGGCGCGCACGCGGTCGGCGGCGATCGCGCCGGCCCGGCCCGCGGCGAGCGCGGTCGCGCCGGCGAGGAGCACCGCGACCAGCAGCAGGACCGTCGCTGCGCCGCGATCGCCGGTCACCGCTCGACCCGGACGACGGTGGTCGCTCGCAGGACCGGGTCCGGCAGGAGGCGGCCGACGATGGGGAGGTCGGTGCGGCTCCGCCGGACGACGGTGACCCGGAGCAGCCCCGCCTCGGCGGGGGCGAGCGTCGTGGCCGTGTCCTCGAACGCGGCGCGCGCCGCGGCCGCCGCCTCGGTCCGGGCGCGGTCGGGTTCGGCCAGTGCCGCGGTCCGGGCGGCCACGTGCAGCGCCTGCTCGAGGAGCACCCGGTGGCGGACGACGACCACCACCTGGAGCGCGCACAGCAGGACGGTGAGGACGAGGGGCAGGACGAGCACGAACTCGACCGTCGACTGGCCGTCGCGACCCACGGCGCGACGTCCGGTCACCCCTCCCGCACGGGGCCGACCCGGGACCACGGACACCGTCGGCTACCCGGGCAGGAGGCGGCCGACGACCATGTCGAAGAGCTTGGTGATGCCACCGCTCTTCGTGGCCCAGGTGAGCAGGAGGGTGGCGATCGCCGCCGAACCGAGGATGACGAGCGCGTACTCGGCCGTGGTCTGCCCGGCCTCGCGTGCGGGCCGACCGGGTCGGCGTGGAGTGGTGCGGTGGATGGACATCGGGCCTCCCGATGGGTCGATCGGATCGCAGGGACGGCGCAGAGGCCGACGCTCGGTGGCCGGTCACCGACCGGCGAGGACCCCGATGACCACGGGGACGACCGTGAGCAGCACGAACGCCGGGAGCACCGCGAGCACGAGCGGGAACAGGAGGCGCACCGGGACGCCGCGGGCGCGGACCTCGGCCCGCCGGCGCGCGTCCTCGCGGGCCGCCGCCGCGAGCCGGGTCAGGGTGGGCACGAGTGCGCCGCCCTCGCGGGACGCGGTCGCCAACGCCTCGAGCAGCGGGGCCAGCGCAGGTTGCGCGCGACCCTCGTGATCGCAGGCCTCGGCGAACCCCCGACCGCGGGCCGAGGCCCCGGCGACGCGCGTGCACGCGTCGACGAGCGAGTCCGGGGCCCAGGGCGTCACCCGCGTGAGCGCGGCCGCCGGACTCGCCCCCGCCCCGACCGCGACGGCCACGAGGTCGACGAGGAGCGGGACGTCGGCCTCGACCCGGGCACGGTCGGCCCGTCGGGCGCGCCGACGCGCCGGTGCGGCCAGGACGCGCAACCCCGGGCGGTCCCCCCACCGGACCGTCATCGCGCGCCGTCCACGATCCGCCGCATCCACCACGCGCCGAGTCCGTCGAGCGCGACCCCGAGCGCGAGGCAGGCCCGTCCGGCCCACGATCCGGTGAGGTGGGCGAGTTGGTCCGGCGCCGCCACGCCACCGAGCGCGACGAACGCAACGGGCGCGGCGACGATCACGACCGCGGAGAGCCGCGCCTGGGTCGCGAGCGCCGCCGCCTCGTCGGCCACCGACTCGCGCGCGGCGAGCGCGGCGGCGAGTCCCTCGAGCGGCGCCGCGGCCGCGCCACCCTCGAGGTGGACGACCGCCAGCGCGCCCGCCACGGTGCGGATCGCCGGGTCGTCCGACTCCCGGGCCCAGGCCGCGAGCGCGTCGACGAGCGACGTGCCGTGGGCGACGCGCGCCCGTAGCACGGCGATCTCGGGTTCGAGCGGTCCGGGCACCGCCATCGCGGTGAGCGCCGCCGCCGGTGATGCGCCGGTCCGCAGCGCCCGGGCCACGGCGTGGACGAACTCGGGGACGGCCCGGCGCCGATCACGGGCCCGCCGGACGCCGGCCACCCGCACTGCGACGGGTCCGATCGCCGCGGCGCCGACGAGCGCGAGCACCGTGCCCGTCGGGCCCACGAGTCGTCCGACGGCGAGGGCGAGCCCGGCGAGGATCCCCCACCACGACAGGCCCCACGCGACGCTGCGCCCGGGCGCGACGTCGGCGACGATCGGCGCGAGGCGCGCGTCCAGCCGCGCCGGGATCCGGGAGCGCCGGGGCCCGAGCCCGACCACCCGCGACCGGACCGGACCGACCTCGGCGCGGTGCCAGCACCACACCGCACCGATCGCGCAGAGGGCGCCCACCATCACGCCGCTCCACCGAGGACCGGTCGGCGGGACGGACCGTCGACGAGCCCGCGCCGAGCGCTCCACCGTTCGACGACACCGAGGCGCACCCCCGGCGGCGTGACCTCGGCGATCCGCACGATGCGGCGGGCGCCGGCCGCGGCTCGAGCGACGACCACGACGAGGTCCACCGCCGCTGCGATCTGGGTGCGCACTGCGGCGAGCGGCAGTTCGCCCCCGCCGAGCACCGCGAGGCTCTCGAGTCGGTGCAGTGCCTCGACCGCTCCGTTGGCGTGCACGGTGGTCGCCGACCCGGAGTGCCCGGTGTTGAGGGCCTGGAGCATGTCGATCGCCTCGGGCCCCCGCACCTCGCCGACGACGAGCCGGTCGGGGCGCATGCGCAGCGCCGTGCGCACGAGGTCACGCACGCTCACCCCGCCGGCGCCCTCGGCGTTGGGCGGTCGGGCCTCGAGGCGGATGACGTGCTCCCCGGGCAGACGCAGTTCGGCGGTCTCCTCGATCGTGACGACCCGGGTGTCGGGCGGGAACCAACCCCCGATCGCGTTGAGGAGCGTGGTCTTGCCCGCGCCCGTCCCGCCGGCGACGACGAGGTTCGCCCCGGCGGCGACCGCGTCGCGCAGGAGCCGCTCGCCCGCCGGATCGATGGCGAAGTCGGCGCAGGGCACGGCGCGCGCGCCGAACCGCCGGATGGTGACGCACGGACCGTCGAGCGCGATCGGGGGGATCACGGCGTGCAGACGCGCGCCGTCCGGGAGGCGGGCGTCGACCATCGGGACCGCGCGATCGAGGCGCAGACCGAGCGGGGTCACGATCCGTTCGACGATCCGCAGGATCTCCTCCGCCTCGACCCGCACGTCGGTCGGCACGAGGCGACCCGTGCGCTCCACCCAGCAGCGGCCGCCCCCGTTGACCATCACCTCGGTGACGGTCGGATCGGCGAGCAGCGGCTCAAGCGGACCGAACCCGGTGAGGTCGGCCAGCACCCGATCGACGAGTTCGGCCCGATCGGCGTCGCCGAGGAGCGGGAGTTCGGCGCCCACGAGGCCCGCGAGGTGATCCGGGAGTGAGACACCGGCGCCCGGCGGGTCGAGCGCGACCCGCGCCCGGACCCGCCGCACAGCGTCGACGGCGTCGACGATCGCGATCATGGCTGCGCCACCGCAGCGGTGAACCCGACCCGGGTGAGGGCGTCGCGCACCGCGCGCTCGAGCGGTTCGGGCAACCGGGTGGGCAGCACACCGGCATCGACGGCGCGGGCGATCGTGTCGCGTACCGGGATCCGGGCCACCACGGGTCGGCCGAGCACATCGGCGACCTCGCGGGTACCCAGCGCACGGCCCGGTTCCTCGACGAGCACGACACCGGCGGCTCGGCGCGTCGCCTCGAGCCGGACCGCACGGCGCAGCGCGAGGTAGCACGGCCGGACCACGAGGAGCGAGGCGTCGGCGGCCTCGAGCACGGCGCGGGCCCCACCCCGGGCGAGGGTGCCGAGGTCGGCGATCGTCGGCGGCCCGGCGCCGAGCGCGCCGGCGAGCGCCGCACCCGCGTCGACCCCTGAACGACGGCCTGGGGCCGCAGCGCCCCCGAGCGGGAGGAGCGTGAGGTCCGGCACCACCTCGACGGCGAGGCGATCGAGCACCTCGACGGACGCGCCGGGCCCGATCGCGGACCAGTCGGCGAGGCCGGTCTCTGGATCGGTGCCGAGCCCGAGCACGGCCGGTTGGTCCCCGGCGAGATCGGCGAGACGGGTCGGGGCGGTGCGGGCGAGCACGAGCGAGCAGGCGGCGGCGACCACGGAGGTGCCGGATCCGCCCTTGGGCGACCAGACGGCGAGGAGCGACATCGGCGCTCTCCCTTCGAAGCAGGGGGCACGGCGCGCCGAGGCGCACCGAACGGGCTCCGGGGAAGGGAGGGGGAGGGCGGCGGCACCGTAGACCCGCCGTGTCGTGGGGTCAAGGGCCGCGACGCGAATTCCGTCCGCGGCTCTAACCTTGCGCCGCATGGCCGGCGCCGCGTTCTTCGATCTCGACAAGACGATCATCGCCAAGTCGTCGGTCCTCGCGTTCGGCAAGCCCTTCTACCGCGAGGGGCTCCTGTCACGCGCCGCGATCGTCAAGAGCATCTACGCCCAGGTCGTCTTCATGCTCGTCGGTGCCGACGAGGAGAAGATGGAGAAGATCCGCGAGTCGATGCTCTCCCTGACGAAGGGTTGGAACCAGGAGCACATCGCGTCGATCGTGCGCGAGACGCTCGACGACATCATCTCGCCGATCGTCTTCGCCGAGGCACTCGAACTGTTCGCCGAGCACCACGCGGCCGGCCGCCGCGTCATCATCGTGTCGTCATCGCCGAGCGAGGTCGTCGAGCCGCTCGCCGAGTTCCTGGGTGCGGACGAGGCGATCGCCACCCGTGCCGAGGTCGACGCCGACGGCAACTACAGCGGGGAGCTCGCCTTCTACGCGTACGGGCCGCACAAGGCGGAGGCGATCATGGAGGTCGCCGCCCGCGACGGCCTCGACCTCGCCGACTGCTACGCCTACTCGGACTCCATCACCGACCTGCCGATGCTCGACCTGGTCGGGCACCCGGTCCCCGTGAACGCGGACCGCGAACTGGCTCGAGCGTCCAAGGAGCGCGGGTGGGAGGTGCGGACCTTCCAACGCCCCGTGCGGCTCCGCGATCGGCTGCCGAACCCCCCGCGGACCCCGACGCTCGCAGCGGCCGGCGTGCTCGCGCTCGGTGCGATCGGTGCAGCCGGGTACGCGGTGTGGCGCCGCGGCGTCGGCGCGCGGGCGTGAGTCTCGCCCACCTCCCCACCCCGCTCGAACCCGCGGCCCGGCTCGGCGCCCACCTCGGGATCGATGACCTCTGGGTGAAGCGCGACGACCTCACCGGCCTCGCGCTCGGCGGGAACAAGGCCCGCAAGCTCGAACTGCTGCTCGCCGACGCGATCGCCCGGGGCGCCGACACCCTCGTGACCGGCGGCGGTCCGCAGTCGAACCACGCGCGCATCACCGCGGCGGCGGCCGCAGCCGCCGGGCTCGAGTGCCACCTCGCACTCGCCGGCCCGCCCCCGGACCACACGGACGGCAACCTCCTGCTCGACCACCTCCTCGGCGCGACCCTCCACTTCGAGGGCGCGATCGACTACTACGACATCGAACGTGACATCGGCGTGGTGGCGGATCGGCTCGCCGCGGTCGGTCGGCGCCCGTACGCGATACCGGTGGGCGGGGCCTCGGTGGTGGGCGCCGCGGCCTACGCGTACGCGGTCGACGAACTCGCGGACCAGCTCGACGCGCTCGGGCGTCCGGCCTTCGACTGGATCGTCGTCGCGGACGGATCCGGCGGGACCCAGGCCGGCCTGCTCGCCGGGCTCGGGAGCTCGCCCACCCGGGTCCTCGGGGTCGACGTCGGGACCCGGCCGGATCTCGACGTCGCCGTGCCCGCGCTCGCCCGGGCGACCGCCGAGCACCTGGGCCGGTCGACCGGGATCGGACCGACCCTCGTCGATCACGACCACGTCGGGCGCGCGTACGGGTGGGCGACCGAGGGCGCCGTCGCCGCGATGCGCGTCGCCGCCCGGACCGAGGGCCTGATCCTCGACCCGGTCTACAGCGCGAAGGCGATGCACGCGCTCACGGCGCGGGCCGCCGGCGGGACGATCGGCGGTCGGGTGCTGTTCTGGCACACCGGTGGGGCACCCGCCATGTTCGCCCGGGAGTTCGAGCGACCGCTCACCCGCTGATCAGCCGCCGGACCGCAGCGTTCGGACCGTGACGGCGCCGAGGACCCCGGCGATCACCACTCCGACGACCACGAGGGCCCGGCGCACGGCCGGATCAGCCGCGCTCGGACCGGAACCGCTCGGTGAGCTCGATCTGCGAGCGCACGCCGAGCTTGCGGAACACCGACGAGAGGTGGCCTCGCACGGTCGACTCGGAGACGTAGAGCTCGGAGGCCATCGTGCGGACGCGCTGCCCGTCGACGAGGCGAGAGAGCACCTCGAGCTCGCGGTCGGTGAGTTCCGGGAACCGCTCGGCGGTGACGAGCGTGGCCCGCCGGGCGTCGGTGCACGCCAGCAGGTAGGCCGCCGTGTCGTCGGGACCGGTGACCGCGCGCAGGTCGGCACGGTGGGGCGCCCACGTCCCGTCGTCCTGGAGCAGCCGGACACCGATGCTGATGTGATCCGGAGCCCGCTCCGCGCTCAGCCCCTCGATGCCCTCGACGATCGCGGGCACGTCACCCGGGTGCACGAGGAGCAGCGCGGACACACCGATGATCGCCTCGCTCGAGACACCGCTCGTCGTGGCACCACGGTCGGCGAGCACGATGTGCCCGGCGCGGTCGAAGATGAGCACGGCGCGCACCGGGCCGGTGGCGGTCGGTACGGCCGGCGCGTCGAGCACGCGGTCGGGAGCGGCGAGGACGAGGGCCGCGACCCGCGCGCCGTCCTCGGCCCGGGCCGCGCCGAAGACCACACCGAGCAGCACCGCGCCGTCGGCGCGCCGGACGCGCACGGGCTCGGCCGGCGCGAGCGGCGACTCGGAGGCGACCCGCTCGATGAGTTTCGCGAGACGCGCCCGGTCCTGGGGGTGGACGAGGTCGGTGATGCCGCGGCGCGGCACCCGCGTCGAACCGAGACCGAGCACGCGCGAGAGCGCACCGTTCGCGGTGAGCACGACCCCGTTCGGGTCGAGCACGGCCACCGGCACGCCGACACCGTCGAGGGCGGTCGCGTAGCGGTGCACGAGACGCAGCAGGGCCGCGTTGCGCTCGGAGGTCAGGTTCGGCAGGTTCGAAGTGCCGGATCGGAGTACTTCGTTGGTCGCCATGCCCGTGTAGTTACCCCCGTCCCAACGATTCGTGGGAAACGGGGCGCACAATTCCGGCCGGAACGCGCAGGAATGTGTCATTGGTCCCGAGCACCGCATCGCCGCCGTGCCGCGGGTTACCGACGGGTAGACGACGCGATCCGGGCCCGGTGGCGGGATCGGGGCCGATCGACCCCGGAGCGCATGGGCGCGACGGCGCCGACGAACACCGGGACGTGACGGAGCGCCGAGGAGTCGGTGGGCCGCCGGCCGGACCGGTCAGACGGCGAGGAGGTCGCGGGCGCCGGTGTCGGCCGACGGGTGCCGCAGCTTCGACATCGCACGGGCCTCGATCTGGCGGATGCGCTCGCGGGTGAGGTTGAAGTGCTCCCCCACCTCCTCGAGCGTGCGCGGCTCGCCGCGGTCGAGACCGAAGCGGAGCTGGAGGATCTGCTTCTCGCGCTCGTCGAGCGGGGAGAGCAGCTTCTCGATCTCCTCGGGCAGCAGCGCGGTCGCGGCGACCTCGAAGGGCGACTCCGCCGAACGGTCCTCGACGATGTCGCCGAGTTCGGCGTCGCCGTCCTCGCGCAGCGGCTCGGAGAGCGAGAGGGGCTCGGCCGCGAAGCGCAGCGCCTCGGTGACCTTGTCCTCGGGCATCTCGACCTCGGTCGCGAGCTCCGCGAGGGTCGCGGGGCGACCGAGCTTCAGCTCGAGGCGCGAGCGGGCCTTCTGCAACCGGGCGAGCGTGTCGCCGGCGTGGACGGGGAGACGGATCGTGCGACCGGTGTTCGCGATGCCGCGGGTGATCGCCTGCCGGATCCACCAGGTCGCGTAGGTGGAGAACTTGAAGCCCTTGCGCCAGTCGAACTTCTCGACCGCGTGGATGAGGCCGAGGTTGCCCTCCTGGATGAGGTCCAGGAGCGGCAGACCCGAGGCCTGGTACTTCTTGGCGATCGACACGACGAGTCGGAGGTTCGACTGCACGAAGGTGCGGGTCGCCTCCTCGCCCTCGCGGTCGGCCCGGCGCAGCTCGCGCTTCTTGGCCGGGGTCAGCCCCTTGCCGCCGGCCGCGAGCTCCTCGCGCGCCTCGTTGCCGCGCTCGATGAGCTGGGCCAGGCGGACCTCGTCGTCCTTCGTGAGCAGGTTGTACTGCCCGATGTCGGTGAGGTAGAGCCGGACGAGATCCTCTTCGTCCCGGTCCACACGATCCTTGGCCACGTCAACCCCTCGAGAAACGCCGTCTTGCAGGTTCGGAACCCTCGCCGGGCGGGTGCCCGGTTCACAGTCCGATCGGACCCCCATGCTCGCCGCGACCCCGGTCCCCCGCCGGTATCGGAGGGGGCTGATGTTGCGGATGAGCCTGTGGACAACCTTGAACCACCGACCGGGGGAATCCATTCCCGCCGCCCGGGGCCGCCGAGGTCCAGATCGGCGGGCACCCCCGTGGGGACACGCCGTCGACCGGGGCAGTGTCCATGTAGGGTAACGCCCCCGTCAAGCCGGGATCCGTCCACAGGTACCTGTGGACGACGGACGTTCCGACGGTGGACGGCGCCGGAACCGCACAGGAGCGCGGACATGGGTGGTTCGAGCGGATCCGGGCCTCGGCCGAGCGCCGACACAACGGACGGTGTGGCCGAGCCGGAGGTCTGCCTCGTGATCGGGACGTACGCCGCGCGCCCCGGATCCGAGGAGTCCCTCGCGGCCGTCCTCGCCAGGTACACCGTGGTCACCCGCACCGATCCGGGGTGCCGCAACGTCGACCTCACCGGATCGATGCTGCACCCGGGCCGGTTCGTGATCGTCGAGAAGTGGATCGACGCCGACGCCCAGCGGCGCCACTACGACGGTCCGGTGATGATGGAGATGGCCGAGGCGGCCGTCCCGTTGCTCGCGACGCCCCCCGACCTCGACCTGACGCTCGGCATCAGCGCGCACGACCTCGCCTGACCGGCGGGACCCGGGCGCTACCGGCGACGGCGTAGATCGTCGCGACGGCCCGATCGCGGGGCGTTGGCCGCCGGGGCCAACCGCTGGGCCGTCGTGGCGAGGTCGGCCCAGGAGATCGGTGCGCCGCCGCGCCGCCGGTCGTACTCGGCGTCGGCGTCGTCCGTGAAGCCGCACGCGAGCCGGTACACGTAGCGGGCCCGGTCGGGCCGCATGGCGATGCCGGCACGTTCGGCCCGACCCTCCGCCGAGACGTCCCAGAGCGCGCGCTGCGCATCGGTGAGCTGGTCGTCGGCGGGCGCGTCGTGGAACGCCGGATCGAGGCGGTCCATCCCCCGGAGCAGACCCATTGCGAACTCGCGGCGGGCCCGGGTCGGATCGAGGTGCCGCGCCCGCAGGGTGTCCTCGACGTTGCCGCCCGAGTACCAGAGGTGGAGCACGCCGTCCCGCACGTCGACGTACGAACCGGTGAGCGGCTGGGCCAACTCCTCGTCGACCTCGAGCGACACCTCGACGTCGGCCGGGAAGCCGACGGCCGTGGCGACCTCCGCGACGATGGATCGCACGAGGGTCGCGTCGTAGAGGACGAGCGTGAACTCCTCGGGGACGATGGTGAGTCGCACGGCGTTCAGCCGGCGACGGCCTCGGCGGCCCGTGCGTCGGCGAGCGCCTCGGCCGCGAGCGCCGCGATCTCGTCGATCTCGTCGGTGTCGAAGCCGGCGAGCTCACGGAACCGTCGGGCGATCTGCACCGGGTTCTCCTCGGTCTCGCCCCGGAAGCCGCCGAGGCTGAAGAGCTTGTCGACCGTCCGCTGGAACTCGAGCGCACGGGCTCGGCGCTCCGGGTCCTGCTCGGTGAGGCGGCGCAGCCAGTCGGATCCCATCTTCACGTGGGTCACCTCGTCCGCAAGCATCCAGTCCTCGCAGAAGTGGAGCACCGGATCGCCCGAGGCGTCGCCGAACTCCTTCATGGTGTTGAAGACGTCGATGGCGAGGCCCTCGAGCGCACGGTTGACGCCGGAGAGTCGCATCGCAGGGTCGGGGACGCAGGCCGCCTCGTAGAGGAAGGTCGACTCGGTGTACTCGCCGATCTCGGTGCCCATGTGCTCACCGAGCTTCACCGAGATCTCGACGTGGCGCGCCTCGTCCCAGCACTGACGGGCCATGTCGAGCTTGAGCGCGAACGGCGCATCGGCATCGTCGAAGTCGAAGGTCGTCCGGCCGGCCCCCTCGAGTGCCTGGATCTCGCCGACGAAGATGCCGTGCATGAGCGCCCGGGCCCGGTCCGGGGCCGCGGCGCGCCCGGGCTCGAGCCGGGCGCTGCTGATGGCGCGCTCCGAGGCACGACCGTTGCGCGGGTCGTTGAACCCGGCGACGATGCTGGTGCGCACGAACCGTTCGTCGCGGGCGAGTTCTTCGACGGGCAGGAACCGCTTCACGGGGTGACCTCCGGGGTCGGCGAGGGACCCAGCGTACCGGGACCGGCGACACCGCCGGCCGCCACGGCGAGGACCTCGAGTTCGGCCGCCCGGGCCGCGGCGCGGGCCGCGGCCTCGGGGGTGGTGATGAGGGACTGGAGGAGCATCTCGCCCTCCCGCCAGTCGTCGAGCTCGTCCTGGAGGATGAACCGCAGACTGCGCTGGGTCGGCGCGTCGGTGATGCTCGACGTGGCGTTGAGATGGTACGTGTACGCCGCGATCTTCCGGGGCAGCAGCACGCGGAAGACCCCGGTGAGCTTCTCGATCGTGTGCTCGGCGGCCTCCGGCGCGATCACCGCCTCGAGGAGCGCGGCCACCTCGTCGTTCGCGGGCACGGTGCAGCGGGCCGGATTCATCTCCCGCAGTTCCGGCAGGCGCGCCTGGAACTGCTCCGCGTGCCAGGCGTGGTGGTAGCAGTGACGCCCGAGCACGAGCTTCACGTCGAGTTCCGGGACCGTGGCGATCCACCCGCCCAGCGCCTCGAAGAGCCGCTGCTCCACCCACGAGTACGCGCCGACGCGCCGCGCCGACTCCTCGACCGAGAAGAGCCCGGGGAGCTCGCGACGGTCCCACGGGGCGAAGGCGGGTCGGGGGCTGCGGCCGTCGTTCGACATGGGGAGCATCCTCACACCGGGCGCAGGGAGGGTCAAACCTCCGACGGGGTCGGGTCGACCGGGACCGGGCGGTGGGTCCCGCGCTCGGCCGTGAGGATGGCCAGCAGGATGACCACCGCGCCGACGTAGCCGCCGAGGCCGAGCCGCTCGCCGATCGCGTACCCGACGATGCCGGCCACGATCGGCTCGACGAGGCTGATGATCGTCGTACGGGACGGATCCATCCGGCGCTGGGCCCACGCGGTGAGTGCGAAGGCGATCGCGGTGCACGCGATCCCGGTGAACAGCACGGTCCCGATCACGTACGCGTCGAGGGTGCCGAATCCCGCGACCGCCGCGAACGGGACCATGATGAGTGCGGCGAGCAGCAGCTGCGTGCAGGTGAAGGCGACGACGTCCATGCGGTTCGTGAAAGCGCCGATGACCACGTACCAGCCGCCGTAGCACGCGGCGCACAGCAGGGTGAGCGCGTCACCCCGACCGAGCGACAGCGACGCGCCGGTGAGCAGGTGGAGACCCACGATCGCGAGGATCACGGCGACGACGATGCCGCGGCGCGGCCAGCGCCGGTAGACGACCGCCTCGATGATCGGGGTGAACACCACGAACAGGCTCGTGATGAAGGCCGAGTTCGAGGTGGTCGTGGTGCGCAGCCCGATCGTCTGGACGAGGGCGCCGAACGCCGCCAGCGCCCCGACGAGCAGGCCGACGGCGAGGACCAGGCGCGCGCCGTCCCGCGGGAGCGCCCGGGGACCGCGCCAGCTTCGCCGCAGCGCGAACGGCAGCAGCACGATGCCCCCCACGAGGTACCGCATGCAGACGAACGCCGAGGGGCTCGTGCGTTCCACCGACACCTGGACGACGCGGAACGTCGCCCCGTAGAGCACCGACGCCGTCGCGATCGCGAGTTCCGGCGCGTAGGCGCGCCACCCCGTCCCGTCCGGGCGCCGCGCCCCGTCCACCGTCGTCACCGGCACGCGCTCAGCCCGACCAGCGGTTGGTGATCGGCAGCCGCCGATCCTTGCCGAACGCCTTCGGCGAGACGCGCACGCCGGGGGGCGCCTGCCGTCGCTTGTACTCGCTGCGGTCGACGAGGCCGGCGACGCGGGCCACGACCGCGGGGTCGAAGCCCTCCGCCTCGAGATCGGCAACCGAGCGATCCTGCTCGACGTACGCCTCGAGGATCCGGTCGAGGACCGCGTACGGCGGGAGGGAGTCCTCGTCGCGCTGATCGGGCCGCAACTCCGCGCTCGGCGGCTTGTCGATCACGTGCCGGGGGATGACGTCGCGCCCCGCACGCGCGTTGAGGTCCTCGCAGATCGCGGTCACGAGCGTCTTCGGGACGTCCTTGATGACCGCGAAGCCGCCGGCCATGTCGCCGTACAGGGTGGAGTACCCGGTGGCCATCTCGCTCTTGTTCCCGGTCGTGAGGACGAGCCAGCCGAACTTGTTCGAGAGCGCCATGAGCACCGTGCCCCGGATGCGGGCCTGGAGGTTCTCCTCGGTGAGGTCGGGCTCGTGCTCCGCGAACGACGGCTCGAGCATCGACTCGAACGCGGCGTGCGCCGGCTCGATCGGGATCGTGCGGACCTCGATGCCGAGGCCGGCGGCCAGCGCGGTCGCGTCGGAGAGGCTGTGGTCCGACGAGTACCGGCTCGGCATGAGCACCCCGTGGACTCGGTGGGATCCGAGAGCCTCGACCGCGATCGCTGCGACGAGCGAGGAGTCGATGCCGCCCGACAGCCCGATCACGACGTCGCCGAATCCGTTCTTCGTCACGTAGTCGCGGGTGCCGAGGACGAGCGCCTCGAACACCTCGCGCACGCGATCGTGCAGGGCCTCGATCCGGGCGGGTCGGATCGGACCGTCGGCGCGCGATCGGTCGCTGACCGGGAGCTCCGTCAGCGGTGCGAACCCGGTCGGGCGCAACCCGGTCGGGCGCTGGACGCCGGCGGGCACCTCGAGGTCGACCACGAGCAGGTCCTCGACGAACTGGCGGGCCCGGGCCACCACGCGACCGTTGCCGTCGACCACCATCGACGCGCCGTCGAAGACGAGTTCGTCCTGACCGCCGACGAGGTTCGCGTACACGATCGGGACCCCGGCGTCGGCGCCGCGCGTCGTGAGCATCGCCTCGCGCTCGTGGACCCGGCCCGCGTGGTACGGGGACGCGTTGAGGTTGACGACGAGTTCGGCGCCGCCGGCGGCCTGGGTGAGCACCGGCCCCGTCGCACTCCACGCGTCCTCGCAGATCGTGACCGCGACCCGCACCGCGGCCACCACGACGAGGGGTCCGTCGGTCGCGACCGGCTCGAAGTACCTCTGCTCGTCGAACACCGCGTAGTTCGGGAGGAGGTGCTTGCGGTAGGTGGTGAGGACCGAACCGCCGACGCAGACGGCGGCCGCGTTGTGCAGCCCATCGCGACCCGCCTCGGGGTACCCGACGACCGCCACGACCTCACCCGTGGACGCCGCGAGGGCCTCGAGCACCTCGCGGGCGTGGCGGAGGAACGCGGGCTTCAGCAGGAGGTCCTCGGGCGGGTACCCGGTGACCGTGAGCTCGGGCATCACGACGAGGTCGGCCCCGGCCGCGACGGCCTCCGCGTACGCGGCGCGCATGCGCGTGAGGTTCCCGTCGAGGTCGCCCACGACGAGGTTGACCTGCGCAGCGGCGACGCGGATGCGGGGCATCGGACAAGGATAGGAGCGGACCGGCGATCCGGCCCCACCGCCGCCCCGGCCCGGGATCAGTCCCCCGGTCCCTCCAGGCCGGCCGCGAGGCCGAGCCGTCGCGCGAGTCGCACGAGTGCCGGGCGCCGACGGGCACCGGTCTTCTGGCCGATGCGGTCGAGGTGGGACCGCACCGTGCTCGTCGCGATGCCGAGTTCGGCCGCGATCTCCGCATCGGTCCGGCCCGCGGCGACGAGGCGGACCACCTCCCGTTCACGCGCCGCGAGCGACACCGCGGCCGTGCCGCCCTCGGTCGCCGCCGCGAGAGCCGCGGCGACGACCACCGCGATCTCGGGCACGACGACGGCGTCACCGAGCACGCCGGCCAGCAGCGCGTCGCGCCAGGCCGGCGGGATGACGAGCACCGGCACGGAGAGGGCGGCCGCGGCGGTGAGGGTGCGGGGCACGCCCTGGCTCGCGTCGCCGGGGTCGACCACGACGAGCACATCCGCGAGCGACGCGCCATCGGCGGGCAGCGTGCGCTCGTCGCGTACGGTGACGCCGGTGGTGGTCCGGCAGAGTGCGGCGAGCGCAGCGCGGACCGTCGGGTCGGCGGCCACGACGAGGATGGTCGAGCCATCCCCGCCGATCCGCCCGACCGCGTCGGTCCCGCCGTTCCCCGGTGTGCCCGGTGCGTGCCGATCCATGCGAGGGTGAAGGTACGGAGGGGGTCGGACAAGAACATGCATGCGATTCGGTATTTCGGCCACCGCATCGGATTCGTGATGGTCCGTCATGGACAAGTGCGTAGGTATGGCGATGGGCATCGATGTGGGTAGCGCGGCGCCGCACGACGAGCACCACCGCGGGCTGCTCGCGGGCGCGTCGGCGTACACGCTGTGGGGCCTCGCCACGATCTACTGGCACGCGCTCACCGGCATCGACGCGTCCACGCTCATCGCGTGGCGCATCGTCGGGTCGGCCGCGTTGCTCACGCTCGTCGTCGCCGCGAGGCGTTCGTGGCGACCCCTCGTCGCCCTGCGCGGGCCCCGTGTGCTCCTGCACACCGCCGTGGCCGCACTCGCGCTCGCGACCAACTGGACCCTCTACGTGTGGTGCGTGACCCACGGGCGCGTGGTCGACGCCGCCCTCGGGTACCTGCTCTCCCCCATCGGGATGGTCGCGGCCGGGGCACTCGTGCTGCGCGAGCACCTCCGGCCCGCGCAGCGCGGCGCGCTCGCGCTCGCTGCGGCGTCGGTGATCGTCCTCGCGTTCGGCTACGGACAGGTACCCGTCTTCGCAGTGCTCATCGCGACGACGTGGACGCTCTACGGCGTGCTCAAGAAGCGCGTGCGGTTCGATCCGCTCACCGGGCTCACCGCCGAGACCTGGGTCCTCGCACCGTTCGCCGTGGCGTTCCTCGCCCTCAGCCGGGCCACCGGGGGTCCCGGTCTCGCCGGGGCCGACGCGACCGACCTCGTGCTCGTCGCGTTCGCCGGTGTCGTCACCGCGGTCCCGCTGCTGCTCTTCGGGTACGCGGCGGGCCGGATCCCGCTCATCACGCTCGGGTGGCTGCAGTACATCGTCCCGACGATCAACCTCGTGCTCGGCGTGGCCCTGTACGACGAGTCGATGCCGGCGTGGCGGATCGTCGGGTTCGCCATCGCCTGGTGCGCACTCGTCGCGGTCTCGCTCGACGGGTGGTTCGGCGCTCGACCGGCCGGGCGCATCGAGCCCGAGCCGGTGCCGCTCGAGGGGTGACTCACCCGCGCCGCAGCACCAACTGGATCTCGAGGGTCCCCTGATCCTGCACGGTCACGACCGGGGTGCGCGGGGTGGCGATGCCGTACTCGGCGAGGACGATCGGTGCCGATCCGATCACGAAGACCGCAGCACCGTCCCAGCGCGCCGTGACCGGGAGCGAGAACGGTCGCGTCTCGCCGTGCAGCGTGAGCTCGCCGTCGATCGTCCGCTCGAACTCCTCCCCGCGGACGAGCGGGGGCAGCGCCACCGGCCCGGCGGCGACGAACCGCGCGGTCGGGAAGGTCGCGGTCTGCAGCGCGTTCGTGCGCAGGTAGTTGTCGCGCGGTGCCTTGTCGCTGGCGAGCGAGCCGAGGTCCGCCTCGATCGAGATCGCGCGCGCCGTCCGCCCGGCGACGGTGAGCCCGCCCTGGACGTCCGAGGTGCGGCCGACCGCCTCGATGTCGGCGAGCCCACCGACGAACCGCTCCGAGATCCGGTAGCCGACGAAGGATCCCCGCTCGGTCACCGTCCAGCGACCCTCGGCCGTGGCCGACCCGGTGGTACCGGTCGAACGCGCCGGGAGCGCCGGCCCCTCGGCGTCCGAACCGCTCGTGAGGTACCAGGCCGCAGCGCCGCCGAGCGCGGCGAGGACGACGACGGCGATGACGACGATGCGGGCCCGCCGGGACATCAGGAGCCCGTCACCCGGAACGCGCCCCGCATGAACGGGTGGATCCGGCAGAAGTAGGTGTAGGTGCCCGGCGCGATGTCGGTCGGCGTCCGCCAGGTGAAGCGGTTCGCCGTGGGCGGCCCGGCGATGCCGAGTTCACCCGAGTCGAACTGCACCTCGGCGTCCGCTCGCGGGTAGGCGATGCCGGTCGACCGGTTGCACGGCGCCTTGCACGCCGTGATGGTGTGCCAGATGCCGTTCTCCTTCGGCGCGTCGAGCGAGTTGTCGAAGGTGATCGAGGACCCGGCGGGGACGGTCGGGATGTTGTCGGCCAACGACATGTCGCCGCGGGCGTAGACGTAGTCCTCGATGAGGATGTCCGTCACCGGCTCGGGGGACGACGGCACCTTGAGTGCGTTGATGTAGTCCTTGCCCGCCGGCTTCCCGCCGTGGTTGTCGTTCTCGGGCAGGTGACCATGGGTGAGCAGCCCCTTGCGCGGCACCTTGGTGCGGAACGGGTCGATCCCCTTCGTGGAGGCGGTCCACACGACCATGATCCCCATCGACTCGTACCACGACGCCTCCGCCGTGTCGTAGGTGACGGTGGTCGAGAGGACGTCGCCCTGCTTGAGCTGCACGCGGTAGTTGAGGGGCGTCGCGGTCATCGAGACGTCCCACGAGACCGCGCCGGCGGGCTCGTAGTACACGGCCTCGCTCCGCCAGAGGCGGGCGGTGTCCGTGGTGCCCTGCTTGCGGTTGACCCGGGGCGCGGTCGCCCCGGCCCGCGTGACGTAGAGGTCGTTGTGCAGACCGCCCGGGTGGAGGTGTCCGGCGGTCGCGATGACGGTCTGGTCCTCGTCGACGGTCCAGACGTTCTTCGGGGGCGACGGTCGGAACCCGCGCCGACCCGGCGGCGTGGCCGCGCTCGCCTGCTTCGCGTACGCGTCCGGCTCCTGGTCGGGGTACGTGTAGGTGCCGCCCGTGCCCGACCCCTTGATGGCGTCGAAGACCGGGTAGATGCTGCCGTTCTGGATGTCCATCCAGACCGGTCGGGCCGGGACGATCGACTTCGCGGCCTTCGAGGTCGCAGGGATGAAGTCGATGTCGTAGGTGATCCACACCTTGCGCGGCTTCGGCCAGAGGTTGTGGATCATGTAGTTGAGGGTCCACTGGTCGGTGGCCTCGTACTCGTAGCCGAACCCCTCGGGGAGGAGCATCGTCGTCTTCTCCTCGCCCGCGGCGAAGAAGCGTTCGGGACCGGCCATGGTCGCGTCGCTCGCACTGAAGTTCAGCCACACGCCGTGGTGGAGGTGCACCACGTCGACGCCGGGCGTCCTCCCGTTCGCGTACTTGAGGTCCGGGCGGATCGCGGTGATGAAGCCGTCGACCTTCGGCTTCTCGATCCCGGGGAGGAACGAGATGTTGTTCTGACCGGACTTGATGTCGAACGGGCCGGCGCGGAAGCTGAGGCGCTTCGCGCCGGGCTGCGGCGCCTCGTCGACGATCGGCGGCGCGCTCGACGGCTTGGCGGCCGCTGCGGGGACCGTGAGGAGGGCCGTGCCGGCGAGGGCGGCGATGGCGACGGCGGCGACGAGGGAGCGGATCCGGGGGGAACGCATGAACGGGCAAGTTACCGGTCGCCCCCGCCGATCGCCGATGGGAAGCCGCATCCTGGGGAACCTCGTCGACGGGAGGCGGCCCGGCCGCCCCGGACGCCCGTCAGCGCTCGGATCGCCACGCCGCGCCCGGCATCCCGAGATCGGTCGCGTCCGCCGGCGGCGGGACCACGTCGAGGTCCCGCCCGGCTCCCGGCTCGGCGGTCACGACCTGCCGGTCGTAGCGGCGGCGGGCGAACCACCAGCGCCCGTCGACCCGCACGTACTCGTCGTGGTAGGTCCCGAAGGAGTGACGCTCCCGGCCCGTCGCGGTGGCCTGACGGTGCTCGGCGATCGAGAGTCGGGCGACGGCCCGGTCGGGATCGCCCCGCCACCGCGTGACGATCCGGGCGTTGAGCACCACCTGGACGAGGAAGTCGAGGGACTCGAGGTACCCACCGATGAGCGAACCGATGGCCTCGGGTCCGACCACCTCGTCGGCCCGTTCGGCCCCGGCCCGCACCTCGAGCACCGAGGTGGTGAGGAACAGGTCGACGAACTCCGGCCACGCCCGCCGGTTCACCGCGTCGACGTAGGCGGACTGCAGGCGGCGGATGCGCGCCTCGTCGAGGAGGTCCTGCTCGTCCCCGCGATCGTCCGCCATCACACCACCCCCGCATCGTCGCCGGCCCGTCGACCGCGATCCTCCCCGAGTGGTCGCCGGGGACGCCAACGGCGCGCGGGTCAGCGACGGGACCCGGCGGTGATGGCGCCGATCACGACCGCCGCCACGAGGACGAGCACCCCGACGTTGAGGAGTCCGTTGTCGACCGCGAGGGTGGGATCCATGGTCCGATCGCCTCGGTCGCCTGCCCGTGGTCGACCGGAGGCGACGGCCGACGCCCCCACACCTTGCCACGCGAATCGTGTGAATCGTGCGATCGACGGGGAGCCGACCGGACGATCCGCGCGAGGCCTCTGGCAGACTGCCCTCCCATGGGACCCCAGGCCGAGTACGTGCTCCGGACCGTCGAGGAGCGGGGGGTGCGCTTCGTGCGCCTCTGGTTCACCGACGTCCTCGGCACCCTGAAGTCGTTCGCCATCACGCCGGCCGAGCTCGAGACCGCCCTCGAGGAGGGCATGACCTTCGACGGGTCCGCCATCGAGGGCTACAGCCGGGTCCAGGAGTCCGACGTCCTCGCCGTGCCGGACGCCGGCACCTTCGAGATCGTCCCGTGGCGGGGCGACGAGGCACCGGTGGCTCGGATGTTCTGCGACATCCAGCACTTCGACGGGACGCCGTTCGCCGGCGACCCCCGGCACGTGCTGCGGCGCAACCTCGTGAGCGCGCTCGAGCGGGGCTACACGTTCTACGTCGGACCGGAGATGGAGTTCTACTACTTCCGGTCGGCGAAGAAGCCCAAGCCCGTCGACCGGGCCGGGTTCTTCGACCTCACCCACACCGACATGACGAGCGACCTGCGCCGCCGCACGATCACGATGCTCGAGCACATGGGCATCCCGGTGGAGTACTCGTTCCACGAGAACGGGCCGGGGCAGCACGAGATCGACCTCCGGTACACCGACGCGCTCACGATGGCCGACAACGTCATGACGTTCCGCCTCATCGTGAAGCAGGTCGCGGCCGACGCGGGCGTGCACGCGACCTTCATGCCCAAGCCGATCCAGGACGCGTTCGGATCGGGGATGCACTGCCACCTCTCGCTCGAGAAGGACGGCGTGAACGCGTTCGCCGACGGCAGCAGCGACACCGGGCTGTCCGAGACCGGCCGCCACTTCATCGCTGGTCTCCTGCGCCACGCCCGGGAGATCACCGCGGTCACGAACCAGACGGTGAACTCCTACAAGCGACTCATCATGGGGTACGAGGCCCCGACCTACATCTCGTGGGCGCGCAACAACGAGAGCGCGCTCGTCCGGGTCCCGCCCCCCAAGCGCGGCAAGGAGTCCTCGACCCGGGTCGAGTTCCGCTCCCCGGATCCCGCCTGCAACCCGTACCTCGCCTACTCGGTGATGCTGGCCGCCGGCATGCGCGGCATCGAGGAGCGCTACGAGCTCCCGGCCGAGGCGGCGAACAACATCTGGGAGATGTCCGAGGACGCCCGGCGCGCCGCCGGCATCGGCTCGCTCCCCCAGTCGCTCGACGAGGCCGTGACGATCATGGAGGGCTCGGACCTCGTGCGGGAGACCCTCGGCGAACACGTCTTCGAGTACTTCGTGCGCAACAAGCGTGAGGAGTGGCACGCCTACCGCCAGCAGGTCACCCCGTTCGAGATCGACCGCTACCTCGGGACCCTCTGAGCCGCCACCATGGAACCGCTCCTCGTCTTCCCGGACCCGCCGCCGGCGCTCCTCGTGCAGACGCTCGACCTCGCCGGCCATTCGTGGCAGGCCGTCACGAACGCGGCCGTCGCCGCGCAGGCCGAGCCGCAGGAGGGCTGGAGCGGAGCGATCATCGTCGCCGACGAGGACCCCGAGGGCGCGTTCGCGTTGTGCCGGACCCTGCGCAAGCGGGACGCCGTGCTCGAACCGCTGCTGCTCCTCGTCACCGGTGCGCAGCTCAGCGAACTCGAGGCGCGCGAGGACCTCTTCGACGACTTCTGCCTCAGCCCGTTCCACCCGCGGGAGCTCGAGGCGCGTCTGCGTCACCTGTTCTTCCGGGCCGGTCGGGGGACCTCGGTCGAGATCCTCGAGTACGGCGACCTCATCCTCAACCTCGAGACCTACCAGGCTGCATTGTCGGGTGTCCCGCTCGACCTCACCTACATGGAGTACGAGCTCCTCAAGTTCTTCGCGTCGAACCCCGGCAAGGTGTTCACACGCGAGCAGCTGCTCTCGCGGGTGTGGGGTTACGAGTACTACGGCGGCGCCCGCACGGTCGACGTCCACGTACGGCGACTCCGCGCCAAGTTGGGTGAGGAGCACGCGAGCCTCATCCACACCGTGCGCTCCGTGGGGTACCGGTTCGGTCAGTCCCGCTTCACGCCCGGTCTGTGACCACGCTCGTCACCCTCACCGGGACCGGCGTGCCGCACCCGAGCCCGGGCCGCGCCGGGGCGGGCACACTCGTGCGATACGGCGACGTCGCCCTGCAGTTCGACGCAGGCCGCAGCACGGTCCTGCGTCTCACCGAGGCCGGGCTGCGGCCGTACGCGCTCACCGCGCTCTTCCTCACCCACATCCACTCCGACCACGTCGTCGACCTCGCCGACCTCGCGATGACCCGTTGGGTCGAGCAGCAGCTCCACCCGACCGGTCCCCTCACGGTGGTGTGCGCCGAGGGTCACTGCGAGCGCTTCGCCCGCGCGGTCTTCGAGCCGTACTCGACCGACATCGCGGTGCGCATGGCCCACGTGCAGCCCGTCGGACCGGAGATCGACGTGCGGGCGTTCCCGCTCCCCGCGGTCCCGACCGAGGTGTGGCGCAGTACCGACGGTGCCGTGCGCGTCGAGTCGGTCCTCGTGCACCACGAACCGGTCGAGGAGGCGGTCGCCTTCCGGGTGACGACCCCCGACGGCGTCGTGGTCATCTCGGGAGACACCCGGGTGTGCGCCGAGGTCGAGGACCTCGCCCGCGGCTGCGACGTGCTCGTGCACGAGGCGTGCCGAACCACCCCGTTGCGCGACGCCGTCGCGGGGTCGATCTTCGAGCGGATCTTCGAGTACCACGCGGACTCCGTGGCCCTCGGCGGCCTCGCCGCCCGCGCCGAGGTGGGCCACCTCCTGCTCACCCACCTCATCCCGCCGCCACGCGACGACGCCGCCTCGGCGGCCTTCGAGGGTGACGTCCGGGCCGGCGGCTACTCGGGTCCGGTGACCGTCGGCGAGGACCTCGTGACGGTCGCACTCGGCGACGACGCCTGACCCACCGGCCCGGCGGGGCGGATCACTTCGGGGCGTCGGCGTGGCGCAGGTCCGCGTCGTCCGCGAGCACCTGCCCCATGAGCGCGCTCCACGCGGCCCCGCCGAGCATCGTGGCGACGGGCAGCACGAGCAGCATGGTGATGACGATGAGCACCGGTCCGATCATGAACGGGAGCCTACCGATCGACCGGGAGGTGGGCCCACACCTCGATCTCGACCCGGGCCCCGGCCGGCAGTGCCGCGACCTGGATGGTCGATCGGGCCGGTCGGTGATCGCCGAACGCCGCCGCGTAGACCGCGTTCACCGCGGCGAAGTCCGCGAGGTCGACGAGGAAGATCGTCGCCTTCGCGACGTCGGTGAGGGATCCCCCCACGTCGCCGAGCACGGCCCGGATGTTCGCGAGCACGCGCTCGGCCTGCGCCGTGATATCGCCGTCGACGAGCGCGCCGGTGGCCGGGTCGAGCGGGATCTGCCCCGCGCAGGTGATCCAGTCACCCGCCCGCACCGCGTGCGAGTAGGGACCGGCGGCCGGCGGGGCGCTGGGGGTGGGGAGCGGTTGGACGGGCACGACGGTCTCCTCGGCTTCAGGGTCAGCGACGCAGCGCCCGGGCGGCCCGGGTGTCGCGGGCCGGGAACGTACCCGGTGCGACCCCGTCGGCCCGGAGTAGGCCGAGCACCGTCGCCGCGGCGACCGCGGCGAACACCGCGTCGGAGGCCCGTGCGCGCGGCGGGCCCGGCTCGTCGACGATGCCGACCTCGATCGGGGGCACGGCGTGGGCTCGGATGATGCCGAGCGAGCGGATGGTGAGGTCGAGCGGTTCCCCGGTCTCCGGGTCGACGGCGAGTCCCTCGGTGAGCACCCACCCGAGCGCCATGTGCGCGGCGCCGATCGCGTACGACCGCAGCACGACGTCGTCGAGCGGATCGCCCGCGGCCACGCGCACCTGCACCCCCTCGATGCACCCGGAGGTCGCGTCGACCTCGACCCGGGCCCCGGCGAGCGCACCCTCCGCGTTCGCCACGCAGGTGTCGAGCAGCACCGCGGCGGCGCGCCCGGCCGCCACGAGCCCGAGCCGATCGGCCCCGGCCGCGGTGAGCGCACCCTCGACGAGCACCGCGGTCTCGGCCGATCCGGCCGCCCGCAGGGCCCCGGACACCGCCGGGCCCGGGATCACCGCGGGCCGCCAGTCCGCCTCGATGCCGATCCCGTAGGGGGACGCCACCGCTGCGGCCGCGGCCAGCGACTCCTCGCCGCCCGCCGCACACACCCCGTCGATGCGCACGACCCGACCGTCGAAGGTGGCGGTGGCCGCGATGGGCGCCCGCTTCGGTGCACGGCGCACGACGTCCTCGCGACTCAGCACGACGCGCACCGGTCGCTCGAGCCGATCCGCGAGCGCCCGGGCCGCGGCGGGCGCGATCGATGCCGCCTTCCCGCCGAACCCGCCGCCGTTGCCCCGGGCCGAGGCGGGCTCCCCGCCCGGCACGCACCACGACGCGTCGGGCTCGAGGTAGGCCGGGTCGACCCAACCGGTCGCGAGCGCGTAGCCGCCGATCGGCGTCGCGGGCGCGGGGAACGGCGGCCGGTCGTCGACCGTCGTCCGCCGGCCCTGCACGGTCCCGGCCGTGCGCCGTGCCGCGGCGAGGTCGGGACCGATCACCCACGCCGTGCCGTCGACGATCTCGGCCGGGGCCTCCGAACCCGCCGGCCGGAGCACCGCGACGAGTGCGTCGCGTGGTGCCGCGTCGTCGGCGAACTCGGCCCCGCCGAGCGGGACGGCGCGGTCGACGCGCTGCGCGACCCCGCCCTCGAGGCGCGCCCGCTCGGCCGCGCGGTCGAGGTCCCGCGGCCCCGGCACGACGCCGTCACGCAGATCCGTGAACGCCTCGACGATCGTCTGCCAACCGGTGCACCGACACACGTGCGCCGCGAGCGCGCGGCCGAGGCCGGCACCATCGCCGCGACCCTTGGCGGTCGCCGCCGCCGCGCGCACGATGATGCCCGGGGTGCAGAAGCCGCACTGCGACCCGCCGGTCGCGACGAGGGCCGCCGCCGCGTCGTCCCGCCACCCCGGCTCGAGACCCCACACCGTCGTGACCCGCCGACCCGCGACCCGGGCGACCGGCGTCACGCAGGCCACACGCGCGTCGCCGTCGACGAGCACCGTGCAGCACCCGCACTGACCCTGGGGTGCACATCCGTCCTTCACGTCGGTGACGCCCAGCCGCTCGCGCAGCACGGTGAGCAGCGTCTCGCCTGCGTCCGGCGCGACCGAGACCTCCACCCCATCGAGTTCGAACGAGACGTGATCGGACACGCGCCACCTCCGGCTGCGAGGATAGGGCGATGCGCACCCCCGACCTCTCCCGTCGTGCCTTCCTCGGCGCCGGCCTCGCCGCCGGCGGGGCCGCGGCCCTCGCCGCGTGCGGCGGGTCCTCGTCCTCCGGATCCACGACCTCGACGACGCGGTCGGACCGACTCCAGGCCCTCATCGTCTCGAGCGATCTGTACGTCGATCCCCGACCCCAACGGTTCGCGTTCATCTTCACCCGCGGCGAGGAGTTCGTCGACGCCGGGGAGGCCACCGTCTCGATCCGACCGCAGGACGGTGCGTTCGGCGACGTCATCCCGGCGACCCTCCACACCGAGGGTCTGCCCGCCGGACGCGGCATCTTCACCTCCCCGCTGCTGCTGCCGCGCGCCGGGGTGTGGGAGGCCCGCGCCACGCTCGACGGCCGGGACGCGACGGCGTACTTCCAGGTGTCCGAGCAGGCCATCGCGCCCGTGCTCGGCGATCGTGCCCCGGTGGCCGCGTCACCGACCTCGATCGCGACGCTCGGCGTCGACCCCGTCTGCACGCGCGAGCCGGCCTGCCCGCTGCACGCGAGGTCGCTCAGCGATGTGATCGGGCGCGGTCGGCCGGTCGCCGTGATGTTCGCGACCCCGGCTCGGTGCCAGACCCGCTACTGCGGACCGGTCCTCGACCAGCTGCTCGCCGTCGCACCGGAGTACGCCGAGTCCATCGACTTCGTGCACGTCGAGATCTACGCGTCGACCGAGGGCACCCAGCTCGTGCCGACGGTGCAGGACTGGGGCCTCGACAGCGAGCCGTGGCTCTTCACGGTCGGGGCCGACGGGACGGTGCAGGAACGGCTCGACGGTGCCTTCGCCACCGACGAGATCCGCGGCCTCCTCGACCGCGTCGGCGCCTGACGCCGAACGACCCGCGTCGCTACCGCTTCGCGGTCGCCTTCTTCGCGGTCGCCTTCTTCGCCGGGATGGCGAGGCGGCGGCCACCCATGAGCGCGGCGCGGACCGTCGCGAAGTCCTCGTCGGGGATGCGGTGGAGGTTGCCCTGGAACGCGAGCTTCCAGTGCTCGGCCGGCCACTTCTGCACGTACTCGAGGCCCGGCGCGATCTCCGAGGTGGGGATCCAGTCACCCTCGACGACCACGCGGTCCGGCCGGACCTCGACCCGCCACGGGTAGTCCTCCCCGGGCTTGGAGGTCCAGATGAGCTCGTGCTCCTCGAAGCCGGCCGAGGTGATGCGCGCCGTCGCCGCGAACACCTGCACGCCGGTGACGTAGTAGAGCAGGTCGTCGCCCGCCTCCATCTGCTCCATCACCTTCTTGCGCTGCCGGGCCTTGAACCCCTGCTTGACGAAGCCGAGGTCGATCGTGCGCTGGAAGTTGTCGGCCGAGGTGACGACCATCCAACTGCTCATGGGTGCCTCCCGGACGCGACGAGCGGCCCACACGTGCGCCGCACGCGAGGACCGCTCACCGAAGGACTGGACGGATCAGGAGAAGGACTGGCCGCAGCCGCAGGTGCGCTGCGCGTTCGGGTTCGAGATGTGGAATCCCGCACCCTGGAGGCCGTCCTTGTAGTCGAGCGACGCGCCACCGAGGTGCGCCATGCTCGCCGGGTCGACGACGACCTGCACGCCGCCCTGCTCGCTGCGCACGTCGTCGTCGGAGATGTCGCCGTCGAAGAACATCTCGTACGAGAACCCCGAGCACCCGCCGGGGCGCACGGCGACCCGCAGGGCGAGACCGGGCTGGTCCTCGGCGTCGATGAGCTCCTTGAGCTTGGACGCGGCCGAGTCGGTGAGCAGGAACTGCGACCGGGAGTCGGTGACGGAGAACATGGGGGACCTCCACGTGGGGTTCGGGTCGGGGGCTCCCCCGACTTCGATCGGTATGCAGGGTACCCGACGGGCGGTCCCGGGCACCCGTCGCCGCCCGGCCCGGGGCGACGCAGGCGACGGCCGCCACCGGCCCCGGCCCGCCCCGGCGGCCGTCCGGCGCGGCCGCGTCGTAACGTGACGGTCCCGGCGGTGCGCCGAACCGACCCGCACGCCGATCCCGAGGTGTCGACCCCGTGACCACGCACGATCCGCAGCCGAACGACCCGGGCGCCACCCCGGCGGCGATCCGCGCCATCCTCGGCGGGGTGCTCGACCCGGAACTCGGGGCGCCCATCACGGACCTCGGGATGGTCGGTGAGATCGCCGTCGCGGACGGCGTCGCCCGCATCCAGATCGTCCTCACGACGCTCGGGTGCCCGCTACGGGCCCAGATCAAGCGCGAGGTCGCCGCCCGGGTCGAATCGCTGCCCGGGGTCGCCGAGGTCCGCGTCGACTGGATCGAGATGACCGCCGAGCAGCGGGCCCACACCATGGACGTGGCGCGCCGCCGGGCCCAGGACGCCGCCCCCGAGACCGAGATCCCGGCCTCGACGCGCGTGCTCGCGATCGCATCGGGCAAGGGTGGGGTGGGCAAGAGCAGCGTGACCGTGAACCTCGCCGCCGCCCTCGCCGCCCGCGGCCTCACCGTCGGCGTGCTCGACGCGGACATCTGGGGGTTCTCGGTGCCCCGCATGCTCGGGGTGGGCCAGCGGCTCGGCGGCTCCGACGGGAAGATCGACCCGAACGAACTCCAGGTCGGGCCCGGGCTCCTGCGCATCGTGTCGATGGGCTTCCTCGTCGAGGACGAGGGCAGTGCGCTCATGTGGCGCGGCCTCATCCTCACGAAGGCGCTCGAGCAGTTCCTCACCGACGTCCGCTGGGGCGCGATCGACTACCTGCTCATCGACATGCCGCCCGGAACCGGCGACGTGCAGATGGGGCTCGCCCGCCTGCTGCCGCAGACCGAGATGCTCGTCGTGACGACCCCGGCACGGGCGGCCCAGCAGGTCGCGGTGCGGGTCGCCGACATGGCCCGACGATCGCACCTGCACGTAGCCGGCGTCATCGAGAACATGAGCGAACTCGCACTGCCCGACGGCCAGCGGATCGCGGTCTTCGGCTCGGGGGGCGGCGCCGCGCTCGCCGAGCGCACCGGCGCGCCGCTCGTGGGCCGCATCCCGCTCGAGCCGGCGGTCGGCGAGGGCGGGGACACGGGGGCGCCCGTCGCACTCACCGGGACCGGCCCGGCCGCCGAGGCCTTCCGGGACCTCGCCGCCCGCATCGCGACCGAGTTGCTCCCGCCCCTCGACATGGCCGGGTGCACCGCGCGGATCCTCGAAGCGGCCGCGGCCGCACTCGACGCGCGCGACCGCTGACCGATCCGGTCAGACCGCGCGCCAGACGGTGCGCGAGTCACGACCGATCACCACACCCTCGTCCCGGAGCTTGCGCAGGTGCGCGTGCACCTGCCGTCGCGCGACCGGGACGAGCGCGTCGACGAGATCCGGGTACAGGCGATCGACCAACCGCGGGATGGTCGCGGCATCGTGCCGGAGGGATCGCAGGATCTGGCGCTCCCGATCCCGCCGATGCTGCAGGTACTCGTCGATCCGGGCCCGTGCGTCATCGATCACGTGGCCGTGGGCCGGCGCGAGCCGGGCGCTGCGGACCGACCGCATCCGCTGCAGTGACGCGAGGTAGGTCGCCATGTCCCCGCCCCGATCGGGCGAGATGACCGACCACATGCCGTCGAGCACGTTGTCGCCCGTGAAGAGCACCCGCTCCTCCACCAGGCGGAAGCAGAGGTGGTTCGGCGCGTGCCCCGGGGTGTGCAGGGCCTCGAGGCGGAACTCGCTGCCCTCGATCGAGTCACCGTCGCGCAGGCGACCGTCGAGGCGCAGCCCCCGCTCCCGCGTCGGGAAGGCGAGGATCGGCGCGCCGGTGCGAGCGGCCAGCGTCACCGCGGCCGGCCAGTGGTCGACGTGCGTGTGGGTGAGGACGATCCACCGGATGCGTCCCGACGCGGCACCGAGGATCGCCTCGACGTGGGCGGCCTCGTCGGGGCCGGGATCGAGGACCGCGACCTCGTCGACGCCGATGAGGTAGGTGTTCGTACCCGGCCCGGTCATGTGGCCCGCGTTCGGGGCGAGCACGCGGCGCACGAGCGGCGAGATGGCGACCGCCACCCCGACGGGGAACTCGCTCACGACGCCGCCCCGACGCCCGCGTCGCCCGGGACGGGGATGCACTCGCCACCGCCCACGTCGTCGACCATCCGGACCCGGTGCGTGCCGTCGCCGCCGACCCGGCGGGCGTGGTCCACCACGGACGCCGCGTCGGGGAACGCGCAGAGGGCCTCGAGGCTCCGGCGCGTCGGGAGGATGAGATCGATCTCACCACGATCGTTCGCCGTCACTGCGTCCTCGGGACGCATCCAGGTCGAGGCCACGGTCTCGATCGCATCGTGCTCGTAGGTGTGACCCGCCGGGGCGGCGGCCACGAAGAACCAGGTGTCGTAGCGCCGGATCTGCCCGGGCGGCGTGACCCAGTGCGCGAACACCTCGAGGGCATCGACCTCGAGGATGAGCTCCTCGTCGTCGAGCACGGCCCGCAGGTCCACATCGCCCGCGTTGAGGGCGTCCCGCGCCTCGGTGAGGCGGGCCCACGCCGCGTCCTGCGGATCGAGTGCCCGCCCGTCGGCGTGCCGGGCGAGCAGCACGCCCGCCTCCTCGAAGGCCTCGCGGATCGCTGCGACCCAGTACCCGAGGCCTCCCCGGCGGTGGCCGATGCGCGCGCTCGCGTCGGCGTCGCTGCGGTCGGGACACCGGACCCGCACCGCGTCGTCGCGATCACCGGGTTCGACCGCACCCCCCGGGAACAGGTGCACCCCGCCGTTCCACGCCGAGTCGAGGTTGCGGCGCAGCATGAAGACCTCGAGGTCCGGTGCGTCGCGCACGAGCAGGACCGTCGCCGCCTCGCGGGCGCCGGGGGTCACGCTGGCGTCGACCGCACCGTCCCGACTCACGGGTGTGATGCTACGGGGTGACCGGGTGCGCACCACCCGGCGAGGATCACGCGTCGAGGAGGTGACGACGCTCCGCCTCGCTGAGCCCGCCCCAGATGCCGTGCGGCTCGCGGATGGAGAGCGCGTAGGAACGGCACTCGCGCTGCACCGGGCAGGTCGCGCAGATGGCCTTCGCTCGACGCTCGCGCAGGTCGCGCTCCTCGCGACGCTCGCTCGTGGTCGGCGGGAAGAAGAGGACCGACTCCGGACCTCGGCACGCCGCCCGCACCTGCCAGGCATCGATGGTCGTGGTCTGTCGCATGGCTCGCCGGCTCCTCGGGCACCTCCGCCTCCGGGTGCCCGTGGGCGAACCTACCGCTGCGCCTGCGGGGTCACAAGGGGCGGTCCGATACCGGCGCCGATGGGCGGAATCGCCGGATCTCACCAGGGATCCGCCCCCGTTCCCCGCTCGGTCCGCGGACCGGGGCCGGCGGGATCAGTCGGTGGCGTCGCCCTCGGGGTCGCCGACCCGACCCCGGCGCATCTCGCGGTAGTCCCTCGCGCCGCCCTCCTCCGGCTCGACCTCGAGGACGAGCCCGAGCACCTCGACGACCCGCACCGTGGAGCCCGCCGGGATCGGCGTGGCCCGGTTCGTGCGGGCCCGCCACCGCGCGCCGTCGATGAGGACAACCCCGTCGGGATCGATCGCCACCGCCGCCTCGCCGAGTTCGCCGATGAGGGCCTCGCGCCCGACCGTCGGGGTCGAGAACCGTGAGCGGACCGCGATCGGCATGCCCCCGAGGTAGAAGAGCAGCGCCGAGGCGACCATCACGATGACGAGCCACCACGGCACCTGGAGGCTCGACGCCCCGGTGTAGAGGAACAGCGAACCCGCGACGAGCGTCACCGTCCCGATGCCGCTCCACACCGCCGGACGTCCGACCTGCACGTCGACGGCGAACGCCAAGGCCGAGAGGAGCAGGAGCGCGAGGCCCCACCACGTGACCGGCAGGTGGGAGAAGCCCACGCAGGCGCCGATCACCGCGAGTGCGCCGGCGCCGCCCGCGAGGCCGATGCTGATCGTGAAGAACTCGAAGACGATGAGCGCGAGCCCGATGATGAGGAGCGCGTAGGCGATCGACGGGTTCGTGAGGGTGTGCTCCGCCTGACCCGTGAGCGTGAGCTTGCGGAACGCCACCGGCTGGTTCGGCTGACGCCGGCGGTCCTGCCCCTGTCCGATCACCTTCGACGTGTCGAGACGGACCTCGCCGCGCGCCGTGGTGACGACCCGACCGTCGATGCGCACCACGAAGTCACCGAGGGTCGCGCACCCGTCGCCGCCCTCCGCCCGGCCGCAGATGCGATCGGCCGCGCCGCTCCTCGTCGCGGTCCGGGCGTCGAGCCGGCGAATCACGAAGGTCCGCGCCGCCTCGCCGTCGCGGCCGTTGCGATCGCTCAGTCGGGCGACCAGGGTCCCGACCGTCGCCGCCCGCGGCTCGGCGGCGTCCCGCGTCAGCGGGTGGGCCGGGCCGATGTGGGACCCCGAGCCGACACCGAGGATCGCCGAGGCCGCCGCGACGACCGCCGCCGCGCCCTTGGCCTCGGAGCCGGCCGGCCCGACCCACGTGGTGACCGGGACCCGCGAGGACCGGATCGCCGCGAGCACCGGTTCGAGGTCGAGGTCGACCGCACCATCCGAATCGATGTCGAGCACGACGACCGAGGCCCGAGCCCGGTTCGCGTCCTCGATCGCACTCGTGATGAGCCGTGCGTTCGGCGGATCGAGCAGCCCCTTGACCTGCACGATGATGATGCCGCCGCGTCCCGACGACACCGCGGCCTCGGGCCGGGCGCGCGTCCCGATCGCGTCCGCCGTCCCGGCGGTCCCCGCGGCGAGGCACGCGACGCCCAGGAGGATCGTGGCGAGTCGACGGCGGTGGCGCACAGGGTCTCCCGTAGCATCGGGGGCGATGGACCAGCGCCGATTCTGTACCAGCGCCCGGGTCGTGGTCGTAGCCGGGAAGGGCGGGGTCGGGAAGACCACCGTCACGGCCGCCCTCGCCGTGCTCGCGGCCCGGGTCGGCCTCCGGGTCCTCATCGTCGAGGTCGAGGGGAAGTCCGGGCTCGCCGCGGCCTTCGGCGTCCCGGACCTCACGTACGAGGAGATCGACCTCGCACCCGGGGTCCGGGGGCGCACGCTGACCCCCGACGAGGCGCTCGTCGACTGGCTCGAGGGGAACGGGTTCGGCCGGATCGCGCGCCGACTCGGCACGACGGGCATCCTCGACGTCATCGCGACGGCGGTGCCGGGCATGAAGGACATCCTCGTGCTCGGCAAGGTGAAGAGCATCGAGGTGGGTGGCGACTTCGACCTCGTCCTCGTCGACGCGCCGGCCGCGGGCCACGCGGTCAGCTTCCTCACCTCGCCGCTCGGCCTGCTCGACGCGGTCGCCGTGGGCCCGATCCGGCAGCAGGCCACCGACGTGGTCGCGATGCTGTCGGACCCGTCCCGCTGCCAGGTGCTGCTCGTCACCGCGCCCGAGGAGACGCCCGTGCGCGAGGCGGCCGAGACGGCCTTCGCACTCGAGGACCGGGTGGGGGTGGCGCTCCTGCCCGTCGTCGTGAACGGCATCTACCCCGAGATCGGCGGGCCCGACGACGACGCGCGCGAAACCACCATTGCGGCCGACGCCGCGCTGCTCGACGTCCCGCTGTCGCTCGCCGAGGTCGAGGACCTCGCCGCCGCCACCGGGTTCCGCCGGGCCCGGCGCGCCGTCCAACGCCGCCAGGCCGAGCACCTCGCCGCTGCGCTCCCGCTCCCCCAACTGCACCTGCCCTTCGTGTTCGACGCCGACATCGGCCGAGTCCAGGTCGAGGCGCTCGCGACCGCGCTCTCGGTCGCCATCGGGGCGCTCGACGACGTCGAGGTGTCGGGATGACCACCTTCCGCGAGCTCATCGACTCGTCCCGGGTGATCATCTGCGCCGGCAGCGGCGGGGTCGGCAAGACGACCACGGCCGCGGTCATCGCCATCGATGCGGCGCGGGAGGGGCGGCGCGCCGTCGTCGTGACGATCGATCCGGCCCGACGCCTCGCCGACGCGCTCGGGCTCCCGGCGCTCGCACCCGACCCGGTCGTCATCGACCCCGCGCACTGGGCGCGCGACGACTCGGTCCCCGGAGGCCGCCTCTCGGCGATGATGCTCGATCCGAAGGCGACCTTCGATGCGCTCGTCGCCCGGCACGCCGCCGACGAGGCACAGGCCGCGCGGATCCTCGACAACGGCTTCTACCGGACGATCTCCTCGGCCCTCGGCGGTACGCAGGAGTACATGGCGATGGAGAAGCTGCACGAGCTCCACGAGGACGGAGACTTCGACCTCATCGTCATCGACACCCCGCCGAGCCGGCACGCGCTCGACTTCCTCGACGCACCCGAACGCCTGCTCCGGCTCCTCGACAACCGGGTGTTCCGCGTGCTCACCGCACCCGCGCGCACCGGACTCCGGATCGCCGGCGTCGCGGTGCAGGCGCTCGTGCGCACCGCGAGCCGCGTCGTCGGGACCGAAGTGGTCGACGACATCATCGCGTTCTTCCGGGCGTTCGAGGGCATGGAGGAGGGCTTCCGGGACCGGGCGCGGCGGGTGCGGGAGGTCATCGCCGAACCGTCGACGCGCTTCGTGCTCGTCACCTCCCCGCGGCGCGACGCGGTCGAGGAGGCCGAGTACTTCGCGCAGGCCATCGGCGACCACGGGTACCGGGTCGCCGGGCTCGTCGTCAACCGTGTGCACCCGCAGTTCGGGACCGACCGCGGCGACGCCCTCCACGCCCGGGCCGCCGCGTTGCGCGCCCTGCCCCGGACCGAGGCCGGCGTGATGGACGCCCGTCGCCGCCTCGCCGACCGGCTCGAGACCCTCGGCGACTTCCAGGAGGTCGCCGCCCGCGAACGGCGCCACCTCGAGGGCGTCCGGATGCGCCTCGGCACGGGTGCCGCAGTGGCGTTCGTGGCGTTCCTCCCGCACGACGTGCACGACGTCGACGCGCTCGACGCCATCGCCGACCGGCTCCTCGACGGGTCGGGTGTCTGAGCGGTCCGGTCGGGGCGACCCGCGGGCCGGGCGATAGCCTCCCCGCCGTGACCACGATCCTCGTCGCCGCCGAAGCCGCCTGGGTGCGGGACCAGATCCGCACGAGCCTCACCGGACCCGGTCAGCACGTCGTCGAGGTGACCCGGGGCCAGGACGTGCGCACGACCGTGGCCGCCGACGCCCCCGACCTCGTGATCCTCGACCTCCAGATCGCGAACCAGGGCGGGATCGCAACCGCGATCGACCTGCGCCTCGAAGCCGCGGCCGGGCGACTGCCCGACCTGCCGATCCTGCTGCTCCTCGACCGGGAGGCCGACCGCCACATCGCCCAGCGCGCCGACGCCGACGCCGTGCTCGTGAAGCCGGTCGACGCCGGGCAGCTGCGGCGGGCGATCAAGCGCCTCCTCAGCCCGGTCCGGGTCGTCGAGGGCGAGGCCTGAGCGGCGCCCGGTTACACTCTCCACCCCTTCGGGATGTAGCGCAGTTTGGTTAGCGCGCAGCGTTCGGGACGCTGAGGCCCCGGGTTCAAATCCCGGCATCCCGACCACCGTCGACGGCGCCCTCCGGGGCGCCGTCCTCGCGTGCGAGCGGTCCCGCGTCAGGCGTCGCGGACGAGGATCTCCGCCATCTGGATCGCGTTGAGCGCCGCGCCCTTGCGGAGGTTGTCGCCCGTGACCCAGAGATTGATCGTGTCCGCCTGGGTCGGGTCGTCACGCAACCGGCCGACGAGCACCGGATCGATCCCGGCGCCCTCGAGCGCCGTCGGCGCCCCGGCCCCGCCATCGACGAGTCGCACCCCGGGGGCCGACGCAAGGACGGTGGCCGCAGTCACGGCGTCCATGGCGGTGCGGAACTCGACGTTCGCGGTCATCGAGTGCCCGACGTACACGGGAACGCGCACGCAGGTCGCCGTCACCCGGATCGAGTCGTCGTGGAGGATCTTGTGGGTCTCCCGGACGAGCTTCCACTCCTCGGAGGTGTAGCCCGCCTCCTTCACGGACCCGGCGAGCGGGATCGCGTTGCCTGCGATCGGCGCGCCCCAGACCCGGCCCGGGGTGATCGTCCCGTCGACGGCCGCGGCGCGGCGCAGGGGCGGGAGGTCCGCAGCGCGGGCCACCCACTGCTCGTCGAGTTCGTCGATCCCGGCCTGCCCGGCCCCACTCACCGCCTGGTAGGTCGAGACCACCATGCGATCGATCCCGGCCGCACGGTGCAGCGGGGCGAGCGCCGTGAGGAGCACCATGGTCGTGCAGTTCGGACAGGACGCGATGTTGCGGGGCAGCGATCGCAGGTCCTCGGAGTTGACCCCCGCGACCACGAGCGGCACGTCGGCCTCGAGGCGGAACGCGGCCGAGTTGTCGACCACCCGGGCACCGGACGCTGCGGCCACCGGGGCCCATTCGCGCGCGATCGGATCGTCGACGTCGACGATGACGATGTCGAGGCCGTCGAAGCAGCCGTCACGCAGCACCTCGCAGGTGATCTCCCGCTCCCCCGAGGTGAGCACCCGACCCTCCGAGCGCGGCGACGCGTACGCCCGCACCTCGTCGGCCGGGAAGTCGCGTTCGGCGATGAGTCGCAGCATCTCCTGGCCGACGAGGCCCGTCGCCCCGATGACGCCGATCCGCACGCCCATCGTCAGGCGTCCAGACCGAACGCCGAGTGCAGGGCCTGCGCGGCGCGCTCGACGTCGGCCGCCCGCACCACGCACGAGGTCCGGATGGTGGAGGTGCTGATCATCTCGATGTTCACACCCTCGTCGGCGAGCACCTCGAACATGGTCGCCGCGACGCCCGGATTCGTCCGCATGCCCGCGCCGACGATGGAGACGCGCGCGATGTCGGGATCCGCCGCCACCCCGCTCGCGCCCACCGAGGTCGCGATCTCCTCGGCGACCTGCAGCGTGCGGACGAGGTCGACCTCGGGCACCGTGAACGAGATGTCGGTGTGCCCATCGGTCGACACGTTCTGCACGATCATGTCCACGTTGATCTCGCTGTCGGCGAGCCGCCGGAACAACCGAGCCGCCACCCCGGGCTCGTCGGGGACGCGCGATATCGTGACCTTGGCCTCCGCGGTCTCGTGGGTGACTCCGCTGACGATCGCCTGCTCCATCGAGGGGTCCTCCTGAACGACCCAGGTGCCCGGCTCCCAGGTGAAGCTCGAGCGGACGTGCACGGGCACGCCGTAGTTGCGTGCGAATTCGACCGAGCGGAGCGCGAGCACGCGCCCCCCGGTCGCCGCCATCTCGAGCATCTCGTCGTAGGAGACCTTCGAGAGCTTATGCGCCTTCGGGACGATCCGGGGGTCGGCGGTGAACACCCCGGACACGTCGGTGTAGATCTCGCAGGCCTCGGCGCCGAGCGCGGCGGCGAGGGCGACCGCGGTGGTGTCGGATCCACCGCGACCGAGGGTGGTGATGTCCTTGTCGGTCGAGATGCCCTGGAATCCGGCGACCACGGCCACCGACCCCTCGGCGAGGGCCTCGCGGATGCGGTCGCCCTTGACCTCGAGGATCTTGGCCCGTCCGTGCACGGTGTCGGTGACGATGCCGGCCTGCGAACCGGTGAAGGAGACGGCGTGCACCCCGCGGTCGATGATCGCCATGCACAGCAGGGCCATCGAGATGCGCTCGCCCGCAGTCAGCAGCATGTCCATCTCGCGGCCCGCCGGCTCGCGGGCCACGTCGGCGGCGAGTCGGAGCAGTTCGTCAGTGGACTTGCCCATCGCCGAGACGACGACGCACACGTCGTGCCCGGCCGCCCGGGTCCGGATGACGTGGTCCGCGACCGCCCGGATCCGATCCGGGTCCGCGACCGACGTCCCGCCGAACTTCTGCACCACGAGTCCCACGGGCCCGGACGGTACCAGCGCGCTCGGTCGTGACCCGGCTCGAATACGGCCGGGGTCGGCCGGCGGGCGGGGCTGAAGGGACGCGTCCGGGTGCGGTGTGGAACGATGCGCCGGTCCAGCGACCGCCGTCGCCCCGGGAGGGGATCCGTGCCGAAACTCCACCACCGTCTCGCCATCACCGTCGTGGTCGGCGCCCTTGCGTTCGGCGGGCTCACGGCCGGTCCGGCCGGCGCCGCGGTGAAGACCGCAGGACCCGTCGACGCGCGCGGCAGCGTCGAGCAGGTGTACGTGGTCGGCGCCACCCCCGGTGCCAAGGTCGCGCTCAAGCGGGCCGGTAGGACGATCGACGGTGGCACGATCGACGACCTCGGCGGCTACGTGTTCCGCGACGTCGAACCCGGTCGCGGGTACCGGGTGGCGGTGGCGGGCCTCGCCACGTCGAAGCCGCTCACGGTCGACGCGGCCGATGACACACCCCCGCAGTCGCTCTACAACGACCAGGAGCTCGACTCGGGTTACGGCTACCTCACCACGCGCGACGGCACCGAGCTCAGCATCAACGTGTCGCTGCCCGGACCGGCCGACGAGGGTCCGTACCCGGTGCTCATGGAGTACTCGGGCTACGACCCGTCGAACCCCACGGCGTCGCTCAACCCGTTCCAGATCATCGGCAACCTGCAGGGGTACGCCTACGTCGGCGTCAACATGCGCGGCACCGGCTGCTCCGGCGGGTCGTTCAACTTCTTCGAGCAGATCCAGTCGCTCGACGGGTACGACGCGGTCGAGACGATCGCGGCTCAGCCGTGGGCGGGCCGCATCGGGCTCGTCGGCATCTCCTACCCGGGCATCTCGCAACTGTTCGTCGCGCAGACCCGACCCCCGCACCTCGCGGCGATCACCCCGCTCTCGGTGATCGACGACACCTACCGCGGCACCCTCTACCCGGGCGGCATCTACAACGACGGGTTCGCCAAGGATTGGGCCCAGCAGCGGCTCGACCAGAACCGCTGGCCCAACCCGAAGGGTGCCCCCTGGGTGGAGCAGCGCGTCGCCGAGGGTGACGAGACCTGCACCGAGAACCTCCGGCTCCGCGGCCAGAACGTCGACCTCATGGAGACCATCCGTGAGAACCCGTACTACAGCACCCGAGGGATCCCCGGGTACCCCGCCGGCTTCGACTCGGTCGCCCCGGCCGAGTTCCTCGGCGACATCCAGGTCCCGACCTTCATCGCGGGCGCGTGGCAGGACGAGCAGACCGGCGGCCACTGGCCGGAGATGCTCGCCGACTTCCCGGCCGACGTCCCGCTGCGGGTCACCGCGCAGAACGGGACCCACACCGACTCCCTCGACCCCGAGGTGGTGACGCGCCAACTCGAGTTCCTCGACTTCTACGTGGCGCGCCGCATCCCCGAGATCAACCCGCAGCTCCGGGCCCTCGCCCCACAGCTCTGGAGCACGATCACCGGGGTCCAGAACGTCACGGTGCCCGAGGACCGGTTCAGCGACTTCTCCTCGTACCGCACCGCGCTCAAGTCCTTCGAGGCCGAGCCGCGGGTGCGCATCCTCTGGGAGAACGGCGCACGACCCGGGACCCAGGCCGGCAGCCCGCTGCCCGCCACCGAGAGCACCGCGGCGCGGTGGCCGCTCCCCGGCACCTCCGCCGAGGTGTTCTACCTCGGGGCCGACGGTGCGCTCACCGACGACGCGGCCGACCGGGCCGAGACGCTGAGCTTCAACTACGAGCCGAACGCCCGACCCCGCTCGACCTACACCGGGGGCAACTCGGGGATCTGGCAGGCGACCCCGACCTACGACTGGGTGCCGCTCGACTCGGCGTCCTCGCTCGCGTGGATCACCCCGCCGCTCGACCGGACCGTCGCGATCGCCGGACCCGGCAGCGTCGACCTCACGCTCGCCTCGACGGCGCGTGACACCGACGTCGAGGTGACGCTCACCGAGGTCCGGCCCGATGGGTCGGAGATGTACGTGCAGAGCGGCTGGCTGCGGGCGAGCCACCGGAAGCTCGACGGTGCGTCGACCGTGACCGACCCGCGTCAGACCCACCGCCGGGCCGACGCCCGTGCGCTCGTACCCGGTGAGCCGACCCGGATGCGCGTCGCGCTGTTCCCCGTGGCGCACGCGTTCCGCAAGGGGTCCCAGATCCGCATCTCCGTGCAGGCGCCGGGCGGCAACCGACCCCTCTGGACCTTCGAGTCCCTCCAGAACACCGAGCCCGTGCGCAACACGATCGTGACCGGCGGCCCGAAGGCCTCGCGCCTCGTGCTGTCCCGCGTGAAGGTGCCGAAGGGGCTGCCGACCGAGTACCCCGCGTGCCCGTCGCTGCGGGGCCAGGCCTGCCGCACCTACGTCGCCCCGGCCCCGCAGACGCCCGGGCCCCTGCCGGCACCCGAGTGATCGACCACGACCGATGAACCCCGACGAGGAGCGAGCGTGAGCAAGTCCGACAAGCGCGAGCGGCAGAAGCAGAACCGCGCGCAGGCCCAGGCCGCGAAGGAGGCCGCCGAGAAGCGCGTGCGCCGGAACCGCACCTACCGGAACCTCGCGTTCGTGCTCCTCCCGGTCGTGGCGATCTTCGCCTGGACGCAGTTCCGCGCCTCCGGCGACGGCGACGCCGCCGGTTCGACGTCGACGAGCACGAAGCCGACCTCCACCACCGCGCCCACGAGCACCACGGAGCCGACGACCTCGACGACCATCGACCCGAACAAGCAGTACACGGCGACGATGAGGACCTCGAAGGGCACGATCGTGCTGTCGCTCGACGCCAAGAACGCGCCGATCGCGACGAACCACTTCGTGCAGCTCGCGAAGCGCGGGTACTACGACGGCCTCACCTTCCATCGCGTCATCCCGGGCTTCGTGATCCAGGGCGGCGACAAGAAGGGCGACGGCACCGGGACCGCACCGTCATCGGTCGTCGGCGAGTTGCCCGACGGCGCGTACCCGCTCGGCGCGATCGCGGCGGCCAAGACCCCGAACGCGCCGGCCGGCACGTTCGGTGACCAGTTCTTCATCGTGACCGGCGCGCAGGGCGAGGCGCTCCCGCCGGAGTACGCGACGTGGGGCGTCGTCACCGAGGGGCTCGACGTGGCCCAAGCGATCTCGCGGGTGCCGACCGGCGCGGCCGACCGGCCCACCGATCCCGTCTACATCGACAAGGTGTCGATCACGGAGTCCGCGGCGTAGGAGCCCACCTGGGTCGCCACCCGCCCGTCCGTGTGCGTGTACACGGTCACCCATCCGTCACCGACGACCCGCCACGTGCCGTCGGCCTCCCGCACGAGCGCGGTGTGGTCGTCGACCCCGGCGAGGAACGCTCGGCGCGGCAGCAGTTCGAGCGAGCGCTCGAGCAGGTGCGCCGGTGCCGTGCCGTGGTGCGGGAACACGGCGAGGTCGGACACGAGTCCGAACCCGACCGTGTAGGCGCCGCCGCGCGGGTCGACCATCGGGTCGGCGAGCAGCGTCGCCCCGGCACCCGACGCCGCGAGCACCGCGCCATCGCGCCACGCCCCCCGGATCGCCTTGAGGAGCGCCGAGTCCTTGAGCACCGAACGCAGGTGCAGCGGCGATCCGTCGGCGAGGTAGATGCAGCGCGCCTCGCGCACCGGCGCCACCAGGTCCTTGTCCTCGGCCTCCGCGCGGTGGAGCGCGTCGATGACGATCACCTCCGCCCCGAGGTCCGCGAAGCACGCGGTCGCCGCGGTCCGGACCCGGTCGGGTCCGCTGAACGCCGCGGCGGTCGGGATGACGACGACGGGCCCGCCACCGGCCCGCTCGAGGAGGTTCCGGTCGAGCCCGGCCGACAGGGGTGACCACTCGCTCCCACCCACGAACGCCAATGTGCCCCGCACCGCATCCTCCGCCATGGGTTCGACGCTAACAGCCGCCCCGGGCCGTGCCTCCGGTGGCGTCCGGCGGCGCGCCTCCGGTACGTTTCGCTCCCTTGCGGTGCGCGCCCTCGAAGCGTTCCGCACGTGACGGACGAAGGACGAGCATCGATGGGCGAGATCAAGCGGGTGGGCATCGTCGGATCCGGGATCATGGGATCCGGGATCGCCGAGGTCGCGGCGAAGGCCGGGTACGAGGTGATCCTCCGGAGCCGGTCGCAGGCCAGTGCCGACGCCATGGTCGCCGGCCTCCAGAAGTCGCTCGACAAGCAGGTCGAGAAGGGTCGTCTCGAGGCCGAGGCCCGCGACGCCGCCCTCGCCCTCGTCCGCGGCGTGTCCGACCTCAACGAGCTCGCCGACTGCGACCTCGTGATCGAGTCGATCCTCGAGGACCTGCCGACCAAGAAGCAGCTCTTCAACGACCTCGACCGCATCGTCAAGGACGGCGCGATCCTCGCCACGAACACCTCGACCCTCCCCGTGGTCGAGATGGCCATGGAGACGGGCCGGCCCGAGCGGGTCTGCGGGGTCCACTTCTTCAACCCGGCCCCCGCCATGCCGCTCGTCGAGATCGTGCGCGCCATCACCTCGTCCGACGAGACGATCGCCGAGACCCGCGCCTTCGCCGAGTCCTGCGGCAAGGGTCCGGTCGAGGTGAAGGACCAGGCGGGCTTCATCGTGAACGCGCTGCTGTTCCCGTACCTCAACAACGCCATCCGCCTCATGGACGCCGGCGTCGCCACCCGCGACGACATCGACGCGGCGATGAAGGGCGGCTGCAACTTCCCGATGGGGCCGTTCGCCCTGCTCGACCTGGTCGGCCTGGACACGAGCCTGTCGATCCTCGAGGCCCTCTACGCGGAGTTCAAGGACCCGAACTACGCGCCGGCTCCGCTCCTGCGCCGCATGGTCTCGGCCGAGCGGCTCGGTCGCAAGAGCGGCATCGGGTTCTACGACTACCGCAAGTAGGCGCACCGCGACGGCGCGGTGTCCGAACCCCGGAGGATGACGACGTGACGCGTGAACGCCCCTGGGTCATGCGGACCTACTCGGGCCACACCTCGGCCCGGGCGTCGAACGAGCTGTACCGCACGAACCTGGCCAAGGGTCAGACCGGTCTCTCGGTCGCCTTCGACCTCCCGACCCAGACCGGGTACGACCCCGACCACATCCTCGCTCGGGGCGAGGTCGGCAAGGTCGGCGTGCCCGTCCCGCACCTCGGGGAGATGCGTGCGCTCTTCGAGCAGATCCCGCTCGAGGACATGAACACCTCGATGACGATCAACGCCACGGCGATGTGGCTGCTCGCGCTCTACATCGCGCTGGCCGAGGAGCGCGGCGAGGACGTCGCGAAGCTCGCGGGCACGACCCAGAACGACATCGTCAAGGAGTACCTCTCCCGCGGCACCTTCATCTTCGGGCCCGAGGCGAGCCGTCGCCTGACCGTCGACGTCATCACGCACACGGTGCGCGAGGTCCCGAAGTGGAACCCGATCAACGTGTGCTCGTACCACCTCCAGGAGGCGGGTGCGACCCCGGTGCAGGAGATCGCGTACGCGATGGCGAACGCCATCGGCGTCCTCGACGGCGTGCTCGAGAGCGGGCAGGTCTCCGCCGACGAGATGCCCGCGGTGGTCGGGCGCATCTCGTTCTTCGTGAACGCCGGCATCCGGTTCGTCGAGGAGATGTGCAAGCTCCGGGCGATGGGTCGCCTCTGGGACCGCATCGTGCAGGAGCGCTACGGCGTCACCGACGACAAGCTCCGTCGCTTCCGCTACGGCGTGCAGGTGAACTCGCTCGGCCTCACCGAGGCCCAGCCCGAGAACAACGTGCAGCGCATCGTGCTCGAGACCCTCGCGGTCACCCTCGCCCGGGACTCCCGGGCCCGGGCGATCCAGCTGCCCGCCTGGAACGAGGCGCTCGGCCTCCCCCGGCCGTGGGACCAGCAGTGGTCGCTGCGCATCCAGCAGGTGCTCGCCTTCGAGACGGACCTGCTCGAGTACCCGGACCTCTTCGAGGGTTCGAAGGTCGTCGAGGCCAAGACCACCGAACTCGAGGAGGCGGCGGACGCCGAGCTCGCGTGGGTCCTCGACGGCGGCGGCGCGTTCGCCATGATCGACGAGCTCAAGGGTCGGCTCGTGCAGTCGCACGCGGATCGCGTCCGACGTATCGAGGCCGGCGACATCACCGTCGTGGGCGTGAACGCGTACACGGAGACCGCACCGTCACCGCTCGCCGAGGGGATCGACGGTGAGGCCGCGATCCTCGTCGTCGATGCGGCCGCCGAGGCCGAGCAGCTCGAACGCCTCGCCGAGTGGCGGGCCCGCCGCGACGACGGCGCGGTCGCCGCCGCGCTCGACACGCTCGGCACGGTCGCCGCGACGAACGACAACCTCGTGCGGGCGACGATCGACCTCGCCCGCGCCGGCGGGACGGTCGGCGAGTGGTCCGACGCGCTGCGCAGCGTGTTCGGCGAGTACCGGGCCCCCACCGGGGTCGGCGGGGTCGCCGCCGCACCGGGGGAGGCGATCGTCGAGGTGCGCGAGCGCATCCGGGCCGCCGCCGCGGAGACCGGCGGCCCGATCCGCCTGCTGGTCGGCAAGCCCGGCCTCGACGGGCACTCGAACGGCGCCGAGCAGATCGCCGTCGCCGCCCGTGATGCGGGCCTCGAGGTCGTGTACCAGGGCATCCGTCTCACCCCGGCGCAGATCGCCCGGGCGGCCGAGGACGAGGACGTCGACGTGGTCGGGCTCTCGATCCTGTCGGGCTCCCACCTCGAGCTGGTCCCCGAGACCGTGCGCCTCCTCCGGGAGGCGGGGGTCCGGGCCCCGGTCGTGGTGGGAGGGATCATCCCGGAGCCGGACCAGCCCGTGCTGCTCGCCGCCGGAGTCGCCCGGGTCTACACGCCCAAGGACTTCCGGGTCTCCGAGATCGTCGCCGACCTCGCCGAACTGGGCCTCGCGCACCGGCGTGAGAACTTTTCCTCCACTCCGGGCGCCTGACGACCGATGATGGGGGCCGTGAGCCGCCATCGCTTCACCCTGCTCGTCGTCGTCGGCGTCGCCGGCCTCGCCATCGGCGTGGCCGGGCTCGTCGCGGACGTGGCCGCGCTCGGCCTCGCCGCCGGCGTCTTCGCCATGGTCGCCGCCATGCTCGGCGCCTCGCTCGTCGGCCCGCACACCGCAGCCCGGGCCGACGCCGACCTCCTCGCCGCCGAGGTCCGCCGACTCCACGAGGCCCGCACCGAGCCCGCATCGAACGGGGCCGTCGACGTCACGACCGGGCTGCTCGACTCCACCCTCCTCGAGCCGCTCCTGCTCCAGCGGGTCGCCGCGGCCCGCCGGCAACTGCACCCGGTGTCCCTCGTGCTCGTGCGCATCGACGGCATCGAGGGGTTCGCCGCCCACGATCGTGAGCACGCACTCGGCGCCCTCGGCGCGGTGCTGCGCAAGACGCTGCGCGAGGCCGACGGAGCCTTCCGGGCCGACGACGTCACCGTGGCCGCGCTGCTCGAGAACACCTCGGAGGCCGGTGCGGTCTGGGCGACCGAACGGCTGCGGGGCCTGCTCCACTCGAGCCCTGCGAGCGAGGGCATCACGGTGTCGGCCGGGGTCGCCTGCTACCCCTCACACGCGCTCGACGCCGACGAGCTCATCCTCCGGGCCGCGCACGCCCTCGACGACGCGATGGACCGCGGCCGTGACCACGTCGTCGTCGCCCAGGTCGACTGACCGGGGTTCAGGAGTACAGGGACTCGATCTCGGCCGCGTAGCGGGCCGTGATGCCCCGGCGCTTCAACTTCATGGTCGGCGTGAGCTCCTCGGAGTCCGCGAGCCACTCCTCGTGGAGGATCGCGAAGCGCTTGATCCCCTCGACCTGGGAGAGGTTCGAGTTCACGTGATCCACGTCGCGCTGGATCTGGGCCCGCACCTCCGGGTGCTCGGCCAGCGCCGCGAGCGCCGTGTCCGTGATGCCCTGCCCTGCCGCCCAGACCGGGGCGACCTCGGGGTCGAGCACGACGAGCGCCGTCAGGTACGGACGGCCGTCACCGATCACGCAGGCCTGCCCGATGAGCGCCGAGGCCTTGAGCGCCGCCTCGATGTTCGCCGGTGAGATGTTCTTGCCGCCGGCGGTGATGATGAGTTCCTTCTTGCGATCGACGATCTTCAGGTAGCCGTCCGCGTCGAGGACTCCGATGTCGCCCGTGTGGAACCACTCCCCCGTCATGACCTCGGCGGTCTTGACCGGGTCGTCGAGGTACCCCTTGAAGATGTTGCCGCCGCGGCAGAGCACCTCGCCGTCGTCACCGAGCCGCACCTCGGTGCCCGGGATCGCGGGTCCGACGGTGCCGACCTTCACGCGGAACGGCGTCCAGGTCATCGGGCCGTAGGTCTCCGACAGCCCGTAGATCTCCGACAGTTCGATGCCCAGCCCGCGGAAGAACCGCAGGATCTCGAACGGGATCGGGGCGGCACCGGTGATGGCGACGCGGCACTGGTCCAGCCCGAGGATGCCCCGCCACGGTGCGAGCACCGCTGCGTCGACCGCGGCGTGCTCCTCGGCGAGATCGGCCGGCACCTCCTCGCCCCGGGCGCGGTGCTCGCTGACCCGCCAGCCGAGGTCGATGGCCGCGTCGAACGCCGCGCCCTGTGCGGGGTCGCCGTGCACGAGCGAGGACACGGTCGCGTAGGCCTTCTCCCACACGCGAGGGACCGCGAAGAAGATCTCCGGACGGGCCTTCGTGAGCCACTGCGTGACCTTGCCGGCCTCGGGACAGGTGGTGATCTCGTAGCCGTGGATGATCGCCGCGTAGTGGGAGGTCATGCGCTCGGCGATGTGGGCCATCGGCAGGTAGGACACGAGGCGCATCCCATCGACGTCGAACCCGAACCGCTCGACGAGGGACGACGCGGTCCACATCACGCCGCCGTGGTCGAGCATCACACCCTTGGGCGGACCGGTCGTCCCCGACGTGTAGATCACCGTCGCCAGATCGGCCGGCTCCGCGATCGCCGCCGCAGTGTCGAGATCGACGGGGTCGAGGCCGAACTGGTCGTCCCAGCGCAGCACGCCGTCCGGCAGCGCGGCCGGCGGTTCGATGACCGTGATCTGCTCCAGCGTCGGGAGGTCGCCGTGCACCGAGAGCATGGAGGTCAGGTACCCCTCGTGCTCGACGATCGCGAAGCGCGCCTTGGAGTGGGAGACGAGGTAGGCGATCTGCTCGGGGGAGGACGACGAGTAGATCGAGATCGGCGTCGCGCCGCAGAGCATCGCCGCCACGTCGGCGATGTGGAACTCGGGCCGGTTGCCCATCATGAGCACGACCCGGTCGCCGCGGCCGACGCCGTGGGCGGCGAGGCTCGCCGCGAGTCGACAGGCCCGCTCGGCGTACTGCGCGTAGGTGAGTTCGGTCGCCGCGTCGCCGTCGTAGGCGCGCAGGGCCACCCGGTCCGGGTGGGCGCGGACGGTGTCCCGGAAGGCCGTGGTCACGGTGGCCCCGGCCACCGCGGCGTCGATCTGTGCCGCCGTGCGTTCGGTCATCGGTCCTGGCCCTCTCGAGGAGTCGGATCGTCGGGGGGTCCGACGGGGACCGACATCGTGCCGCAGTCGGGCGGTGGCGCTCCACCCCCTCCCCGGCATCTCGTCCGGTCGTCCCCAGACCGTCCACAGGCGCCGGGCCGATGTCCACGGGGCGGACCAATGGTTTCCCCAGCTCGTCCACAGGCCGCCCGCTCGTCATCCACAGGCCCTGTGGATGATCCGGAACGGGCGTCCACGCCTGTGGTTCGTGTGGTTCCGGGCGGTTCGTCGGGTTCGGGTCAGCCCTCGTCGCGCACGGGCCAGGTGGGGTCGGCCGCGAGGGCCTCGAGGACCGCCTCGGTGTCGGCGCCGAGGGGGCGGCCCGCGTGACGGATCTCGCCCGGGGTCGCGAGGAGCCGGGCGACCGGCGCGGCCATGAGGACCCCGTCGACCTCGACGAGGGCCTCGCGCTCGACGAGGTGCGGATCGGCCACGACATCGGCCATGGAGTACACCCGGGCCGCCGCGGCCTCGGCGGCGGCGAAGGCTTCGAGCGCCTCGTCCGCACTGCGGTCGGCGCACCACGCCCGCACGAGCGCGTCGATCTCCTCGCGGTGCTCCGCCCGATCCGTGAAGGTCCTGAAACGGGGATCCTCACCGACACCGAGCAGTTCGAGCACCCGCTGGGCCACCGACTCGGCCGAGGCCGAGATCGCGATCCAGGCGCCGTCGGCGCAGCGGTACGTGCCGCGCGGCACCGTGTAGGGGATGCCGGCCCCCAGCCGGGGCTGCAGGTAGCCGAGCGACGCGTACGCCGCGGGCAGCGGACCCATCACCTGCAGCATCGACTCGAGCAGGTTCACGTCGACGACCTGCCCCTCCCCGGTCCGGTCCCGGTGCCGGAGCGCGACCATCACCGCGAACGCGCCGACGATGCCGGTGAGTTCGTCGGTGAGCGCGATCGGCGGCAGCAGCGGGGCGCCGTCGGGATCGCCGCTCAACCCCGCGAACCCGCTCATCGCCTCGGCGATCGACGCGAACCCGGGCTGGGACCGGTACGGACCCGTCTGGCCGAACCCGGTCACCCGCAGCACGACGAGCCGCGGGTTGCGCGCCAAGAGCTCGACCGGATCGAGGCCGAGGCGCTCGAGCGTGCCGGGCCGGAAGTTCTCGATGAGCACGTCGGCGGCGGCGATGAGGGCGCGCGCGGCGGTGAGACCCGGCTCGGTCTTGAGGTCGAGCACCACGCTGCGCTTGCCCCGACCCACGGTCCGCCACATGAACGCGTCGCCGCCCTCCGGCGGCATCCACCCCATGCGGCGGGTGCCGTCACCGGCGGGGGCCTCGACCTTGATGACGTCGGCACCGAAGTCCGCGAGGTACTTCGCCGCCGCCGGTCCGGCGAGGACCGTGGCGAGATCGACGACCCGCAAGCCCTCGAGCGCCTGCATCGCCTACCAGAGCTCGGTGTAGCAGCGGTGCTCGAGCGGACCGAGCGAGTAATCCCGGTAGAGCCCGGCGTAGAGGAAGCGCGTGCGTTCGGTCCAGTCCAGGGCGGCCTGCGTCGAGATGCGGTGCACGATCTGGGTGAAGCCGCCCTCGTGGATCCGGTACTCCGCCCACACCCCCGGGTAGTCCTTCGTCGCACCGACCTCGACGCACGGGATGGACCGGGAACGCTCGGAGCGCCGGATGCGGTGGCGGTGCGTGTGCCCGGCGAAGTAGCCGACGATGTTCTCGCGGCGCAGCGCGACCGCGCCGAAGGCCTCCGAGTCGTTGCAGTTCACGCCGAAGTACGACTCGCTGCGCTCGACCGCGTCGAGGTCCCAGAGGTTGTGGTGCCCGAACACGAACACGACGTTGGTCGTGCCTGCGGCGTACTCGTCGAGCCAGTCGATCTGTGCCGGTGTGATCCGCCCGAACTCGGTGCCCGGCCGCACGGTGTCGAGCATCACGAAGGACACCCCGTCCCGCTCCACCGCGTAGGGCGCGCCCCGGAGGGCCATGGTGTCGTCGCGCATGGCGTCGTGGTTGCCGCGCACGTGGTGCATGCGATCGCCGAGGCGGCCGTAGGCGTCGAGGAACTGCTGGTACTCCTCGGCCGTCCCCTCGCAGGTGAGGTCGCCCTTGACCAGCACGAGGTCCGGATCGAACCCGATGATCTCGTCGATCGCCGCCTGGTTCATGGTCTGCGGGTACGGCGGTTCGTCGGGACGTGGGATCGCCACACCGAGCTCCTCGTCCGGCACGGTGTGGATGCGCCCGCACACCGTCTCCCCGAAGTGCACGTCGTTGGCGGTGGCGACCCGGGCCAGCAGCCGCCCCGGCGGCCGCACGAGCGTGGTCACGGTGCGCGGGAAGTGCGGGTCGTCGCCGTGGGTGGCGCCCTCGACGTCGACGCCCACCTCGGCACCCGACTCGAGCCCGGTGACGTGGGCGAGGTGGTACGGACCGGTCGTGGTGACCTCGCGACCACCGACCCGGGTCACGACGGGTGCCGCCTGCTCGGTCCGGAAGAACACGGTGACCTCGTCGGTCCCGACGCTCATGACCTCGGGGTGGATGATCTCCGGCATCGCGTCAGGCCCGGGAACGACGACCGATGCGCCCCGACAGGCGGTACTCACCGCGCTGCAGGCCGGCCCGACGCGCGGTGAGCCGGGAGGCGCGCACCCAGTTCGAGGTGGGCGTCGCCGCGTCGTCGACGGCCACGGACCGCTGCGCCTCGAGGACCGCGAAGGTGGCGAGGACCGCCGCGACCTCCTCGGGGGTCGCGTCGGACGGGATGCCGACGAGCGGCGCCGGGCTCACAGCGGCACGTTCCCGTGCTTGCGCTGCGGGAGCGACTCCTTCTTGGTGCGCAGCACCTCGAGGGACCGGGCGAGGACCCGACGCGTCTCACGGGGGTCGATGACGTCGTCGACGTACCCGCGTTCGGCCGCGTTGTACGGGTTGGCGAACCGCTCCGTGTACTCCTCGATGAGTTCGGCCTGCCGGGTCGCCGCGTCGTCCCCGGCCTCCGCGATCTCCTTGCGGAAGATGATGTTGACGGCGCCCTGGGCGCCCATTACCGCGATCTCGGCCGACGGCCACGCGAACGCGAGGTCCGCGCCGATCGACTTGGAGTTCATGACCACGTACGCGCCGCCGTACCCCTTGCGGGTGATGATCTGGATGCGCGGGACGGTCGCCTCGCAGTAGGCGTAGAGCAGCTTCGCCCCGTGGCGGATGATGCCGCCGTACTCCTGGTCCGTACCCGGGAGGAACCCCGGCACGTCGACGAACGTGACGAGCGGGATGTTGAACGCGTCACAGGTGCGCACGAACCGGGCCGCCTTCTCGGATGCGTCGATGTCGAGGCACCCGGCGAGCACCTGGGGCTGGTTGCCGACGATGCCGACGACGTGCCCACCGATGCGCGCGTAGCCACACACGATGTTCATCGCCCAGAGCGCGTTCACCTCGAAGAAGTCGCCGTCGTCGACGATGTCGGCGATGACCTTCTTCATGTCGTACGGCTTGTTGGGCGCGTCCGGGATGAGTCCGACGACCTTGTCGCACTCCCGCGCCGGATCGTCGTCCGGGTCGAAGAACGGCGGGTCCTCGAGATTGTTCGACGGCAGGAACGACAGCAGGTACCGCACCTGCGCGAGGCAGGCCTCCTCGTCGTCGCACACGATGTTGGCCACGCCGGACTTCGTGGCGTGGGTCATCGCACCGCCGAGCTCCTCCTGGGTGACCTCCTCGCCGGTGACCGACTTCACGACGTCGGGACCGGTGATGAACATGTTCGAGGTGCCCTTCACCATGAAGATGAAGTCGGTCATGGCCGGCGAGTAGACCGCCCCACCCGCGCACGGGCCCATGATCACCGAGATCTGCGGGATGACCCCGGACGCCTTGACGTTGCGGTGGAAGATGCCGCCGTAGGAAGCGAGCGAGACGACGCCCTCCTGGATGCGGGCGCCCGCACCGTCGTTGAGGCCGATCATCGGCGCGCCGACGGACTCCGCGAGATCCATCACCTTGTGGATCTTCTCGGCGAACACCTCGCCGAGCGCGCCGCCGAAGACGGTGAAGTCCTGGGAGAACACGAACACCTTGCGGCCGTCGATCGTGCCCCAACCGGTCACGACCCCGTCGGTGAGGGGTCGGGTGTTCTCGATGCCGAACCCGTGCGCCCGGTGGCGGGCGAACATGTCGAGCTCGACGAAGGAGTCGGGGTCGAGGAGCCGCTCGAGGCGCTCACGTGCGGTCAGCTTGCCGCGGGCGTGCTGCCGCTCGACCGCGGCGGGGCTCCCGGCGTGGAGCGCCTCCTCGCGCAGGGCGGCGAGGTGCTCGAGGCGCTGCTCGAGCGGGTGGGTCGGGGTCGGTTCCTGTGCGGCCATGGGTGGCGAGGTTACCGGTCCGCGGGCCGGCGAACTCCCCCCGGGGGTCGCGCCGGACTACTCCTGGACGAGCTCGATGAGGGTGCCGAAAGCCGTCTTCGGGTGCACGAAGGCGACCGTCGTGCCCCGGCTCCCCGGCCGCGGCGCCTCGTCGATCACCCGGTGGCCCTCGGCCTTCACCTGCTCGAGCGCGGCGGCGCAGTCGGCGACGCGGTACCCGATGTGGTGCAGGCCCTCGCCGCGGGTCTCGAGCGACTTCGCCACCGGCGAGTCCGGGCGGGTGGGCGTGAGCAGCTGGATGTAGGACTCGGCCACCTTGAGCAGGGCCTCCTCGACGCCGTCGGACTCGACGACCTCCCGGTGCTCGACCTCCACCCCGAACGTGTCGCGGTAGTAGGCGATCGCGGCCTCGAGGTCGCGGACGGCGATGGCGACGTGGTCGATCTCGACGAGGGGCACGGCGTTCTCCTGGGCTCGGTCGGGGGATCAGCCGTGGAAACGGCGGTAGAGGGTGATCTGCGGGAGCAGGCGCTCGCGCATCTCGTGGTTCGTGACGCCGAGGCCCTCCTCGGGGGCCAGCGCGAGGACGCCCACCTTGCCCTCCACCTCGTTGCGGTGCACGAGGAGCGCGGCATCCGCGGTCTCCTCGAGCGGGCGCACGGTCGAGAGGGTCGGGTGGATGCGCCCCTCACACACGAGACGGTTCGCCTCGTAGGCCTCGCGGTAGTTCGCGAAGTGGCAGCCCTTGAGCGTCTTGAGATTCATCCAGAGGTACCGGTTGTCGTACTCGATGTTGAACCCCGAGGTCGCCGCGCAGGTGATGATCATGCCGCCCTTGCGCGCCACGAACACCGAGGCACCCATGGTCGAACGCCCCGGGTGCTCGAACACGATGTCGACGTCACGCCCGATGAGCTCGCGGATCTTCTTGCCGAGCCGCAGCCACTCCTTCGGGTCCTGGTTGTGATCGTCGGCCCAGAACCGGTAGCCCTCGGCCCGCCGGTCGATGACCGCCTCGCAGCCCATCTCGTTGAGGAGCGCCGCCCGCTCGGGGGACGACACCACACCGACGGGGACCCCGCCGCCGTTGAGCACGTACTGCGTCGCGTACGCCCCGATGCCGCCGGTCGCACCCCAGATGAGCACCGACTGCCCCTGAGTCATCTGCGCACCATTCGGGCTCACGATCATGCGGTACGAGGTCGAGTTGCACAACGCGTTGACCGCCGCCTCCTCCCACGTGAGGTGCTCGGGCTTCGGCATGAGCTGGTTCGCCTTGACGATCGAGAGGTCGGCGAGGCTGCCGAAGTTGGTCTCGAAACCCCAGATGCGCTGGTTGAGCGCCATCATCGAGTCGTCGTGGCTCGTGGGGTCCTGATCGTCGACGTGGTTGCAGTGCACAGTGACGCGGTCACCCGGCTTCCAGTTGCGGACCGCGGAACCGACCCGCAGCACGACGCCCGACGCGTCGGAACCCATCACGTGGTACGGCTGGTCGTGGCGCGCCCCCCACTCGCTCTCCCGGCCGAGACGCTTGAGGAACCCGAAGGTCGGTAGCGGCTCGAAGATCGAGGTCCACACCGTGTTGAAGTTGATGGCCGAGGCCATCACCGCGATGACCGCCTCGTCCGGCGCGAGTTCGGGGAGCGCGACGTCCTGGATGTGCACCGACTGCCGCGGGTCCTTGTCCTCGGACGCGACGCCCTCGAACATCGCCTCCTCCTCGGCGAGGACCACGGCGGCCCGGGTCGACTCGGGGAGCGGGAGGGCGGCGAGGTCGTCGGCGGGGGCGCCCTCGAGGATCGCAGTGCGGATGGCGTCGATCTGGCTCGTCATGGCCGAGGAACGTACCGGAGCCCGCCCGGTCCGGACCACCCGCCCGGGATGTGACCTCCGGCCCGACGCCGGCCGACGGGGCAGGGCTACCATCCGCACCCGTTCACCCGTCCCACGCTCCGGAGGGTCCCATGCCCGGTTCCGTCATCGTCTCCACCGCCCGCACGCCCATCGGCAAGCTCTCCGGCGCGTTCGCCGACCTCAGCGCAGCGGACCTCGGCGGCATCGCGATCAAGGCCGCACTCGAGCGCGGGGGCGTGAAGGCCGACGACGTCGACTACGTGATCATGGGCCAAGTGCTCCAGGCGGGCACGGGCCAGATCACCGCACGCCAGGCCGCGGCCAAGGCCGGGATCCCGATGAGCGTCCCGGCGACCACCATCAACAAGGTCTGCCTCTCCGGCATCAACGCGATCTACCTCGCCGACCAGATGATCAACGCGGGCGACGCCGAGGTCGTGATCGCCGGCGGCATGGAGTCGATGACCAACGCGCCGTACCTGCTCCCCAAGGCGCGGGCCGGATACCGCATGGGCAACGGCCAGCTCGTCGACTCGCTCATCCACGACGGGCTGTGGTGCGCGTTCGATGCGGTGCACATGGGCGAGGGCACCGAGAAGTACACCGGCGCACTCGGCGGCATCACCCGCGAAGCACAGGACGATATGGCGGCCAAGTCCCACGAGCGCGCCGCCAACGCCCAGAAGGACGGCCGCTTCGCCGACGAGATCGCGCCGGTCGCCATCCCGCGGCGCAAGGGCGACCCGCTCATCGTCGACACCGACGAGGGGGTGCGGCCCGGCACCTCGGCGGAGTCGCTCGGCGGCCTGCGCCCCGCCTTCACCAAGGACGGCACGATCACCGCGGGGAATGCGTCCCAGATCTCCGACGGCGGTGCCGCGCTCGTCGTGATGTCGAAGGACAAGGCGGCCGAACTCGGCGTCACGCCGATCGCCGAGCTCGTCGGTTACGGCCAGGTCGCCGGTCCCGACCCGTCGCTGCTCACGCAGCCGTCGCGGGCGATCAAGCGTGCGCTCGACGGTGCGAACCTGCCCGTCTCGGCGATCGACCTCTTCGAGCTCAACGAGGCGTTCGCGGCCGTGGGCCTCGCGTCGATGGCCGACCTCGGCATCTCCGACGACATCGTGAACGTGAACGGCGGCGCCATCGCCCTCGGTCACCCGGTCGGCATGTCCGGCGCCCGCGTCGTGCTCACGCTCATCAACGAGCTGCGCCGTCGCGGCGGTGGAACCGGCGCCGCCGCCCTCTGCGGGGGTGGCGGCCAGGGCGACGCGGCGATCATCCGCACGCTCTAGGACGGTCGCGGCACCGAGACGTCGTCCTGGCCCATCGAGACGCCAGGGCGGCGCGGCGATCATCCGCACGCTCCAGGACGGTCGCCCCGGGCGGCCCCACTCGAGGTGCGCGCGTCGTGGGCCGCGCGGTCCTAGCGTCTGCGCCCGAGACGACGCGGCCCCACCGGGGTCGCCTGACCGGGAGACGACATGTCGCAGGTTCCCCCGCCGCCCCCGCCCCCGCCCCCGCCGCCGCCGCCCGGTGCGGTACCGCCACCCCCGCCGGGCATGGGGTCGTACGGCGGCGGCGACTTCAGCGTCGGCGAGGCCGTGAGTTACGGCTGGCACGCGACGCTCAAGAACTTCGGGCCGCTGCTCACGATCACGGTCGTGATCTGGATCGTGCAGGCGGTGCTCCAGTTCGCCCGCCCCGGCCCGCAGAACGACCTGCTCCAGACCGTGTGGGTCGTGCTGCTCTTCGCCGTCGGCCTCATCCTCGCGATGGGCCTCGTCCGGGCGGCGCTGCGCGTGACCGACGGCGGTCGACCCGATGTGAACCAGCTCACCCAGACCGAGGACTTCCTGCCGTACCTCGTGGTGCAGATCATCGCCGGCGTCGTGATCGTCGTCGGTCTCTACCTCTGCATCCTCCCGGGCATCATCGCCGCGGTGTTCCTCGGTTTCGCCGGGTACGTCGTGATCGACTCGCACGAGCGCGATCCGATCGCCGCGGTCCGCCGTTCGATCGAGATCGTCAAGCCGAAGTTCGGACCGCTCCTCGGTCTGGCCTTCCTCATGATGCTCATCAACATCGTCGGCCTGCTGCTCTGCTTCGTGGGGCTGCTCTTCACCTACCCGATGACGGCCGTGGTGTTCGCGTACGCCTACCGGTCGCTGAGCGGCCAGCCGATCGCTCCGGCACGCTGATCGGCGCGCACGGACGCGCGCAACGACGCCGGTGGTCCGCGGGGCCGCCGGCGTCGTCGCGTCAGGCGCTCCCGAGCCAGGCGAGGGCCGGCAGGTTCCGCAGGATCCAGAACGCACCGACGAGCAGCCCGATCCCGACCCAGAGGTTGCGGGGCACGGCGGGCCGCCGGATCGGACGTGCCCGCACCGCAAGCGCGATCGCAACGACGAGCACGGCGACGGCGATCGGCACCGCGATCCCGATGAGGAGGTTGTGGTCGAACGCCCGGCCGGGGTGCCCGGTGGCGAACGCGTGGACGGCCCGGGTCGCGCCGCAGAGCGGGCAGTCGAGACCCGTCGCCCGCCGGAACGGACAGAGGACGGGCCCCGCCGCCGGATCGATCGCGGCCGCCAGCGCCCACGCGCCGAGCGCCCCCGCCGCCGCGACCCCGACGGTCCGCCGCGTCCGGGCCACGCTCGCCGTTGTCGGCACCGACTCGATCGTCACGACCGGCACGGTACCGGGCTTCACGCCAGCGTGAACGCTTCCCGCTCCGGCGTGCGGGTCCACGACCAGTAGTCGACGAGACGCCAGGGCGAGAGGATGAAGATCCGCCCGGCGGCGTTCCGGTACCACGAGTGCCGGATGGACGGGTGCGACCACACCATCTGCGCCAGTTCGGCCTGGAGTCGCTCGTTGTACTCGTCGTGCGCGGCCCGCGTGCACTCGATCGTGCGCGCGCCGCGCTCAAGCAGGAGCGCGAGGCATCCGAGGACGTAGCGCATCTGGCACTCGGAGTGGAAGATGAGGCTGCCGCCGCTCGCCAGGTTCGTGCCGGGTCCGTAGAGGCAGAACAGGTTCGGGAAGTTCGGGATCGTGATGCCGAGGTACGCGGTGGGCTCGTCGCCCCACTGCTCCCCCAGCACGACGCCCTCGCGTCCGACGATCTCCATCGGCCAGAGGTAGCGGTTCGCGTGGAAACCCGTCGCGAACACGATGACGTCGGCCTCGTGCCTGGCGCCGTCCGCGGTGACGATCGCGTCGGGCTCGATGTGGTCGATCGGATCGGTGATGAGATCCACGTCGGGTCGGGTGAGCGCACCGAGCCAGGACCCGTTGTCCTGAAGCGTGCGGGTCCCGAGGCACACGTGGTCAGGGACCACCTTGGCGAGCAGCTCCGGGTCGTCCCCGACCTGCCCGGCGATCCAGCCGGTGAAGAACTCCCTCGCCGCGTCGTTGATCTCGCTCACGGCGCGGTCCTGGTGCGGGTAGCCGGGGTCGATGCGCATCGCCGGGAGGCCGCCGTCGCACGCGGGCCAGAAGATGAGGAGGCGGTACCACCGCCCGTAGAACGGGAGGTGACGCATCGCCCAGCGCACGCCGTCACCGGTCGCGTCGTGGTACGCGGGGTTCGGGAACATCCAC
>JBJTWK010000055.1:0-33037 GCA_046081705.1 Actinomycetes bacterium | reverse complement strand
CCTCGAGGACCCCGGCCCCGCGGCACCGTCCGGCCTCACGGTCAAGAAGTCGGCGAGCGGTCAGGCCACGATCACCCAGGGCTGAGGTCGCCCGCGTCGCTCGCTCGGCCGCGCCCGTGTTCGTCCACTCCACCGGTTCCTCGCTCGGCCGGTTCGTCGCGGACGCGCACGGCGGCCTCGACTGGTTGCTCTCGGCCGACATGGGTCCGGACGGGCCCGGTGGGTTCGCCGCGTTCGACGCGACCATCGGCGCGCTCGTCATGGGCTGCACCACCTACGACTGGGTCGACGCCGCGCTCACGCGTGGCGGCGTGTCGTGGCCGCACCACCAACCGACCTGGGTCATGACCCACCGGGCGCCGCCCGCGGTCGTTCCGGACGCGCCGATCACCTTCACCGACGCGCCGGTGGCCGAGGTCGCGGCCGCCATGCGCGCGGCCGCGGGCGACCGCGACTGCTGGATCGTCGGTGGGGGACGGGTGACCACCGCGTTCGCCGAGGCCGGGTTCCTCGACGAGGTGATCGTCGCGATCGCGCCGGTCATGCTCGGGGCGGGCACCCCGGTCATCTCGACCCGGCTCGACCTCGACCTCGTGGCGGCCGAGCGCAACCGCGACCTCGCGGTGCTCCGGTACCGGGTGCGCACCCCGGGCTGAGGCCGGTCGACCCGCGCCCGGGTCAGGGCCGGGCGAGGAGCGGATCGATAGCGGCGAGGACCTCGGCGGCGAGGTCCTCGTCGCCCGCCACGGTGACGACCTCCTCGGGGCGGTGCACGCCGCGGGTGAGCACCGCGACGGCGTCGGCGGGGTCGATCGTGATCCGGGCGTCGGGCACGGCGGAGGCCTCGACGACGCGCCACGCCGTGCCGTCGTCACCGGCGACGCGCTGCCAGGCCCAGGATCCCGTTGACCCGAGGTCGACCGCGACGGTGGTGCCGGTCGTCCGGTCGGGGAGCGCGCGTACCGCGGCGTGCGCGACGACCGTGGCGGTGATCGCGAACACCTCGGGGGGGAGGTCGGGCGCGCCGATCGCGCGGCGGATCTGCGTCTGGTGGATCACGCGCTCCACGTACTCGCGCGCGATGAGCATCCAGTACGGCGCGAGGTCGGGGTGGCGGAAGTATCCGATGGGCTCGCGCGAGATCGTCGTGAGGTCGACCGCGCCGTAGAAGTCGTCGCACCACGTGCCGACGACGCGCAGCAGTTCGACGATGAGCGCGGGGCTCAGGAACGACGCCGCGGTCACCCACTGCTCGTTGAACCCGTCGAGCAGGGCCATGAAGTCGAGGCCGGGGTGCGACTCGGCGTACCCGAACAGGCCCGAGGCTTCGGCGTCCCGCTGACGGGAGAGCAGCGAGAGGTCGTCGCCGAGGATGTGGAGCGCGAGGTCGCGTACGGTCCATCCGGGGCACTCGGTGGGGCGGGCCCAATCGTCCGGGTAGAGGCTGGTGAGGAGGTGGAGGAGCGCGGCCCGTTCGGGGGCGAGGGCGGTGGTGATGTCGAGCACGGCGCCGACGCTACCGACGCCCGGGCGCGGTGATCGGGGGTCTCGGGCCACTGCGTCCGTCGGGTTGCACCGCACCCGTCGGTTCCGAGCTGCGCTCGGAACCACCCTGCCCGGACCGGCCGAGGCCGGCCCGCCCCTTGCCGGATCGAACATACGTTCGGTACGGTGGCGGGGTGAGCGCCGTCCCCGCCCCCGATCTCCCCGAAGGCCAGCCGGATGGTCGGCCCCGGGCCCTGCCTCGCCGGGACCCCGAGGCCCGGGCCCGGCTCCTCGAGGTGGCCCGGCACACCGCCCCGCTCGTCGCCGCCCGGGAGCGCATCGTCGAGGTGCCCGGTCCGCTCGGCGCGCTCGTGCCCGCGATCCAGCGGGGCACGGTCACGGTGGTGGAGGGGGAGCCCGGCGCGGGCGCGACCACGCTCGCGCTCGCGCTCGCCGGCGCAGTGAGCCGTGGTGGCGAGTGGGTCGCCGCGGTCGATCCCGACGGCTCGCTCGGTGGGCTCGCGCTCGCCGAGGCCGGCATCGCGCCCGAGCGCTGCGCGGTCGTGCGGCGCGTCCCGCCCGATCGCTGGGCCCTCGTCGTGGCCGCGCTCCTCGACGGTGTCGCGCTCGTCGTCGCGGATCCGCCGCCGCAGGTGCGGGCCGCCGACGCGCGCCGGCTCGTGTCCCGCGCTCGCGCGCGCGCCGCGATGCTCGTCGTCACCGGACCCTGGCCCGCGGACGCCGCGCTGCGGTTGCACGCGGAGGCCAGCGCGTGGCCGGGGCTCGGCGCGGGGAGTGGCACGCTCGGTCCCGCGACCGTGCGCGCGCGGCTCGAGTCGCGTCGCGGCACGCGTCGGGCCGCGCTCGACCCGCTCGCACTCGGCGCCTAGCGCGCGCTCGTCGCCCGCGTCCTCGTCCGATGTCCACCCGCACGCTCGCGATCTGGTGCCCCGACTGGCCGGTGGTCGCGGCGCGTCGTGAGGATCCCGAACTCCTGACCCGTCCGGTCGCGGTGCTCGCGAAGGCGCGCGTGCTCGCCGCGTCGAGTGAGGCGCGTGCCGAGCGGGTGGTGGCCGGCATCCGACGTCGCGAGGCCGAGGCCCGGTGCCCCGGGATCGCGGTGGTCGACGCCGACCCGGCGGCCGAGGTGCGCGCGTTCGAGGCGGTCGTGCGTGCGGTCGAGACCTTCACGCCGCGGGTCGAGATCGACCGGCCCGGACTCCTGGCCATCCCCACCCGGGGCCCGTCCCGCTACTTCGGCGGCGACGCCGCGCTCATCGAGGTCGTGCGCGAGGCGGTGCTCGCGACGGGCGTGCCCGAGGTGCGCCTCGGCATCGCCGACGGCGGGTTCGCGGCCCGGCTCGCGGCCCGCCGCGACACCGTGGTGCCGGGGGGCGGCACGCCCGCGTTCCTCGCGCCCTGGTCGGTGTCGCTCCTCGGCGATCCCGATCTCGCCGGCGTGCTCGTGCGGCTCGGTCTCCACACGCTCGGCGACCTCGCGGCGCTGCCCGCGCCCTCGGTGCTCGCGCGCTTCGGCACGCCCGGGCTCCTCGCCCACCGGCTCGCGCAGGGCGAGGAGCCGCATCCGCCCGCCCTCACCACGCCGCCGCCCGACCTCATCGAGTCGAGCGAACTCGATCCGCCCGCCGATCGGGTCGACGCCGCGGCGTTCGTCGGCAAGGCGCTCGCCGACCGACTCCTCGACCGGCTCGCGGCGCGCGGCCTCGCGTGCACGCGGGTCATCATCCACTGCGAGACCGAGCACGGTGAGTCGCTCGTGCGCTGCTGGCGGCACGAGGGTGCCCTCACGCCGGCCGCGCTCGCCGAGCGCGTGCGCTGGCAGCTCGACGGTTGGCTCACCGCCGAGGGCGGGCTGTCGGGCGGCCTCACGCTCCTGCGGCTCATCCCCGACGAGGTGATCCCTGCGAGCGGTCGCCAACTCGGGTTCTGGGGTGGCGATCAGGCGGGCGCCGACCGCGCGGCGCGCGTGTTCGCGCGCCTGCAGGGGATGCTGGGTCCCGAGGCCGTCGTCACGCCGGGCGCGTGCGGCGGTCGCACCCCCGCCGAACGCGTGCGCTGGATCCCGTGGGGCGAACCGCGTGGCACCGACGACGACGTCGCGCCCTGGCCCGGCGCGGTACCGGGGCCCGCACCCACCCGCGTCCTCGATCCACCGATCGCCGCGCAGCTGCTCGACGCCTCCGGCGCGCCGGTGCTCGTGAACGCGCGTGGCGAGGCGAGCGCGGCGCCGGCCGTGCTGCGCTGCGGCGCGCTGCCCGGACAGGGCGGCCCGGTGCGTGCGTGGGCCGGGCCCTGGGCTCAGGACGTCCGGTGGTGGGACCCCGCAGGGGAGCGCCGCGTGCTGTGGCACGTCGTGGTCGGGGACGGCGACGGTGCTGGCGCGGTGGCCTGCCTCGTGCGCCTCGAGCAGGGCCGCGCGACCCTCGACGCCCTCTACGACTGAGGGAGCGGGCCCCACGGGAGGGCTCCGGGATCGCCCCTTGTGGATCGAACGTACGTTCGGTACGGTCGTCGGCCCATGGTCACGACGATCGCCCACACCCGGCCCGGAACCCCCGGGTACGCCGAACTCCACTGCCACACGAACTTCTCCTTCCTCGACGGCGCGAGCCACCCCGAGGAACTCGTGGAGGAGGCGGCCCGGCTCGGCCTGGCGGGGCTGGCGACGACCGACCACGACGGCCTCTACGGGGTGGTCCGGACGGCGGTGGCGGCCCGTCCGCTCGGCCTGCCCACGGTGTTCGGGGCCGAACTCACCCTCGGGACCGTCGGGCCGGCGAACGGGCTCGCGGATCCGCCGGGCGAGCACCTGCTGGTCCTCGCCGAGGGGCCCCGGGGCTACGCGGCCCTCGCCCGCGCGATCTCGGAGGCCCAGCTGCGCGGGGGCAAGGGCGCGCCGCGCACCTCGATCGCCGAACTCGGCGCGAGCGGGGCCGCGGGTCGCGACTGGTTCGTGCTCACGGGGTGCCGCAAGGGGCCGGTGCCGGCCGCGCTCCTCGCCGATGGCCCGGCGGCCGCGCGCACGCGCCTCGACACGCTGGTCGCGCACTTCGGTCGCGACCGCGTGCTCGTCGAGCTCTGGGACCACGGCGACCCGCTCGACCGACCGCGCAACGACGCGCTCGCCGAGCTGGCGGCGCGCGCCGGGGTCGGGGTGGTGGCCACGAACAACGTCCACTACGCGACCCCGGCCGACCACCGCCTCGCGACCGCGCTCGCCGCGGTGCGCTCGCGTCGATCGCTCGACGACATCGACGGCTGGCTCCCGGCCGCGCCGTTCGCGCACCTGCGCGCGCCGGCCGAGCAGGCGCGGCGCTTCGCCCGCTACCCGGGTGCGGTCGAGCGCACGGTCGAGGTGGCGCAGGCCTGTGCGTTCGACCTGCGCGTCGCGGTCCCGAACCTCCCCGACCACCCGGTGCCCGAGGGCCACGACGAGATGTCGTGGCTGCGGGTGCTCACCGCCCACGGCGCGGCCGTGCGCTACCCGTCCACGCACCCGCAGCACGCCGAGGCCATGCGCCAGATCGAGTACGAGCTCGGGGTCATCGAGACCCTCGGCTTCGCGGGCTACTTCCTCCTGCTCCACGACATCGTCGAGTTCTGCCGGCGGTCGGACATCTACTGCCAGGGGCGGGGGAGCGCTGCGAACAGCGCGGTCTGCTACGCCCTCGGTGTCACGAAGGCCGATGCCGTGGCCCTCGGCCTGCTCTTCGAGCGGTTCCTCTCCACCGAGCGCGACGGTCCGCCGGACATCGACCTCGACATCGAGCACCGTCGCCGCGAGGAGGTCATCCAGTACGTCTACGCGAAGTATGGGCGTGACCGTGCCGCGCAGGTCGCGAACGTCATCACGTACCGCTCGCGCTCGGCCCTGCGCGACATGGCGAAGGCCTGCGGCCTCTCACCCGGGCACGCCGACGCCCTCACGCGGCAACTCGACCGTCGACGTCCGAGCGACGAGGCGTTCGCCGCGCTCGCGAGCGGGGAGGACGGTCCGCCCGCGCCGCCGCTCGTGCTCGAACTCGCGCGCGCCGTGCGCGACTTCCCGCGGCACCTCGGGATCCACTCGGGCGGCATGGTCATGGCCGACCGGCCGCTCGTGGAGTGCTGCCCGATCGAGTGGGCGCGCATGGAGGGGCGCTCGGTGCTGCAGTGGGACAAGGACGACTGCGCCGCCGCGGGCCTCGTGAAGTTCGACCTCCTCGGCCTCGGCATGCTCACGGTGCTGCACCTCGCGGTCGATCTCGTCGCCGAGCACGAGGGGGTCGAGATCGACCTCGCCACGATCCCGCAGGAGGACGAGGTCTACGACCTGCTGTGCGCGGCCGACACGATCGGGGTGTTCCAGGTCGAGAGCCGGGCTCAGATGGGCACGCTGCCGCGCCTGCGCCCTCGCACCTTCTACGACCTCGTCATCGAGGTGGCCCTCATCCGTCCGGGTCCGATCCAGGGCGGATCGGTGCACCCGTACCTGCGTCGGCGCACGGGGGAGGAGCCCGTCACGTACCCGCACCCGCTCCTCGAGCCCTGCCTCGCCAAGACCCTCGGCGTGCCGCTGTTCCAGGAGCAGCTCATGCAGATGGCGATCGACGTCGCCGGCTTCACCCCGGCCGAGGCCGACCTGCTGCGTCAGGCCATGGGCTCGAAGCGGTCGAAGCAGCGCATGGCCCGCATGCGCGAGCGGCTCATGCTCGGCATGGCCGAACGCGGCATCACCGGCGAGGTCGCCGAGGACATCGCGCGCAAGCTCGAGGCCTTCGCGAACTTCGGCTTCCCCGAGAGCCACTCGGTGTCGTTCGCCTACATCGTGTACGCCAGTGCGTGGCTCAAGTACCACCATCCCGCGGAGTTCGCGTGCGCGCTCCTCAACGCGCAGCCGATGGGCTTCTACTCCCCGCACACGATCGTGCGCGACGCGCGTCGGCACGGGGTCGAGGTGCTCGGGCCGTGCGTGCTCGCCTCCCGACGCGACTGCACGCTCGAGCCGCGCACCGAGGCGGCCGGGCCGCAGGGGTCTCCGAAGCGGGGCTGGCACGCCGAGTCCTCGGTGCACGCGGTGCGCACCGGACTGCGGTACGTGCGCGGGCTGTCGAGCGATCTCCTCGGCCGCATCGACGCCGAGCGCACGTCGCGACCGTTCACCGACCTCGAGGACTTCGCCCGGCGCACCGAGGCCCCGCTCGACGCGCTCGAGTCGCTGGCCACCGCCGGCGCGTTCGGGTGCTTCGGCCACGACCGGCGCGAGGCCCTCTGGTCGGCCGGCGCGCTCCACGCCGTGCGTCCGAGTCGTCACGGTGCGGTGCACGAGGACCGTCTCCCCGGCGTGGTCCCCGGCCTCGCGGCCCCGACCCTGCCCGGGCTGGAGCCGGCCGAGGAGGTCGCCGCCGACCTCTGGGCCACCGGCATGTCGCCGAGCCATCACCCGACGGAGTTCGTCCGGCCCGCGCTCGCCGCTCTCGGGGTGGTCACCACGGGCCGCCTGCGCGATCTCCCGCACGGGGATGTGGTCGAGGTGGCCGGGCTCGTCACCCACCGGCAGGCCCCCGAGACCGCGGGCGGGGTCGTCTTCCTCAACCTCGAGGACGAGGACGGTCTCGTCAACGTCATCTGCACGCCGGCGGTGTGGCGGCGCTTCCGGCGTGTCGCTCGATCGGCCCCCGCGGTGCGGGTCCGGGGGGTGCTCGAGCGCCGCCGCGGGGTCGTCAACCTCCTCGCCCAGCGCATCGAGGTCCTGCCGCTCCGCCTGACGGGCGCCGCCCGCTCCCGCGACTTCCACTGACCCGGTGCCCGGCCGACCCTCCCGTACTAGCGGTGGCCGAGGGAGTTCGCCATGAACGCGGTGAACGCCTCCGCCGCCATCGGGCGGGCGACGAGGTAGCCCTGGGCGAGCTCCGCCCCGAGGTCGATGAGCATCTTGCGCTCGGCCTCGGTCTCGACCCCCTCGGCCACGAACCACATGCCGAGCGCCTCAGCGACCTGCACGATGCTGCGCAGCACGGCCCGGTCCCGTTCCGAACCGACGATGCCCTGCACGAACGCCCGGTCAACCTTGACGGTGTTGACCGGGAGATCGCGCAGGTACGAGAGCGACGAGTACCCGGTCCCGAAGTCGTCGATCGCCACCCACACGCCGATGCGGCGGAGTTCCTCGAGGACGTGGACCGCACGGGTGACGTCGTGGAGCACGACCTCCTCCGTGATCTCGATGGCGAGGGCATCGGGGTCGAGCCCGGTGACGTCGAGCGCGCGTTGCACGAGGTGGACGAACCCCGGGGTGAGCAACTGGCTCGCCGAGATGTTCACGCCCATCACGAAGTGCGGGATCACGGCGCGGCACTCGACCGCGAACCGAGCGGCCGTGAGGAGGACCTGCTGTCCGATCGCGCCGATGAGGCCACGCTCCTCGGCGATCGGGATGAACTCGCCGGGTGGGAGCAACGTGCCGTCGGCCGTACGCCAACGGACCAGTGCCTCGGCGGCCATGCAGGTACCGGTCGGCAGGTGGACGACGGGCTGGAACTCCACGACGAACTGGTCCTCGTCGAGGGCCCGTTCGAGGTTTGCCGCGATGGCGACCGCGGACTCGGTCTCCCGCCGGAGATCGGCGTCGAACCGCGAGGCCCGGTCCTTGCCCTCGCTCTTGGCCCGGTACATGGCGACGTCCGCATGCCGGATGAGATCGGCGGCGACGGTGCCGTCGCCGGGCACGGCGACGGCCAGACCCGCGCTCGCGGTGATCGGTGCGATCCGATCCCCGAGGGGGACGGGCACCCGGAGTGCAGCGAGGATCCGGTCGACGACCTCCTGCGAGCGCGCCACCGCCTCGTGGGCTGGGAGGTCCTCGATGAGCACCGTGAACTCGTCCCCGGCGAACCGTCCGACGGTGTCGCCGGGACGCAGGTGACTGCGCAATCGATGGGCGACCTCCATGAGCACCTCGTCGCCGCCGACGTGCCCGAACGTGTCGTTGATGGACTTGAAGCGATCGAGGTCGATGAAGACGACCGCCGTCGCGAGGCCGGTGCGCTCGTTGCGCGCGAGTGCGTGGGCGACCAGCTCGACGAAGAGCGCGTGGTTCGGGATGTTGGTGAGGCGATCGTGGGTCGCCTGGTGTTCGAGGGTGGCCTCGACGTACTTCACGGCCGAGATGTCGCGGGAGATGCTCGAGAAGAACGCGGGTGAACCGTCGTCCTCGAGGTGCACGGTCGTGACCTGCGAGACCGGGAAGGTGCGGCCGTCCCGGGCCCGCAACACGAGTTCGCCGGACCAGGACCCGGTCTCGATGAGGCTCGTCAGGATCTCGTCGGAGACCCGGGCGTAGTGGTCGGCGTCGAAGAACGTGCCGGACGGGAGTGCGGTGACGTCCTCGTCATGGCCGATGCCGAGCATGCGGCGGGCCGCCGGGTTGAGGTACAGGAAGTCGCCGGCGACGTCGGTGATCCCGACGAAGTCGGTGGTGGCCTCGCAGATCGCCTCGTAGCGGCGGGCCCGCACCTCGTCGGTGGCGTCGATGCGTCGCCGGGCCGACGCGTCCGTGCCGCCCACCTGCGCGTGCTGGGTGTCGCCCATGTCCGCGGGTCCCCCGCCCCTGTCGGCCCGGTGGGGTGAAGTGGTTTCACCCCGGCCGGACGAATCTAGTCCCGCCGCCGCCCACCGTCGCAGGGTCCCACTCACGGTGGTCGAGCCCGTTCGGCGGGCCCCGGGCCGGGCCGAACGGGGCGAGGGGGTGACGCGGCTGCGGCACGTATCGCCGCCGACTGTGCCACCGGTAGGTTGCCGACGTGCAACCCCTCGAGGCCGCCCCGCACGCACCGGTGCCCGAGGTCAGGACCCCGCCCGAGGGGCTCACCGAGGCGGAGGTCGCCGACCGGCGGGCCCGAGGTCTGGCGAACGTGGCCCGGGACCGGACGAGCCGGAGCATCGTCGACATCCTCCGGGCCAACGTCGTCACCCGCTTCAACGCGATCCTCGGGGCGATGCTCGCCATCGTGCTCGTGCTCGGGGATCCCCGGGACGGGTTGTTCGGGCTCGTGCTGTTCGCGAACTCGGCGATCGGCATCGTGCAGGAGCTCCGGGCGAAGCGGACCCTCGACGCGCTGTCGGTGCTCCACGCGCCCCGCCTGCGGGTCGTGCGCTCGGGGGTGGTCGACGAGGTGCTCGCGGAGCAACTCGTGCGGGACGACGTCATCGAGCTCCGAGCGGGGGACCAGGTGCCGGCGGACGGCGTCGTCCTCTCGTCCGACGCGCTCGCGGTCGACGAGTCGCTGCTCACCGGCGAGTCGGACGCCATCGCGAAGCACGAGGGTGACGACGTCCTCTCGGGCAGCGTCGTGGTCGCCGGCGCGGCGCGGTTCCAGGCCACCGCCGTGGGGGAGGCCGCGTACGCCCACCGGCTGGCCGCGGCCGTCCGGCGGTTCGCGCTCGTGCGTTCCGAGATCTCAGCGGGCATCGACCGGATCCTCAAGTGGGTGACCGTCGGGCTCCTCGTCGTGGGCCCCCTGCTCTTCTGGAACCAACTCCGCCACGACGGGGTCGCCGACGCGCTCATCGGGGCGGTCGCCGGGGTGGTCGGCATGGTCCCCGAGGGGCTCGTGCTGCTCACGAGCCTCGCGTTCGGCGTCGCCGCGGTCACGCTCGCCCGTCGGCAGGTCCTCGTGCAGGAACTCCCGGCGGTCGAGGTCCTCGCCCGCGTCGACGTGGTGTGCCTCGACAAGACGGGCACGCTCACGCAGGGGTCGATCGCGCTCGACCGCGTGATCCCGTCGGCCGGGGCGGACCCGGCGTGGATCGACGAGGCCCTCGGTGCGCTCGCCGCCGACGACGCGGCGAACGCCACGCTCCTGGCGATCCGTGCGGTGCACCCCGCTCCGTCCGGTTGGGTGCGCACGGACGGCGTGCCCTTCTCGTCGGCGCGCAAGTGGAGCGCGACCGGGTTCGCGGCCCAGGGTTCCTTCTGGCTCGGGGCGCCGGAGATGCTGCTCGCGGATCCGACCGAGGGGACCCGGCGGGCGGCCGACGAGGTCGCGGCCTCCGGCGCACGGGTGCTCGTGCTCCTCCACGACGCGGCGCCGCTCGAGGGCGAGACGATCAACGCCGGCGCACGGCCGGTCGCACTCGTCGTGCTCGCCGAGCAGGTCCGACCCGATGCGGCCGACACGCTGGCGTACTTCCGGGAGCAGGGTGTGACCTGCAAGGTGATCTCGGGCGACAACCCGCTCACGGTCGGTGCGGTGGCCCGTCGGGTGGGGCTCGATCCGGGCGTGCCGATCGACGCGCGCACCCTCCCCGACGATCCGGACGCACTCGCCGCGGTCGTCGACGAGCACACGGTGTTCGGTCGGGTTACGCCGGAGCAGAAGCGCGCGATGGTCGGCGCGCTCCAGTCACGGGGCCACGTCGTGGCGATGACCGGTGACGGCGTCAACGACGCGCTCGCACTCAAGGCCGCCGACATCGGCGTGGCGATGGGGTCCGGTGCGCCGGCGACCCGGGCCGTCGCGAAGCTCGTGCTGCTCGACGGCCGGTTCGACCGGATGCCCGGCGTCGTGGCGGAGGGCCGGCGGGTCATCGCCAACGTCGAGCGGGTGGCCAACCTCTTCCTCACGAAGAGCACCTACGCCGCGCTCATCGCGATCGCCGTCGTGCTCGGATCCTGGCGGTACCCGTTCCTGCCCCGGCACCTCACGATCGTGAGCAGCCTCACGATCGGCATCCCGGCGTTCTTCCTCGCCCTCGAGCCCAACGCCCAGCGCTACATGCCCGGGTTCGTGGGTCGGGTCCTGCGGTTCGCGATCCCGGCCGGGGTGATCGCCACGCTCGGGGTGCTCATGGCCTACGGGCTGGCCCGTCGTGACGGCGCACCCCTCGTGGAGTCGCGCACGCTCGCCACCCTGACGCTCGTCGTGATCGGGCTCTGGGTGCTCGGGCTGCTCGCGCGTCCGTTGACGCGCCTGCGGGCCCTGCTCCTCACCGCACTGGTCGCCGCGGTGCCGATCGGGGCTTCGCTCCCGTTCGTCCGCGACTTCTTCGACCTCACGTTCGGCGGACCGCTCGGCGTGGTTCGCACGTTGGCGGTCGCCGCCACGACCTGCGCCGTGCTCGAGGTCTGGTGGCGGCTGCGAACGCTGCGGAACGCGGGGTCCTGACGCGGACGCACGGACCGGGACGCGCACGAGGGGCGCCCCTCCGTGAGGAGCGCCCCTCGCCTGCGGTCCTGCCAGTGGGGGGTCCGGCTAGGAGACGATGAAGGTCGTGACCATCCCGAACATGCCGGTCGTCGCCTCGGCGTGGTTGAGGATGTGACAGTGGTAGGCCCACACCCCGGTCTGGGCCGCGGTGGGTCTGATGAGCACGGTCACCCGTTGCCCCGGAGCCACCATCACGGTGTCCTCCTGGTGGGGTTGGGGCAGTGGGAACCCGTCCATCGCGATCACCGTCTGCGGGATGCCGTGGAGGTGCATCGGATGGATCTGGAGGCCCTCGTTGTAATACGTGACCATGACGGTCTCGCCGACCTTGGCCTGGATCGGCAGGGTCGCCGGGAACGACTTCCCGTTGAGCGAGAGACCGATCGCCCCGGCATCGTTGAGGATCATCGACTGGTTCGATGACGGGCGGCTGAAGCCCTGCGGGATCGGCAGCTCGCCGACGAGGAACACGCCCACGAGCCCGTCCGGCACCTGCTTCTCGGCGTTGTGGTGCGAGTGGTACATGCCGGTGGCCGGGGTGGACTGCGCGGTGAACACGTAGTCCCGCGAGCCGCCGGGCTTCACCGGCCCCTCGTTCGTCACGTACGGCACGCCGTCCTCGGAGACCGGGACCTCGAGGCCGTGGAAGTGGATCTCGGTGCTCTGGGGCAGTTCGTTCTCGAGGTGGACCCTGACCTTGTCGCCGGCGTTCACCTGGATGAGCGGTCCCGGGACCGTGCCGTTGTAGGTCCAGGCGCGCACGGTCTGGCCCGGGGCGACCTCCCAGTCGGCGATCTCGGCGGTGAGGTTGAACACCTTGGTCCCGTCCGGCTCGATCACGGGCTCGAGCGGCACGTTGCCCAGTCCCTTCGTGTTCGGACCATTCTGCAACTGGTCGACGTAGGCGAGCACGGCGGCCTTGGCCGACGCGTCCTGACCGGCGTTCGCCTTGCGGATCGCGGCCTCCTCGGCGGCGGTCGTGCCGCCGGCCATACCGCCCTGGCCGATCGTGACCGTCCCCTTCATGCCCGACGACGCGTGGCCCGGGATAGCGCAGAACATCTCGTACGTGCCTGCGTCGAGCCCGGCGAGGCTCAGCAACTTCGAGCCGCCGGGGTCGATGTCGCCCGTGCGCTTGTCGGTCCCCGTGATCTCGAGGTTGTGCACGATCTTGCCGGCGTTCTCGACGTTGATGGCGCCGTCGACGACGGCCACGACCGCGTTGAGGGAGAGCTTGAACTCGGTCTCGACCACCTTCGGCGAGTTGGCCTTCGCGGCGTCGGTGGACGCGTCCTTCGAACGCCCGAGGGCGTCGGCCGCCAGCCAGAGCGCGAAGAACGCGAACGCGAGGCCGAGCAGCGCGAACACCCACGCGCCGAAGCCGAGGGACTTGCGGTCATCCGTGGTGAGCGCCACGGTCCACCTCCAGCGGGATCGGGGACGACGGGGCGAGTCTGGCGAACGGGGCCCCCGGACGCGTAGGGCCGAAGGTCCCGACCGGTGGGCCTTCCGTCGTCCGGGTCCGCCGTCGGTCAGTCGACGAGCCGGGAGAGCGCGAGCAGCCCGGCGGTCGCGAGGAGGAACTCCCGCACGACGGTCTCGGTCTCGTGGCGGGCCCGGAGCGATTCGCTCCGGGTGCTCGTGCGGGTGCCGGCCGTGTCCCAGCTCGCGCTCACGCTGAGGTGGGTGCGGTCGCCCTGGACCGGCGCGACCTCGAGTTCGCCACCGAGGCGGGCGAACGGCCCGGGCCAGCCCGAGCGTTCCCACTGCACGGAGAGCGCCCAGCCCTCGCCGCGGGCCCGGAGCTCGCCGGTCTCGGGCGGTGCCGGTTCGGTACCGCCGGCCCGCAGCGCGGCGTCACGGAGGATCTCGCACGCGTCGGCGCGCAGGCGCTCCGCGACGAGATCGACGGGGGCGTCGACGATGGTGAAGTCGTACAGGAACATGGCTCCCCGTACGGTGGTGCGCCCGGATCCTCCGGCGGTAGGGCCGAAGGTCCCGTCCGGCGTGATCGTGCCCGAACGGATCGGGTCAGCCGCCGAGCGGCACGCGCCAGTCGACGACGGTGCCACCACTCGGCACCCGTTCGATCTGGACGCTCCCGCCGAGCAGTTCGGCCCGGTGCGCGAGGTTGCGCGTCCCGTTGCCGCCGCCGGCGCCCGGTTCGCCATTCGGGCCGACCCCGTCGTCGGTCACCCGCAGCGCGAGGTCGGCCCCGGCGACCACGACCACCTCCACCGAGCCGGCCCGCGCGTGGCGGGCGGCGTTGGTGAGGGCCTCGCGGGTGCACGCGAGGAGGTGCTCCCCGATCTCGGGGGGCACGACCGTGTCGATCGGACCCTCGATGACGAGGCGGGGCCGGAACCCGAGGGCGGGCGTCAACTCGCTCATGAGCACCTGCAGTTCGCGGTGCAGGGAGGCCCCGGGGGACTGCTGGAGGGCGAAGATCGTGCCGCGGATCTCTCGGATCGTCTCGTCGAGTTCGTCGACGGCGGCGAGCACCCGGGTGCCAGTGTCCGGATCGGTCGTGCGGGCGATGGCCTGCATGGTCATGGCCGTGGCGAAGAGGCGCTGGATGACGGTGTCGTGCAGGTCACGGGCGATGCGGTCGCGGTCCTCGACGACGGCGAACTCCTGGATCTGGCGGTGGAGGCGCGCGTTCTCGATGGCGACGCCGGCGGCGGCCGCGAGGGCCACGACGAGGGCCTCGTCCTCCTCGCTGAACTCGTCACCGTCGACCTTGTCGGTGAGGTAGAGGTTGCCGAACACCCGGTCGCGCACGACGATCGGCACGCCGAGGAACGCGCCCATCGGCGGGTGTCCGGCGGGGAACCCGGCCGATCGCGGGTCGCGTGCGATCTCGGGGAGCCGCAGCGGCGTGGGCTCCACGATGAGCGTGCCGAGCAGGCCGAGGCCTTCCGGGCGGTGGTCGATGCCGGCGATCGTGGCGGGGTCCATGCCGGCGGTGATGAACTCGCCGAGTTCGCCGCCCGGCCCCAGGACCCCGAGCGCCGCGTACCGGGCGCCGGCCACCTCGCCCGCGGCGGCGACGATGTGCTCGAGGGTCGCGGCGAGGCTGAGGTCCGAGGCCACGAGGAGGACGGCGTCGAGCAGGCGGCTCAAACGCGTCGCCCGATCTGCGGCATGATGGTGGCTCATCGCCGCCCGATCATAGGGAGCCGAGCGCGGACATGGGGGCTGAGGGACGTACCGACGGGACGGGCGACGGCGCGGGCGTGACCCGGGTGTTCCTCCTCGACGACCACGAGATCGTCCGCCGCGGTCTGCGCGAACTCCTCGAGGCGGAGGACGACCTCCACGTCGTGGGCGAGGCCGGCACCGCCGCCGACGCGCTCGCCCGCATCCCGCCGACCCGCCCGGACGTCGCGGTACTCGACATTCGACTCCCCGACGGCAACGGCGTCGAGGTCTGCCGTGAGGTGCGATCGCGCCACCCCGAGATCCGGTGCCTCATGCTCACGTCGTTCAGTGACGACGAGGCGTTGTTCCAGGCGATCATGGCCGGCGCCGCGGGGTACCTCCTCAAGCAGGTGCGCGGCACCGATCTCGTGACTGCGATCCGCAACGTGGCGGCCGGGCAGTCGCTCCTCGATCCCGCCATCACCGCGCAGGTCCTCGAGCGGCTCCGGAAGGGGAACGAGGAGGACGAGCGCCTCGCCCACCTCACCCCGCAGGAGCGCAACATCCTCGAGCTCATCGCCGAGGGCCTCACGAACCGACAGATCGCCGAGCGGGTGCACCTCGCCGAGAAGACCGTGAAGAACTACGTCTCGAACCTGCTCGCGAAGTTGGGCATGGAGCGCCGGACGCAGGCCGCCGTGTACGCGGCCCGGCTCGCCGAGCAGCGCGGGCACCAGCCCGAGCGCTGACCCGCCGTCGATCGCGCGCTTCGCGCCTTCCGGGGGTCGCGCCCCGAACGGGCCCAAGGTCCCCGCAGCAGGGACCGCGGACCCTGCCCGCACGACCGTCGTCGGGAGCATCCTCTCCGTACGGACGGCACGGTGCCGGACCGTACGTCGAGAGGGGTCGTCATGCGGGTGCTGGTGCTCGAAGCGGAGCCGGGTGCGGCCGAGGATCCCATCGCTCGTCTCACGGCGAGCGGTCACGAGGTGGTCCGGTGCCATGTGCCCGGCGAGCCGGCGTTCCCCTGCGTGGGGCTCGCGGGCGACGGTGCGTGCCCGCTCGAGCACGGCGGGGTCGATGTCGCGCTCACGGTGCGACGCCACCCGCGATCCGTCCCGACCCCGCACGAGGACGGCGCGGCCTGCGCCATCCGCAACCGGGTGTCGCTCGTCGTGGCGGGCGAGCCCGGACTCAACCCGTACACCCGGCTCGGGGCGATCGAGGTCGGGGACGCCGACCTCGAGACCGTGCTGGTCGAGGCGGTGCGGGACGCCCGCCCGGACCACAGCGAGGTCGCCCTCGGCGCGCTCCTCGCGTCCCTTGCGACGAACGATCAGCCGACGGCCCACGCGAACGCCCAGGTCTGGCGGGCCCGCACGGGGCTGCACGCCGTGCTCGAGGTCGCCGAGGCGGTACCCCAGCGGGTCCGGGACGCTGCGGCGGTGCGGGTCACGAGCGCGCTGCGCGCCTACGACCGGTTCGCGGCCCAGATCGATGTGAGCATCGAGGCCGTGTAGCGACCGACGCGTCAGCGCCCGGTCAGGGCGGCGGCGGGGCGCTCGTCGTCGTCACGGGCGGCGCGGTCGTCGGCGGGACCTCCGGCGGCGGCGGCCCACTCGGACCCGTCGGTCCGGCTCCGGGGCACGGGAAGCGCTTCGGCTGCATCTGGTAGCGCTCCGAGAAGCGCTGCCGCTTCGTGGAGCCGTCGGCGAATCGGATGATCCGGAAGTTCTCGACCCTGTACCCGATCTGCCCGGCGGTGGCGACGGCCTTCTGCGGCGGGGTGGTCGCCGGGTCGAAGCACTCGTCGACGATCGGGATGGTCTCGAGGACGTTGGGTCCCTCGGCGGTGACCGTCCGTCCGCCGTTGTCGCCGTACAGGCTCACCGTGATCGAGGTCCCCGACACCGCGGTCCGGATGAGCACGCCGTTCGGCGTGTCGTTGCGGAACCGGTTGTCGATCGACGGGTAGTTGAGCGTCGCCTCCCGACCCATCGGGTAGCGCTCGATGTAGAGCGCGTGCACCGTGTGGGTCACGTCCTGGTACCCGCCGAAGAACACCGCGTTGAACAAGGTGGTCGACAGCTGGCTCACGCCGCCGCCCACCGAGTCCTCGTACGACAGGTCGGCGCCGATCTGGGGCGCGACCACGTACCCCTTGGCGAGCGTGCGCGGGCCGAGGTGCTGGTTGAGCGAGAAGGTCTGGCCCGGTTCGACGATCGCGCCGTTGAGGGCCGCCGCCGCGGTGTGGATGTTCGTGACGCGCGGCTGGCAGCACGGATGGTTCGTCGTGTAGCTCGAGACGAGCCGCGTGATGTTGAGCCGCTGGGCCCACGCGGTGTCGCGAGCCGGAGACACCGCGGCGACCCCTCCGGTCACCCGGTGCCGGCCGCGCGCGATCGCCGCGGCGACCGGCCCGAGGTCCACCTGCCGTCCGGTCACCGACGGCACGACGCTCACCGTCGTCCCGTTCACGGCGAAGTCGGCGTCCTTCGGTGACGTCTCGATCGTCGCGAGGGCCGGTGCGAGCGCGTTCCGGAGGGTGACGGGATCCACGGTGAGCTCGAGGCGGCGACCCTGCGGTCGGACTCCGAGGGCGGCGGCGACCGTGGGCGGGTCGATCGGGAACGAACGCCCGTCGACGGTGAGCACGACCGGGCGGGCGAGGACGGCTCGTGCCCGGCGGGCCGCGTCGAGCGTCGCGGCCCGATCGATCGTGGGCCGGGTCCGTCTGACGGGGAGGACGACGCCGGTCGTGCGCCCCGAGGCCAGCGCGTCGCGGACACGGTCGTCCGCCGCCGGGCGCACGAGACCCTCGCTGCGCGCGGGCGGGGCAACGATCACCGCGGTGCCACGGATCTCGATGGTGCCGTCGGTGAGGCCTGCGCCCACCTGGCGCTGCCACTCGTCGACCGCGGCGGTGAGCACACCGTCGTCGATGCGGACGGGGACGGCGACGTCGATGCCGCCGGCCCGTCGCCGGAAGGTGTCCACGATGGCGCGCAGGGGGCCCTGGCGCCCGGCCCGGCGGACGGCCCGGACCGCGGCCTCGGCGTCGTAGGTCGCGCCGAGCGCGCTCGGGTCCGCGGCGACGAGTCGGGTCGACCCGGCCACGGCCGTGAACGGACGGGACTGGGCCCGCGCTGCGGCGAGGCGCGCCACCGCGAGGATCTCGGCCTCCGATCGACCACCGACGTCGATCCCGTCGAGGGTGACACCCGGGAGGGCCTCGTCCCGATGCTCGATGCGATCGGCCAGCGCGGCGAGGACCACCACGAGGGCGATGCAGAGGACGCCGACGACCGTCCACACCCGTTCGGCCGGGACGTGCCCGGACCGTCGGGCCGACACGCGGTGCCGAGGGACCCCGGTGGCGTGGCGCGGGGGGCGCGGTCGGGCGGGGGGCGTCGTCTCCATGGGCGCCGCCGAGGCTACAGAACCGCGCCCGCCGATCTCCCGCGGGCGGGTCGGTCGGCGGCGGGGCGCGTGACGCGCGCATCGTGCGGGCGGCCGGGTCCCGGTGCAGGGCGGCCGGATAGCCTCACGCCCGAACATTGCCGACCGACCGGATCCCGGTGGAGGACGACCATGGCGATCGACGCCCGCGAACACGAGCCCGCTCAGCTCCGGGACATGACGCGGTCCTGGTTGCGGGAGCACCTGCCGTCCGGATGGATGGAGGCGGTCGACGCCGGGGCCGACGACGAGGTGGCGCGTCTGCGCGACGCCCAGGACTTCTCCGACTGGTGCACCCGCATGGGGGAGGCGGGCTTCGCCACGCCGACCTGGCCGGCCGAGTACGGGGCCGGGCTGTCGCTCACCCCGGGTCAGGCCAAGCACGTCAACGAGGTGCTCGGCCACTACAAGGTGTCCCGCTCCTTCAACATCATCGGCATCGGGATGGGTGGTCCGACGCTCCTCACCTGGGGCTCGGAGGACATGAAGCACCGCCTCCTCAAGCCCATGGCGTGCAACCAAGAGATCTGGTGCCAGTTGTTCAGCGAGCCCGGTGCGGGTTCCGACGTCGCCGGTCTCGCCACGCGGGCCGTGCGCGACGGTGACGAGTGGGTGGTGAACGGGCAGAAGGTGTGGACCACGCTGGCCCACCTCGCCAAGTGGGGCATGCTCGTCGCCCGGACCGACCCCGACTCCCCGAAGCACGCAGGCCTCTCGTACTTCATCATCGACATGGAGCAGCCCGGGGTCGAGGTGCGACCGCTCGTGCAGATCACCGGGGACGCAGAGTTCAACGAGGTGTTCTTCGCCGACGCGCGCGTGCAGGACTCCTGGCGTCTGGGTCGGGAGGGCGACGGGTGGAAGGTCGCGATCACGACCCTCATGAACGAGCGGGTCTCGCTGTCCGGCGCAGGGTCGATCGGTGGCGAGGCGGTGGGCGGGAGCCCGGTGCAGAAGCTCATCGACCGGCACCGGGGGACGGAGGACCGACTCGTGCGGCAGGCGCTCGCGCAGGCCTACATCGAGTCGACCCTCATCCGCATCAACAACCAGCGCGCCGCGGCGAAGCGCAAGAGCGGATCCGAGGCCGGGCCTGAGGGGTCGATCACCAAGCTCCAGCAGGCCGAGTTCAACCAGCGTCTCCAGAACCTCGCCATCGACCTCGAGGGCGCGTCGGCGATCGCCTGGGAGGGTCGGAACCTCTCCCGCATCGAGCGGGTCGGCCGGGTCGGCGCGGCCGCCGACACGGCGAGCGCCGTCGCCTCGGGGTTCCTGCGGGCCCAGGCCAACACCATCGAGGGCGGCACCTCCGACATCATGCGCAACATCCTCGGCGAGCGCGTGCTCGGGCTCCCGAAGGAGCCCGACGTCTCCCGGTCGATGCCGTGGAAGGACGTCCCGCGGTCGGCCTGACGGCCACCGTCGGCGCCCGGATGGCCGAACCCCAGCTGCGGCTCCTCTCGGTCCACGCCCACCCCGACGACGAGGCGTCTAAGGGGGCGGGCACGGTGGCGCGCTACCACGCCGAGGGGGTGCGCTCCGTGCTCGTGTGCTGCACGGGGGGCGAGGAGGGCGACATCCTCAACCCGGCGATGGACACCCCCGAGGTGCGCGCGGACCTGCACGCGGTCCGGCTCGGTGAACTCGAGGCGAGCGTCGAGGCGATCGGCTACGACGCGCTCCACCTGCTCGGCTACCGGGACTCGGGCATGAAGGACTCGGAGGCGAACGCCCGGCCCGACAACTTCGCGAACGCGCCGTTCGAGGAAGCGGTCGAGCGGCTCGTGCGCATCATCCGCGCCGAGCGCCCCCACGTCATCGTCACCTACGGCGACGAGCGGAAGTTCTACCCCCACCCGGACCACGTGCAGGTGCACGCGATCTCGGGCCCCGCCTTCGACGCGGCCGGGGACCCCACGGCCTACCCCGATGCGGGTGAACCCTGGACGCCGTCGAAGCTCTACTACACGGGCTGGTCCCACCGGCGGGTGAAGGCACTGCACGATGCGTTCCTCGCCCGGGGCGAGGAGAGCCCGTACGCCGAGTGGTTCGAGCGCGGGTTCAGCGACCGGGCGGACGAGCCGTACACGACCCTCATCGACGTCGGCCCGTTCCTCCACAAGCGGCGCGAGGCCCTGCTCGCCCACCGGACCCAGGTCGACCCCGACGGATTCTGGATGCGGCTCCCCGACGACGTGGTCCGCGAGGTGTTCCCGTGGGAGGAGTTCGCGCTCGCCGTCACCCGGGTCGACACCGGCGTCGCGCCCGGCGAGCCCGAGGACGACCTGTTCGCCGGGCTCCGGGGCTGACCGGTCCACCCGCGCGCCGTCACTACCATCGGGTCCGCCCCCCGACCCCGAGGACGACCGCGACCGAGATGGCGAAGTACCTGACCCAGGAGTGGCTCGACGAGTACCGGGCCCTCGCCGAACACCAGCCGATCCGTGCGGGCGCGACGGCGGTCGTGCAGTACGTGATCACCGACGGCCCGGACGGCACGGTCGCCTACCACTGGACGGTGACCGACGGGCGCCTCGCCGACGCGCAGATCGGCACCGTGCCCGACCCCGACTTCACCTGGACCGCGACGTACCAGACCCAGGTGGCGATCCACCGCGGGGAGCTCGACGCCAACACCGCCTTCATGCGGAACCGGGCGAAGGTGACCGGCGACATGACCCGGTTCATCCGTATGCTGCCGATCACCGGCTCGCCCGAGTTCGGCGCGCTCCTCCGGCACCTGCGTTCGAACACCGAGTTCTGAGCTCCGGCCCCGGGAACCCGCACGGCCGTCCGCGGCGGGACGCCGCCGCGAGGGGAGCGTCCGACGGGTGGGACGGGTGCCTCAGCCGGCGCGCTGGAGATCGCGCAGCTCGCGGAATCCGATGAGGGTCGCCCCGCTGCGTTCGAGCAGCTCGCGGAACCCGGGGTCCGACGTGACGGTGGCGTGATCGCCGACCCGTCCGGTCCAGTCGGGGTGGGAGGACCGCAGCTCGTCGGTGTCGACCGCCGGGTGGAAGTAGATCTCGGTGACGCCCGGCCGCAGTTCGGCGAGGGCCGCCTCGATGACGGACCGCTGGCCGACCGGCGTGTACACGAAGTGGTCGGGGAACACGATCCCCTCCTCCTCGGCGAGCCGTCGGAACGGGAATCCGAGCGCGGATTCCGCCGCACCGCCGGCCATCCGCAGCGGCAGGCCGAACTCGAGTGCGAGTTCGAGGTAGACGTCGAAGAAGGCCGGTCGCAGCTGCAGGGTTCCCATGTGCGAGTCGAGGTGGCTGACGTCGAAGCCCCAGTAGATCGCCCGCTCGATCTGGGCCCGGCACTCCTTGCGGACCTCCTCGAGGTCGGCGTGGTCCCAGACGTCGTCGAGGGTGCGCGGGAAGCCGCCGTCGCCGTCGAGGAGGCTCGGGGAGTGGGTGATCGGCCCCCAGCGGTAGGTCTCCCACTCGCTGGTGAGCGTGAGGTGCACACCGACGTCCTCGCCCCGGTAGCCGGCCGCGGCGTCGCGCGACCACGGGCACGGGACCATGAGGGTCGCGCTCGTGGCCACACCGTCGCGCAGCGCCTCGTAGATCGCGACGTTCGCCGCGCGCGTCGACCCGAGGTCGTCGCAGTTGATGATGAGCAACTTCGCGTCGGGCGCGTGCCCGAGTCGCTCGGCGAGGGTCGTCACGGGCGAGATGCTACCCATCGACCGGCGGTCCGGAGCCCGGCGTCGCTCACGCGCCGAAACGGTCGGTGAGGATCCGCCCGGCCCGCTCGACCGTGGCCGGCGGCATGGTCGGCATGTTGACGATGAAGTCGTCGATGCCGGCGTCGACGAGCGCCGCCACCTTGTCGATCACCGTCGCCTCGTCGCCGACGATGAAGTTGGTGTCGTACTCGGCGCCTGCGGCGGGGCGCAGCAGGGCCTCGATCCCGGCCGCCTCCTCGGCGGTCTCGGTGAGGAACAGCGTGCCGCCCCACGTGCGCCGGATCTCGGCCGGGTCCCGACCGACGTCGGCGCAGTGTCGGTCGATGACCGCCATCTTGTGGCGGATGATCTCCGGGTCGCCGTGCACGTTGCACGCGTCGGCGTACTGCGCGACGAGGCGCAGGGTGCGCTTCTCGCCGCCCCCGCCGACGAGTATCGGGATGTCGCCGCGCAGGGGACGTGGCAGGTTGTGCGCGTCCTGGATGCGGTAGTGCGTCCCCGTGAACGACGGGGTCTCCTCGGTGAACATGAGCCGGCAGATCTGGAGCGCCTCCTCGAGCATGTCGAGGCGGACGCCGTCGCGGGGGTAGTCGAACCCGAGGCCGACGTGTTCGACGTCGTACCAGGCCGCACCGATGCCGCAGATCGCCCGACCCTTCGAGATCACGTCGAGGGTGGTCGCCATCTTCGCGACGAGCGCCGGATTGCGGTACGTCACGCCCGTGACGAGCGTGCCGAGGTGGACGCGCTCGGTGCGCGCGGCGAGTGCGCCGAGGAGGGTCCAGCCCTCGAGGATCGGGTGGGTCGGACCGCCGAGGGGCGGCAGCTGCCAGAAGTGGTCCATCACCCAGACGCTCGCCCACCCGCTCGCCTCGGCCGCGGTCGCGAGTTCGAGGATGCGGTCGAAGGTCTCGGCCGGCTCGGAGCCGGGGAACTCGTGACCCGGGATCTGGAATCCGAAGCCCACGGTTCAGACCCGCTCGATGATCGTGCCGGTGCCGAGGCCGCCACCGCAGCACATGGTGACGAGCCCGAACTGGCCGTCGGTCCGCTCGAGTTCGTGGAGCGCCGAGGTGATGAGGCGGGCGCCGGTCGCACCGACCGGGTGGCCGAGGGCGATCGCGCCGCCGTTCGGGTTCACCTTCGCCATGTCGGGGTCGTGCTCCTTGGCCCACGCGAGCACGACGCTCGCGAACGCCTCGTTGATCTCGACCGTGTCCATGTCGGCCATCGTGAGGCCGGTGCGCTCGAAGAGCCGGGTCGTCGCGTCGATCGGGCCGGTGAGCATGAGGACCGGGTCGACCCCCACGAGGCACTGGTCGACGATGCGGGCCCGCGGCCGGAGGCCGAGTTCGCCGGCCCGCTTGGCCGTCATGAGGATGACCGCCGCCGCGCCGTCGGTGATCTGCGACGACGAACCGGCGGTGTGCACGCCGTCCTCGCGGGCGACGGGCTTGAGCGTGGCGAGCTTTTCGAGCGTGGTCTCGCGCAGGCCCTCGTCGCGGCTCACCGTGTGCCTGGTGTCGGCGGCCGAACCGTCCTCGTTGCGGTCGGCGGCCTCGATGCTCACCACCTCGCGCTCGAACCGGCCCTCGGCCCACGCGGTCTGCGCGCGCTGCTGCGACGCGAACCCGAACTCGTCGCAGTCCTGCCGGGAGATGCCCCAGCGGTCGGCGATGCGCTCGGCCCCCTCGAACTGGCTCGTGTACTCGTACTGCGCGAAGTACGCCTTGCTCACCGGACGGCCGAAGTCGCCGCGCACGGCGGCGCCGAGCGGGAGGCGGGACATGCTCTCGACGCCGCACGCCATGATCGAGTCGACGACCCCGCTCTTCACGAACGCGGTCGCCATGTTGGTGGCCTGCTGGGAGGAGCCGCACTGCGCGTCGACCGTGGTGGCGGCCACCTCGAGCGGGAGGCCCGCGGTGAGCCACGCGGTGCGGGCGATGTTGAAGGTCTGCTCGCCGACCTGGCTCACACAGCCGCCGACGACCTGGCCGATCTCGAGCGGGTCGATCCCGGCCCGGCGCACGGCCTCGGCCTGCACGGCACCGAGCAGCTCGGACGGGTGCACGGTGGACAGCCCGCCGTTGCGCTTGCCGAGCGGGGAGCGGACGGCTTCGACGATGACGACGTCGTGGTCGGAGAGCGCCATGGCAGGACCAGCCTTTCGAAGGGGGCGCGTGGGCGTCCGGGGATCGCCCCGCAGGAGCCGGATGTCGGGAGCGCACGTGATCGTAGTGCCGGCCGTCGGTCGCGGCCCGGGGCGTGCCCGAGGTCACCACCGGCCCTGCACCCTCGGACCGATCGGTCCCGCCGCGTGGGACGACCGTGCTCGTCGGCGTCCGCACCGGTGCCCGTGCGCGGGGCCCGACCGGTGGCGGTCGGGTTCAGCGGCAGTCGAGGACGACCTTGCCGAACGTGGCGTCCGACGCGAGCAGGTCGTAGGCCGCCGCGGCATCGTCGAGCGGGAGCACGGTCTCGACGACCGGCGCCACGGCCCCGCTCGCGAGCAGCGGGACCACCTCAGCCGTGAACGCGGCGGTGGCGGCGGCCTTCTCGTCGCGCGACCGCGGACGCAGCACGGTCCCGTGGATCGTGAGGCGCTTGCTCATCACCGCGAGGATCGGGAGGTCGGTGCGTCCACCGGCCAGCGTCCCGATGAGCACGACGCGGCCGCCGGGCGCGGCGGCGAGCACGTCGGCTGCGACGTACGCGCCGCCCACGAGGTCCGCGGTGACGTCGATCGGGCCGCCCGCGGCCTCCGTGATCGTGCGCGCGAGTTCCATGGGCTCGGGCTCGCGCGGCGCGAGCACTGCGGTGCCGAGCCCGAGCGCCTCGGCGCGGCGCAACTTGTCCGCGGTGCGCGCGGTGCCCACGCTCGGACAGCCCCAGGCGCGTGCGAGTTGCACGACCGCGGTGCCGACGCCCGATCCGACGGCGTGCACGAGCACCCGCTCGCCGCGGGCGAGTCGGGCCTGAGTGCGCAGCGCGTCGTACGCGGTGAGGAACACCTCGGGCACCCCGCCCGCGGCGACGAGGTCGAGGGAGTCGGGGACCGGAGCGCAGTGCTCGGCCGCCACGACGATCTCGGTGGCCTGGCCCCCGCCCGCGGTGATGCCGAGGACGCGGGCTCCGATCGCCGGCGCGGTGACGCCCTCGCCGTGCTCGACCACCTCGCCCGCGAACTCGAGGCCGGGGATGTCGGCCGGGACGCCGGGCGGGGCCGGGTAGAGCCCGGCCCGCTGGAGCAGATCGGCCCGGTTGAGCCCGGCGGCGTGCACGCGCACCCGCACCTCACCCGGACCGGGTCGCGGGGCGGGCCGCTCCTCGACCCCGAGGGTCCCATCGCCGGGGGCCACCACGCACCGCACGAGCGGCACCCTAGGCGGTGGCGGCCGTAACGTCGGGGCCGTGACCGCGTCGGAGGCCGTGCCCGGAGCCGTGCTCGCCGTCGTCGACGACGCCGACGGGCGGATCGAGTTCGACGCGACGGAGGCCGCGTCGTTCCTCGCGATCACCGAGGGGCTCGAGGCGGCGACGACCTCGGCCTGCTCGCAGTGCCGCAGCCGGGTGCTCGCGTGCGTGGCGCTCGTCGAACTCCTCGACGGGGCGCCCCCGCACCCCCGCACCACCGAGATCATCGAGCTCGCCGACGACGCCCCGACCCTGCACGTGTACGTCGTCGACCTCGAGCAGCGTTGCCAGCACCGCACCTGGCGCGATCCGGGTCACGAGGAGTGGCTCGACGCCGTCCAGCGTCCCGGGCTCCGCCGACACCGTCCCTGACGAAGGGGTCAGGAGGTCGCGGCCTCGCCGATCGCGAGCAGGTCGGCGAACGACTCGTCGAGGCACTCGAGGAGCGCATCCGGATCGGTGATCGCCGCCGGGTCCGAGTTGATCCCGACGTGCATCACGCCGCAGTACGACAGGGTCGTGAAGTTGACCGCCGATCCGCCGCGCGGGCCGATGGGGAAGTTCTCGGTGATGCGGGCCCCGGCGACGTAGAGGTCGACCGGGCTGCCCCGCAGGTTCGAGGTCGCGAAGTCGATCGTGCGGGTCTGGGTCCGCGTCGCGGCCACGAGCATCGACGTGGGCAGGTTCACGATGAGATCGGCGAGCGACTCGGCCGCGGCCACGGCCCGCTCGCCGCGCAGGTGGCGCAGCGACTCGCGGGTCATCACGAACCGCTCGGCCGGATCCTTGGGTGTGGTGGGCACGAGGGTCCGGGTCGGCACGAACCGGTTGGCCGCGGTGTCCGCCGCCGTCCGGGTGCTGATGGGCATCGCCATCCGGAGTTCGTGCACCGGCTGGCCCATCCGAGCGAGGTATCGGCCCAGTGCTCCGGCCACCCCACTCACGAACACGTCGTTGACCCGGCCGTCGAGCGCGTGGGCCGTGGCCGCGGCGCTCTCGAGCGGGAACGTGAACAGGTCGAAGCGCCGACCGAGCGAACGGGGAGCGAGGAGCGGCGAGTGCGCCGGATCGGTGACGAGCACCTGGCGACGCAGCGAGCCGAGGAGGTCGAGGCCACTGCCGATCGCACGGGGTGCGTCCGCCGGGTGGAGGGCGAGCGACACGCCGGCACCGATCGCGGCGCGGGCCATCTCGGCGTTGCGGTGCACGCGGTACGCGAGCGCGTCCTTGGCGACGGTGATCGCCGAGTTGCGTCGCACCGGATCGTCGCGCCGCTCGTCCCGCTCGCGGGCTTCGACCTCCCCGATGATGCGCTGCACGTCGGCGACCGGTGGCTCCTCGGCCCGGCGGTCGACGATCGAGAGGGAGAGGCGCAGGCCGCCGACGCCGTCGGTGATGGTGTGGTGGACCTTCTGGAGCAGCGCGGCGTGTCCGCCGGCCAGCCCCTCGATGACGGTGAACTCCCACAGCGGGCGGGAGCGATCGAACGGGGTGGCGCACAGCTGCGACGCGAGGTCGAGGAGGTCGCGGACGGTCGCGGGCTCCGGGAGCGCGACGCTGCGCACGTGGTAGTCGATGTCGAACGCGAGGTCCGTGCGCCACTCGGGCGGGGCGAGGCGCAGCGGCGGCGTGACGACCCGCTCGCCGAGGTGGGGCATCGTCGCCACCGCGTGGAGCATCCGCTCCTTGAGCCGGTCGAGGTCGGGCGGGCGGTCGAGGATCGTGATGTTGCAGAAGTCGGACCGGAGCGCGGCGTCCTTCTCGACGGCCCACATGATCGCCTCGGTCGCCGACATCCTGCTCACGGAGGGTGAGCGTGGCCGCTGCCCGTCCGGTGCGCAAGTACCGCCGAGCAGCCCCACGTTCCGTGCGGAACGGGCGGCGGGCATCCGGCCGCCCCGCCCGTTCCCGGACGGTTCGGCCGGGGATCAGCGGGCGACGCGGGTGCGCTTGAACTCGTTGATGGTCTCGACGTCGAGGAGGTCGAGGACCCGGAGGAGGTCGTCGACCCGACCGCGCTCCATGAACCGCACGTAGGTCGCCGAGGTTGCAGTGATGAAGGTCGGCGTTCCCCACACGTCGTGCTCGTCGACCGATGCGGTGTGTTCGGTGGCGAGGCGTGCGAGCGTGGCCGGATCATCGGCCCGGTCGGCGACGGCGTCGGGGTCGAGGCCGACCGACGCGGCGACCTCCCGCATCACCGAGTGCTCGGCGATGGCGCGCGCCTCGTCGTGGCGGGCGGCGAACGCGGCGAGGTGGAAGTCGGGGAACCGATCCGGGAAGTGGTCGCGCACGGCGAGTCCGAAGAGCAGGGCCGTCATCCCCGAGCCGCGCTCGGCGGGCGGGCGGTCCCAGATCGCGACCTCGCCGGGTTCAAGGCGACCCTGGTCGAGCGAGAACGGCACGAAGGTGACATCGAGGGGTTCCCCGGCGCGCAGTGCGGCGACGATCGCCGAGTGCGCGTTGTAGGCGAAGGGACAGCGGTAGTCCCAGTTGATGCTGAAGGTGCGGGCCATCCTGATCCTCGGGTCGCGGTGCCGGGCGGGAGCCTCGCGCACCGGCCGACGCGCCGGGCCACCGGGTGGCGGTGACCGAGGGCCTGCGGTCCGCACTCGGACCGGGGACGTCGCCCGAGGGCGTGCGGTCCGCAATCGGTCGCGCGGCAATCGTCGGTCGGGTCCGACGGTGGTCGCGGCTCGACCGGGGGGCCTCAGTGACGGCGCAGCGGGAGCACCCGGCGCGCCAGCGCACCGAAGGCGACGCCGAGCGCCGCGCCGGCCAGTACGTCGGAGGCGTGGTGCATGCGGGTGTAGACCCGGCTCGTCGCGACGGCGCCGGCGAGCAGGTACCACAGTGCGGGCCGACGCGACCCCTGGGAGAGCAGGGCGGCGGCGGTGAACGCTGCGGTCGCATGGCCCGAGGGGAACGACGAGGTGACGGGGCGACGCATGCCCATCGGCAGCGGTTCGTCGTCGACGTCGGGTCGGGCCCGGCCGAAGAGGGCCTTGAGCGCGCCGTTGGTGATGGCCGACTCGGCGCCGAGCACCGCCGCCCCGCGGAGCACGAGTGCCGGGTCGCCGGCGGCCGCGCCGCGCACTGCGACGATCGCGTTCCACAGGAGGGAGTGATCGGCCGCGCTCGAGAGGCCGTAGAACACCCGGTCGGCGACGGGGGAGCGGTGGTCGCGGACCCAGGCGTCGACCGCCTCGTCGAAGGCGGCGATCGCAGGGATGTCGGAGGGCGTGGGGAGGTTCGCGGCCATCGGGCCGCGCAGCCTAGGCGGGGACGGCCGGGAGCACCCCGAGTTGGCGGAGCAGGTCGTAGTGGTCCCAGTACGTCCGGGATGCCACGAGTCGGCCGTTCCGCCACTCCTCCACGCTCGAGGCTCGCAGCACGATGCGGGCGCCGGGACCGTCGCCGTCGGTCGCGCACCGTTCGAGCGGCCCGGTCCAAGTGCCGCGCACCTCGTACTCCGAGAAGACGCTCGATCCCTGGGTGAGCACGAGGCTCGACGAGATCGTGAGGTCGGGGAACGCGGCGAAGTCGCCGGCCCACCAGTCGAGCACCGCGTCGATGCCACGGGCGACGCCGTGCCCGGGACGCCACGCGGTCGCACGCGGGTGGAGGAGTCGGCGGATGGCGATGAGGTCGTGGTCGTTGCACGCGTCGGTGAACGCCCGGTGGAGATCGGCCGCACCGCGGTTCATGCTGGATCGCTCCTCGCCTCGTGGGTCCCACCGCCGGGTCGGGCGCTCCTCCGCGCGACGTCTCGACCCGTGGTGAGCGAGTCGGTCGACGTCGCGGGCCCGACGACGGCGCGGGTAGTGCGGGAGCGCCGTGGACCCGCGGCATGGCGCGCGGCGTGTCGCCCCGGGTGGTGTCCGGCGCTGTGGGTGCGGGGTGGCAGGGGTGCCGGTGTCAGTCGTCGCGCGCGACGAGGTCGAGGGCGGCCTGCGGGTCGCCGCCGAACTCGGGGCAGTACTGACGGAACGAGCACCAGTCGCACAGCTTGGAGGCCTTCGGCCGGAACTCGCCCCGCTGGCAGGCCGTGCCGATGGCGTCCCACACCGCCTCGGTCCTGCGGCCGACGCCGCGGGCCTGCTGCTCGCTCGTCTCGGCGACGATGGCGACCGGCTCCTGGAGGTGGAGGAGTTGCACCCGGGCCGGCAACTCCCCGAAGTGCTCGGCCACCATGAGCGCGTAGAGGTTGACCCCCGCGAGTCGTTGCGACTGGTAGTTGGGGTGCGGCGCGCGGCCGGTCTTGTAGTCGGAGACGACGAGGCGGCCCGCGGCGTCGCGCTCGAGGCGGTCGATGACGCCGCGAACCGTCGCGCGACCGACGGTCGCCTCCAGTTTGAGCTCGAGGCCGATCGGCTCGATGGTGGTCGGATCCTCGAGGTCGAAGTACCGGCGCACGAGCACCTCGGCGTCGGCGTGGAACGCCGTCCACTCGTCGTCGGTGAGGTCGAGACCAGCGAAGTCCGGGTCGTCGGCGAGTTGGGCCCGGGCGAGGACGAGGTCGGCGAGCGCGGCCTCGAGGGTGCGCTCGGGGGCGTCGCGCTGCATGAGGAGTTCGAGGGCGCGGTGCACGAGCGTCCCCTTGCTCGCCGCGGGCGACGGGTCCTGGGGCAGTCGCTCGATGTACGCGAATCGGAAGGCGAGCGGGCAGGACTGGAACTGGCTGATGCTGCTCGGCGAGATTGACTTCGGGATCGGGATGCTCACGGCGGCGAACGTACCCGAGGGCTCGGACGTCGCGCCGCGGGCCCGAGCGCGCCAGACTCAGGAGCCCGAACCGAGGAGCCCGCCATGGCCGGGTCCTCCCGCGTGCCCGATCTCGCCATCTGCCTGTGGTTCGACGGCACCGCCCGGGCCGCCGCCGAGCACTACGTCGCCATCGTCCCGGACTCCGAGATCGTCCCGGTGACGATGCTGGAGGACGGGAGCGGTGACGGGCGGGGCGCGCTCGCGCTCGTCGACTTCCTCGTCGCGGGCCGTCGGTTCCAGGCGCTGGACGGGGGACCGCAGTTCCCCCACTCCGAGGCGGTGTCGGTGGTCGCGCCGTGCGAGACCCAGGAGGAGGCCGACGCCTCCTGGGACGCACTCATCGGGAGCGGCGGGACGCCCGGACCGTGCGGGTGGCTCAAGTATCCGTTCGGCGTGTCGTGGCAGGTCGTGCCGATGCCTTTGGTGGACCTGCTCGGCGATCCGGATCCCGGACGCGCGGCCCGTGCGCACACGGCGATGCTGGCCCAGTCCCGGATCGACCTCGCCGCCATCCGTGCGGCGATGGACGCCGAGGCCCGAGGCCCGCGACCGGCGCGGGTGGTGCCGCTAGCCTCGCCCTCCGACGCGGGTCGCTCGTGCGGCCGGCCGGCCCACGAGGGGGATCCATGAAGGTCGACGGCGGCATCACGCCCACCCTGCGCGACGTGCCCGCGGTGGCGCGCGAACTCGAGTCGGTCGGCTACGACGGCGCGTGGACGGCCGAGACGGCCCACGATCCGTTCTTCCCGATCCTCCTCGGCGCCGAGCACACCGAACGCCTCGAACTCGGGACCGGCATCGCGGTGGCGTTCGCCCGCAACCCGATGATCCTGGCCAACATCGGGTGGGATCTCCAGGCCTTCTCGGGTGGGCGCGTGATGCTCGGGCTGGGGAGCCAGATCAAGGCGCACATCGAGAAGCGCTTCTCGATGCCGTGGTCCCACCCCGCGGCTCGGATGCGCGAGTTCATCCTGGCGATGCGTGCGAGCGGGGCCTGCTGGAACGACGGCACGGCGCTCGACTTCCGCGGGGACTTCTACTCGCACACGCTCATGACCCCGTTCTTCAACCCCGGTCCGAACCCGCACGGGGACCCGCGGGTCTTCCTCGCCGCGGTCGGGGAGCGGATGACCGAGGTGGCCGGCGAGGTGGCGGACGGGATCATCCTGCACGGGTTCACGACGGAGCGCTACGTGCGCGAGGTGACGATGCCGGCGCTCGAGCGCGGCTGGGCCCGGGCCGGGACGGGTCGGGCCGACTTCCAGCTGTCCGGTCCGATGTTCGTCGTCACCGGATCGACCGAGGAGGAGATGGAGGCGGCGCGGGCCGGGACCCGGCAGCAGATCGCCTTCTACGGATCGACGCCCGCGTACCGGGGTGTGCTGGAGCTGCACGGTTGGGGCGACCTCCAGGACGACCTCAATCGGCTCTCGAAGCAGGGCGAGTGGGTGGAGATGGGCCGTCTCATCGACGACGACATCCTCGACACCTTCGCGGTGGTCGGCGAGCCCGAGCAGATCCCCGGTCTCATGCTCGGTCGGTACGGTGACCTGCTCGACCGGGTGTCGTTCTACGCGCCGTACCGCTCGGACCCGACGCGCTGGGCGGGCATCATCGACGCGTTCCATACGGCCTGACGGGCCGTAGGCGGCCACCGCCCGACGCGCGAGCACGGGTCCGGGCCCGTCCTACGGTGCAGCGTGCTACCTCCGGTGCGTTCGCATCGCTCCCGACCTCATCGGGTCCGACCGACCGATCCCCGTGGGGTCAGCCGGTCCAGAGATTCGGCCAGCGTTCCTCGAACGAGAGTGGCGGGGGTTCGTTCGGTCTCGTTGTCGGGTGCCACGCCCAGCGGGGGCGTCCCCGGTCGTCCTCCCAACGTTCCAGGATCGCCTTCCCGGCGGTCTTCTGGCGGTGGTGCTCGTGACACAGGCGGGCGAGGTTCTCCTCGTCGGTGCGACCACCCTGCGCGAAGGGGATCCGGTGGTCGATCTCGAGGTTCCATGACACATCACAGCCCGGCACGACGCACGTGCGGTCCCGCTCCACGATCACCCGCTTGAGTCGGGGCGGGATCGAGCGGGTCGTGGATGAGATCTTCTTCACCACCCCGCCATCGACGAGGAGGACCCGCAGGATGGAGTCGCTCGCGAGGCGTTGGGCCTCGGCGACGGGGATCGGTCCGAGCCCCTCGATCTCGCAGACCTCGTCGCCCTCGACGCGGCCCCGGACGAGTGCGGCGTGGTCCACGCGCACCTCGACCAACGCGAGCGGCCCCGATCGCTCGGTGCCGCGACGCAGTGCAGCGATCTCGTCCTCGCCGCCGGGCGCATCTCCGCTGCTGCCCGCGCCACCGCGCGATCCAGCGCTGGTGACGTCACGCCGACCGGTGCCGGCACTCGCCTGCGCCCCGGCGCCCCGCACTCCGCGCACGCCGCCGTGGCGGGCGTGCTCGCACATGGCGACGAGTCCGTCCGCGAGGTAGGTGGTGTGGTGGGCCCAGACCCCGGTGCTGCGAGCGGTCTCGAACTCGATCTTCGCGTAGTGCTCCAACGCCTCGACGACCTTCGCACCCGCGACCTTCGTCAACCGCGCCTCCAGACAGAAGGCACCGTCACGCGCCACGTGGTGACGCACGAACCGGCCCTTGTGGACCTTGTCCTGCTCGGCCTGGCCGTGATCCGTCGCCCGGGCCACGACCCGGTCGGTCTCGGCCTTGAGGGCCTTCACCGTGCCCCACTGGGACTGACGCAACAGATGGCCCTCGGCATTCGGGTCGGCCGCGGCACCCCGGGCGACCTCGATCGCCTGCGCCTCCGAGATCGTGCCCCGCATCAGGGCGTTCGCGGTGTCGGGCATCCGA